>NZ_JBIAFD010000005.1:0-185672 GCF_042869095.1 Streptomyces sp. NPDC007264
CGGTGGGGGCCCCTCCCGCGCGAGCGCAGCCGAGCGTGGGGGAGCCGTGCCGGGCGTCGCGAGCCGGTGAACCTTCCCGGTCACAGCACTAGGCGGGCCGTTTGAACATCCGTGTGGCCGTGATCTCGCTGTGTACCGCTTCTCCGGCCCGGGGCTGCTGCGGCAGTCCCGGCCGCAGGTGCTCCTCCACCCGGATGTACTTCAGCCCGGCCCGCAGGTCGGCATCGTTGCGCAGCCGGATGACCAGGGGGAACTCGGCCAGCGCGGTGGTGTCGAACAGACCCGTCGTGTAGAGCAGCTGGACGCCGAGCGCGTCCGAGACGGCCCGTTGGAGCTCCAGCAGATACGTCGCGTTGGCGCGGCCGATGGGGTTGTCCAGGAACAGCGTGCCCGCGTGGCGGTGCCGGTCCCGGCCGCGGTCGTTGGAACGCAGCGCGGCCATCGTGCAGTACAACGCGATGGCGGCGGTCAGCAGTTGCCCGCCCGAGAACACGTCGCCCATCTGCCCGACCGGCACACGCTCGGCGCGCAGCACGGCGTCCGGCTTGAGGATCTCGACGGCGACGCCCTTGGGCCGCAGCGCCGCCCCCACGCCCCGCAGCAGCAGGGACATGCCGTCGCGGCGCAGATCGGAGTTCTTCTTGACGGCCGCGCGGGTCGCGTCGTCGATGACCTCACCGAGCCGTTCGGCGAGTGTGGCCGGGTCGGGCTCCTCGAAGCGGATGCGCAGGAACTCCTGCCCGGACCATTCGCCCAGGCCCTCGGGGAGCCGGGACAGGCGCTGCGCCGACCGCAGCGTGGCCAGGGACGACTCGACCAGCCCGCGCAGCCGGTCCACGATCGAGTCCCGGTTGCGCTCGAGCTGGACCAGTTCGTCGGTGAGGACCCTCAGCCGGGGCGCGAAGGCATCCGCCCACCGCTGGGCGTGCTCCGGCAGTGCGGACGCGGGCAGTTCCCGGATCTGCTGGCGGGCGGGGGTGCGGACCTGTTCGTACCGCGTGGAGTTGGCGTGCCGGACGAGCACGTCGCTCGCCTCGCGCACCGCCGCCTCGGCGGCGGACAGGTCCGCGGCGCAGCCGCGCAGCGACCGGCGGGTCTCGGCGGCGGCCCGGCGGGCCTCCTCGAGGGTGCCGGGATAGGGCTCCGGTTCGTCCTGCTCCTCGTCGGGTGCGTGCTCGCGCAACAGGTCACGGAGCATCGCCGCGATCTCGTCGAAGCCGCCCGCCGCGTCCTCGGCGGCCCGGTGGGCGCCGAGGAGTTCGGCGTGGGCCTCGCGGGCCTGGCTCAACGCCTCGGTGCGGGCGGCCAGTTCGCCGGTCGCCGTGCGCAGCAGCGCCTGGGCGTGCTCGGCGTCCCGCGGAACCAGCTCCTCCGGCAGCTCGGTGTGGGCCTCGCCGTTCTCGGGGGCGTGCCGCTCGGCCTCGCCGCGCAGTCGGCCGAGCTGCTCGCTCGCCGTGGACATGCGGGTCTCCAGAAGCTGCACCAGCTCCTCGGCACGCGCGGCGGCGGCCTGCCGGGAGGGTCCGTCGGAGCCGTCCGGTGACTGAAGGAGCTGCTCGGCACGCGAGCGCACCTTGTTGCTGAGCCGGTCCAGCTCGGCGAGGGCGGCGGACTCGTCGCTCTCGGCCCGCGCCTGTTCGGCCCGCAGGTCGGCACCGACGCCGACCTTCTCGTACAGCTGGGAGGCGGCGCGGTATGCCTCCCGGAGGGCGGGCAGGGACGCCGTCGGTGCCTCCGCCTCGTCCTCCGGTACGTCGTCGGGGGCGCCCGCGATCTCGGCGCGCTCGGCGCGCAGCGCACGCGCCGTGCGGCGGGCGTCGTCGGCGGCGCGCTGGGCGGCGCGCCGGTCCTCGTCGGCGGCGCGGGCACGCTCCAGGCACGACTGGGCACGGGCCTCCGACTCCACCGCGTCGTCGGCCAGTTCGCGCAGTTTGACCTGCCATCCCGCGCGTTCGCGCAGCCGGAAGGCGAGTCCGGCGAGCGCGTCGGCGGCGCGCCGGGCCTTCTGGGCGGCCTCCTGCCGCTCCTCGCGCGCATGGGCCGCCTCGGCCGCGGCCTCGTCGGCCTCGGCGCGGGCGGTGCGGGCCTCGGCCAGCTCGGCCTCGGCCTCCTCGGCGAAGGCGCGTGCGTCCCGGGCGGTCCCGGCCAGTTCACCGAGCCGGCCCGCCGGGCAGCCGGAACGCCACGAGGCGAGCCGGGCCGCGAGTTCGCGGTCCTTGCCGAGCCGGGCCGCGAGCGTGCGGATCTCCTCGTCGCGTTCGCCGGCCCGCGCGCGCAGCGCCTGCCGCTCCTCGTCGGCGGCGTGCTCGTCGTGCATGGCCGGGTTCGGCGGCACGAGGAACACACCGCCGTCGCCGCCGTCCCGGCCGTCGGCCGGGGTGGGGGCGAGCAGCGCGGCGGCCGTACCGACGGCGACGGTGGAGCGCGGCAGCAGGGCCGCCTCGCTCAGCGCCTCGCGGGCCCGGGCGTGCGAGTCCGGGTCGGTGATGATCACGCCGTCGACCAGCTCGGGGCGGGCGGTCAGCACGCGCGCGTGGTCGACCGGGTCGACGGCCTGGGCGAGGTAGCGCCAGCCCGGCAGGGCCGGGATGCCGTGTTCGCCGAGGAACTCGACCGTCGCCAGCACGTCCGGTCCGGGCGGCAGCAGCCCGCCGTCGCCGAGCGCGCCGAGGATGCGCGCGTCGTCGGCCGCCGCGGTGCGCAGCTCGAAGAGCTGGCGCTCGGCCGAGGAGACGGAGTCGTCGAGCAGTTCGCGCAGTTCGTCCGCGAAGCGGTCCAGTTCCTCGGGGCCGAAGGGGGCTTCTCCCCCGGCCGGCGCGTCGGCCGGGGCCGCGTCCGCGTCGCGCCGTGGCCCGGGGACCCGGCCGCGTACGCCGGTGCCGGACACGCCGAGCAGTTCCGCCAGCCGCTCCTCCGCCGCCAGCACCTGGGCCGTGCCGCGCTCCGCCTGGTAGGACCGCTCGGCGGCCGTGGCGGCGTCCGCCGCGCGGGCCGCCGTCAGTTCCGCGCGGGCTTCGGCGGCCGCCGTCTCGCGCGCCTGCTCGGACGCCCGGCGGGACGCCTCCCGCGCGGTGTCCCAGGCGGCGACGGCCGTCTTCTCGGCGTCGCTCGCGGCGAGTGCGGCGCGCGCCGGGTCGGCGTCGGGCGTGCTGTCGTCCAGCCAGCCCGCGCGTACCGCCTCGGCGGTCTCCTGTTCGACCTCGGTGAGCCGCTGCCGCAGATGTCCCGCCTCGCTGCGGGCGCGCTGCGCCTCCGTGGCCGCCGTCGTCGCGTCCCGGTGGGCGGACTCTCCGGCCTCCTGGAGTGCGGCGGAGCGCTCCTCCTCCGCGTTGGCGAGCGACTCGGCGCTCTCGGCGGCCGCGTGCAGCGCCCGTACGAGATCGACGGCGGCCTTGGCGCGCGCGGCGAGCGCGGGTGCGGCGTCCCGTTCGGCCTCGCGGATCGCGGCGGCCACACGCGCGGAGCGGTCGGCGGCGGCACGATGGCGCAGCACGGCCTCGGCGGCCTGCCACGCGGAGTACAGCTGGCGCGCGTCGGCGAGCTCCCGTTTCTGCGCGGCCGCGGCCTTCTCCGCGCCCGCCAGGGCCAGCGAGGCGTGCCGGTAGGCCAGTTCGGCGGCGATGAGCGCGCTGCGCTCACGGGCACCCTCCGCGTGCGTGACCGCGTGGGCGGCGGCGGTCACCTGCCGGGCCAGGTCGGCGGCGCGCAGCCGTTCCCGCACGGCGCGGGCGACGAGCCGGCGTGCCAGCGTGCGGGTCCGCCGCTCGGCGCCCGCGTGGATGTCGCGCGCCCGCGCCCGTGTCCCGGCGGCGTCGACGATGCGTCCGAGCAGGTCCACCGACCCCGCCGTGAAGTCGCGTTCGGCCATCAGCTCGGCGCGCCGTCCCAGCTTGTTGCCGAACCCGCTGACCAGGTCGGCCAGTCCGTCGGTGTCCCGGGTGTCGGTCACCGCGCGCAGCAGCAGGTCCGTGAAGTCGGAGTCCTTCTTGACCGCGAAGAGGCCCGCGGCCTCGCCCTCGTCGGCGTTCATCTCGCGCTGGTAGCGGAAGAGTTCGGGGTCCAGGCCGAGGTCCGTCAGGTGCTCGTTCCAGCGGTCGTGGATCTCCTCCCAGTGCACTTCCAGATGCGGATACGCCTTGCCCGCCTCCGTCAGGGCGTCCCGGAAACCCTTCATCGTGCGGCGTCGCCCCTGCGCCCCTGACGTGCCCTCCACCGGCGGCCGCACGGCGGTGGACTCGGCGACGGGCAGGTTGTCGAGGCTGAGCCCGGGACCCGGACGGAAGGAGTACCACGCCTCGGCGAACTTCCGCGGGTCGTTGGAGACCTGGCGCCCGCGCCATTCGCTCGCCTTGCCCACCACGACGCACTCGCCGGTGAGCGTGTGCTGCCACTCCAGCGCCACGTGCCCGCAGTCGTCGGCGAGCAGGAACTTCCGCAGGACACCGGAGCTGGCGCCGCCGAGCGTGTTGCGGTGGCCGGGCAGCATCACCGAGAAGATCAGCTTGAGCAGGACGGACTTGCCTCCGCCGTTCTCCAGGAAGAGCACGCCCGCGGGGGCGGGCCGGCGCGGCGGGCCGGCGGGCTCCTCCGCGAAGAACTCCGCCTGGACGGGTGCGGGATCGGGCACCGGATCGCCCACACCCCGCAGGTCCAGCACGGTGTCGGCATAGCGCGCACCGGCCGGCCCGATGGAATAGAGGCGGACCCGGGACAGCTCGTACATGGCGGGGGACTCTCGTCGTCGGTCGTGCTCGGTCTTCGAAGAACGCGGAGTGTCAGGAGTGGAACGGCAGTCCGGCGTCCGCCGCCAACTCCAGGTCGTCGGTGTCCTCGGGGGGCAGCAGGGTGGCCGTGCCGTCGGTCACCGGGACGATGCCGAGGTCGAGGAGTTCGGACAGGGCGGCGCTGCCCGCCATGTCGCGCACCTGGAGCTGGTAGCGGGCCGTCGTGCGGTAGGTGCCGCCGTTCTCGTCCCCGGTGCGCTGCAGGAACCCGGAGTCCGTGAGGAAGGCGACGGCCTTGCCGACGATGCCGGTGGTGGAACCCGCCAGCCTGCGCGCGTCCTTGGTGGCCCCGGTCGCGCTGCGTCTGGCCCAGATGCGCCAGGCCGCCTCGAGACCCGGCGCACCGGTCGCCGGATCGGTGTTCTCGCCCTGCTCCTCGGCCCGCTCCTCCAGGCGCCGGCACGCCTGGCGCACGAAGGCGTCGATGCCGTGGACCGTGACCCGCCCGATGTAGCCGTCGTCGGCCAGGTCCTCGGGGCGCGGGAAGGACAGGGCGGCGACCGCGAGATGGGCGAGCCCGTGCAGGAAGCGGTCGCCGGAGTCGGCCGAGGTGCGGCGCGCGTAGTCGCTCATGCGGACGGCGAAGACGGAGTCCTCCGCGGCGGTGACGGCCATGCCCGCGCGCGGGGACACCTCCAGGACCACAAGACCGAGCCCGGCGGCGACGGCGTCGGCGAGCCGTGCGAACGGCGGGTCCTCGCGGTAGCGGCGCAGCAGTTCGGCGTACTCCAGGTCGCGTGCGGGCTGCAGCCTGGGCTGCAGCCCGAAGGCGACGAGCCGTGCCGCGTCGGCGGCGTCGGCGGGGGTGACGGCGGCGCCCACCGGTGCGGCGGCGGCCTCCGGCTCGCTCCACTCGGCGTGCTCGGTCACGGGCGGGGCTCCTTGCTGCGCTGGTACTCGTCCCTGCTCATGCCGCCTCTGTCCGGTCCGCGGCCATGCCCGCCGCATCCAGCAGAGCGGTCCCGACGACGAGGTCGGCGCCGCCGAACTCGGGGTCGTCGAGCTCCGTGCCGTCGTCCACGGCGAACAGCAGCTTCTCCTCGCCCTGCCGGTAGGCCGTGCCGACCGGAGGGCTGGCGGCGTGCACGGCCAGCAGGGCGACCAGGTAGGGCAGGTCGGGGTCCTGGCGGCGTGCGTCCGCGAGCAGCCCGGACAGCCGGCGCGGGGCGTCCGCCGACAGGTCGAGCAGTTCCAGCGCCGCGGCCAGCTGCTCCTCGCTGAACCGGCTGTCGTCCGGCGTGGCGACCAGGTCCGGCTCGGGCATCTCGGCCCCGAGGTGCTCGCGCTCCACCGGAGGCGTCAGCAGCAGGTCGACGAGATCCCCGACCCGCACCGACGCCGGCGTGCGCAGCCCCGTCCCGTGCGTGAAGAAGGCGTCGGTGACGCGGATCGCGCGTTCCAGCGGGAGCGGCAGCAGTGGCGCGAGGAGGTGTCCGTACAGGTCCGTCCCCGACGTGGTCATCGGCGTGGCGAACGCCTGCCGGTCCTGCTCGGCGCGGAAGAGCGGGCCCGCCTCCAGGAGGCGGGACTGCAGCTGAGTGTGGCGGCGGATGCAGTCCTTGACGATGTCGACGAGTTCGGCGGCGCGCCGCTTCTGCTCGGGGTCCTCGGATTCGTCGCGGGCCTTGCGGATGTTGGTGAGGATCGCGTTCTCGTGGCGGTAGCGGTCGGCGACGTGGTCGAGTGCCTCGGCGATCATGTCCGGCACCGCGCTCAGCCAGTCCACCGCGCGGACGTTGCGCCGGGTGGCCTCCAGGGCCCTGCGCAGCGACTCCGAGTACTGCACGGTGCGGTAGCGGGCCTGCTCCGCGGCGAGCTGGGCGTCGGCGAGGCGGCCGCGGCTGATGAGCACCTCCAGCTTGACCTCGGCGGCGATCTGGGCGCTGGTGACGTCCGTGTCGAGAGCGCCGACGAGGACGTTGACCGCCTCGTCCGTGGTGCGCAGGTAGACGCTTCCGCCGTATCCCGGCACTTCCTCGATCAGCTTGAAGTCGTAGTCGCGCCGGACGTACGTGCCGTCCGGCGCGAAGGTGCCGTACACGGCGCGGAAGCCACGGTCGACGCTTCCGACGTTGATCAGGTTCTCGAGGACCCAGCGGGCCACGCGCTCGTGCTCGGCGACGGGGCGCTGCGGGGCCTGGGCGGCGATGCGCGGGATGAGCCGGGCGACTATCTGGTCGTGGTCGGCGCCCGTGTCGAAGTCCATGTTCAGCGTGACCAGGTCGATGGCGGCGAGGGCGACCTCCGCCATCCCGTACACCGAGTACTCGCCGGCGAGGTTGGCCTTGCGCGCGTCCAGGTCGTGCAGCGGCGCGGTGCAGGCGAGCGCGCGCAGCCGCCGCGCCAGCCCCTCGTCGGCGGCCGGGCCCGAAGCCGGGCGCGGCCCCGCGCTGAGCTGGGGCGGAACACGGTCCGTCGAAGCAGGCGAAGTCACGGTGCACAGACTAGGTCCTCGGTCTGACAACGGCCCAAACGACGCAGACGCGCTCAGCCGGCGTCCTGTCCCGCGTCGGCCACGCGGCGTCCGTAGACCGCGACGAGGCCGGCCCGCGAGTCGTCGAGGTAGCCGGCGAGCAGTGCCTCGGCCCGGTCGCGCTCGCCCGCCCTGAGGGTCTCCAGGATCTGCCGGTTGCGCGCGAGATAGGGCTGGTGCAGCCGCTGCGGGTCGTCCACGACGTGGAAGGCGAGGCGCAGTTCGGCGAAGACGCTGCGCATCAGTTCGTCCGTGCGGTCGCTGCCCGCGAGCGCCACCAGTTCGCGGTGGAAGTGGATGTTGGCCGTGCCCAGCTCTTTCCAGTCACCTTCGCGGGTCGCGCGCTCCCCCTCCGCGACGGCCTCGGCGAGGCCGGCGAGGGCGTACGGCGGCGCGCCGAGGCCCCTTACCACGGCGCACTCGACGAGGGCGCGGGTGCGGTAGATGTCCTCGACGTCCTCGACGGTCAGGACCCGCACGAAGACACCCCGGTTCAGCTCGTGGACGAGCAGCCGTTCGTGCGTGAGCAGCCGGAACGCCTCGCGCAGCGTGTTGCGGGAGACGCCGAGGGCGCCGCCGATGCTGTCCTCGGACAGCCGGGTGCCGGGCGGGAAGTAGCCCTCGGCGATACGGCTCCTGAGGATGTCCGAGACCCGCTCCGCGGTGCTGGTGCGCCCCAGCAGGGCGCGGTCGCCGGCCAGTCCCGTCAGCTGCTCCGTCATGCCCGGAATTCAATCGCAGATACAAGGACGAAACAACACGGGTATTGAAGGATCGTTCAACGATCCTCTACCTTGCTTCGCACGGCACCGCTCCGCTCCCACCGCGGCGCCGGAACGTCCCGCACGGCCAGGCTCGATCCCCAGCACCCTCCGTCCTTCAACTGCGAGGTGCACATGAGCACGATCCCTCCCTCACCGGCCATGGACTCCGGCACCCGGCCGGGAACGGACGAACGCGTCACCGACGGCGGCGCCCTGGGCTGGCTGCGGGCCCTGGGCCCGCGCGGCCGCCGCGCCTTCGCGGGCGCCTTCGGCGGCTATGCCCTGGACTCCTACGACTACTTCACGCTGCCGCTGAGCATGGTCGCGCTCGCGGCGTACTTCGGACTGGACAGCGGACAGACCGGGCTCTTCACCACGGTCACCCTGGTCGTCTCGGCGGTCGGCGGCGCCGTGGCCGGCGTGGTCGCCGACCGCGTCGGGCGGGTCAGGGCCCTGATGGTCACCGTGGCCACCTACGCCGTCTTCACCGTCGCCTGCGGCTTCGCGCCCACCTACGAGACCCTGCTGGTCTTCCGCGCCCTCCAGGGCCTCGGCTTCGGCGGCGAGTGGGCGGTCGGCGCGATCCTGGTCGCCGAGTACGCGAGCGCCAGGCACCGGGGCCGCACGCTCGGCGCGATCCAGAGCTCGTGGGCCGTGGGCTGGGCCCTGGCCGTCGTCGTCTACACCCTGGTCTTCTCCTTCGTGGGCGACGACATGGCCTGGCGCGTGATGTTCTGGACCGGCGCGCTGCCCGCCCTGCTGGTGGTCTGGATACGCCGCCGGGTGCACGACGCCCCCCAGGCGGCGGCCCAGCGCGAACGGAGCACCCGGAAGGGTTCCTTCACGGCCATCTTCAAGCCGGGCACCGCCGAGGCGCCGGGCCTGCTGCGCACCACGGTCTTCGCCGGGCTGCTCTCCACCGGCGTCCAGGGCGGCTACTACACGCTCGCGACCTGGGTGCCCACCTATCTGAAGACGGAGCGCGGCCTCTCCGTCGTCGGCACCGGCTCGTACCTGACGTTCCTGATCTCCGGGGCCTTCATCGGCTACCTCACCGGCGGTCATCTCACCGACCGCCTGGGCCGCAGGCGCAACATCTGGCTCTTCGCCCTGCTCTCGGCGATCTGCGTCCTGGCGTACGCGAACATCCCCAGCGGCGCCGACACCCTTCTCCTGGTGCTCGGTTTCCCGCTCGGGTTCTGCATGTCGGCGATCTTCAGCGGCTTCGGGTCCTACCTGAGCGAGCTGTATCCGACCGCGGTGCGGGGCACGGGGCAGGGCTTCACGTACAACACGGGCCGCGCCGTGGGCGCCGTCTTCCCGACCCTGGTGGGCTTCCTGGCCGACAGCTGGGGCGTGGGCGGTGCGCTGGTCTTCGGCGCGCTCGGATACGGCCTGGCGGCGCTGGCCCTGCTGGGGCTGCCGGAGACGCGCGGGAAGGAGCTCCGGTGAACCGTACGGACGACCGCCCCCTGACCCTCGTCGACGAGCAGGCGCACGCATGGCGCCCCGCCGAGGCCCGGGCCCGCTTCCGGGCGGGGCTCGCCGGCCCCACGGCCGGGACCTCGGCCGGCCACACCCAGGCCAACCTGATCTCGGTCCCCGCGTCCTGGGCGTACGACATGCTGCTGTTCTGCGCGCGCAACCCGCAGCCGTGCCCCCTCCTCGACGTCACGGACGCCGGCTCCTGGACGACGGCCCTCGCCGAGGGCGCCGACCTGCGCACCGATCTGCCCCGCTACCGGGTGTGGCGGGACGGCGAGGTGGTGGACGAGCCGACGGACGTGCTCGCCCACTGGCGCGACGACCTGGTGTCCTTCCTCATCGGCTGCAGCTTCACCTTCGAGTGGGCGCTCACCGCGGCGGGCGTCCCGCTGCGCCACGTCGAGCAGGGCCGCAACGTCCCGATGTACGTGACCGCCCGCCAGTGTCGTCCGGCGGGACGGCTGCACGGCCCGATGGTGGTGTCCATGCGCCCGGTTCCGCCCGAGCACCTGGGAGCGGCGATCCGGGAGAGCAGTCTGCTGCCGGCGGTGCACGGCGGCCCCGTACACTGCGGCGACCCCTCGGGCCTCGGCGTCGACGACCTCGGCCGGCCCGACTTCGGCGACCCGGTGGACGCCGCGCCGGACGACATCCCGGTGTTCTGGGCCTGCGGAGTGACCCCGCAGGCCGCGGTGATGGCCTCGCGCCCGCCGTTCGCCATCACCCACGCACCGGGACAGATGTTCATCACCGACGCCCGCGACGACAAGTACCGCGTCGTGTGACGCCGGACGACCGGGAGGGACCATGATCGATCTGAACGCCGACCTCGGCGAGGGCTTCGGCCACTGGCGGCTCACCGACGACGAGCGGCTGCTGTCCGTCGTCACGAGCGCCAACGTGGCCTGCGGCTTCCACGCGGGGGACGCGGCCACCATGCGACGGGTCTGCGAGCTGGCGGCCGAGCGCGGCGTACGGATCGGCGCCCAGGTCTCCTACCGCGACCTGGCCGGCTTCGGGCGGCGCGCGATGGAGGTGCCGCCCGAGGAACTGGCCGCCGAGGTCGCCTACCAGATCGGTGCGCTGGAGGTCTTCGCCCGCGCCGCGGGCTCCCGGGTGTCCTACGTGAAGCCGCACGGCGCGCTCTACAACCGGGTGGTCCACGACGAGCGGCAGGCCGAGGCGGTCGTCGACGGCGTGCTCCTCGCCGACGCCGCGCTGCCCGTGCTCGGGCTGCCCGGATCACGGTTCCTGGAAGTGGCCGAGAAGGCCGGGCTCCCGGTCGTCACGGAGGCGTTCGCGGACCGCGCCTACACGGAGGAAGGCACGCTCGTGCCGCGCGGCCGGGACGGCGCGGTGGTCACCGACCCCGACACGGTCGTGGAGCGCTCGGTCAGCCTCGCCCGCTTCGGAGTCGTCCCCTCGCACTCCGGGCGGGACATCCCCGTCCGGGCCCGCTCCCTGTGCCTGCACGGCGACACGCCCGGCGCGGTCGCCCTGGCCCGCCGGGTGCGCGGCGCCCTGGAGTCCTCCGGAATCCGTGTGGGGGCCTTCGCATGAGGGTGCTGCCCGTCGGCGAGGAGGCGCTGCTCGTCGAACTCCCCTCCGGCGAGCAGGCCCAGGCCCTGCACGCCGAGCTGCTGCGCCGCCGGACGGCCGGGGAGCTGGCGGTCCGCGAGATCGTCCCCGCGGCCCGTACGGTCCTCCTCGACGGACTCGCCGAACCCGCCCGGCTCGCGGCCCGCCTCGCGGGCTGGGAGGTCCCGCCGCTCCCTGCGCGCGCGCAGGAGGCGATCGAGATCCCCGTACGGTACGACGGCCCCGACCTGCCGGATGTGGCCGCACTGTGGGGTGTGCCGCCGGACGAGGTGGCACGCATCCACGCGGCGGCCCGGTTCCGGGTCGCGTTCTGCGGTTTCGCGCCCGGCTTCGGCTATCTCACCGGCCTGCCGGAGCACCGTGCCGTGCCCCGCCGGGCCACCCCGCGCACCGCCGTCCCCGTCGGCTCGGTGGCGCTCGCCGGACCGTACACCGGCGTGTACCCGCGCTCGTCGCCGGGCGGCTGGCAGCTCATCGGCACGACCGACACGGTGCTGTGGGACGACACACGGGTGCCGGCCGCGCTGCTCGCCCCGGGCGCCCTCGTCCGCTTCGTCCCGGTGGGGCGGGGATGACGGACCGCGCGCTCGCCGTCGTACGGGCCGGGGCGCTGACCACCGTGCAGGACCTGGGACGTCCCGGCCACGCCCACCTCGGGGTGCCCCGCTCGGGCGCCCTCGACGCGCCCGCCGCGGCACTCGTCAACCGGCTGGTCGGCAATCCGCCGGAGGCGGCCGTGCTGGAGACCACGCTGAACGGCTGCGCCGTGCGGCCGCGTTCCGCGGTCACCGTCGCGGTCGGCGGCGCGCCCTGCCCGGTCACCGTGGACGGGCGGCCCGCGCCCTGGGGCGCACCGGTGCGCGTACCGGCCGGCGCGCTGCTCGACATCGGGCCCGCGCGCTCCGGGGTACGCAGTTACCTCGGTGTCTCGGGCGGGGTGGCCGTGGAGCCGGTGCTCGGCAGCCGCTCCACGGACCTGCTCTCCGGGCTCGGCCCGCCACCGCTCACGGACGGTGCCGTGCTGCCGCTGGGGAGACCCGCCGGCCCTCCCGCACGCGTGGACGCCGTTCCGCAGCCGGGTCCGCCGGCCGAGCTGGTGCTGCGGGTGACGCCGGGGCCCCGCGACGACTGGTTCACGGCGGACGCGGTGCGCACGCTCGTCACGCGCGCGTACCGCGTGTCCTCCGCGAGCAACCGCATCGGCCTGCGCACGGAGGGGCCCGCCCTGGAGCGCGCCCGGACCGGTGAACTCCCCAGCGAGGGAATGGTGCTGGGGGCGGTCCAGGTGCCGCCCGACGGCAGACCGGTCGTGTTCCTGGCCGACCATCCGACCACCGGGGGCTACCCGGTGATCGCGGTCGTCCGGGCCACCGACCTCGCGGCCGCCGCCCAGGCGGCCCCGGGCACCCCCGTCCGCTTCACCGCTGTGGGCCGCCGGTAGCCGACCGGCTCACGCCGCGTCCGGCCGCCCCCGCCCACAGCACCCCGACCACTCCCGCCCACGCCAGGTCCGGCCGCTCCCGCCCACAGCACCCCGACCACTCCCGCCCACGCCGCGTCCGGCCGCTCCCGCCCACAGCACCCCGACCGCCCCCGCCCACGCCAGGTCCGACCGCCCCCGCCCACAGCACCCCGGCCGCCCCCGCTCACGCCGGGTCGGGCCGCTCCGCCACCGACAGCGCGGCCAGCGCGGACGCCACCGCGTGGGAGGCGCTGAGGTCCAGTCGGGCGCTGGTCCCCCCGGCCCTGTGCCGCACCTCGGCGGCGGCCAGGGTGAGCAGCTGCGGCAGCAGGTCGGTGCAGCGCCGCGCCACCCAGCCGGTGCCGGCGGTGGCCAGCCACCACAGGCCGGCCGAGCGGCCGGGCGGGGGCGACCCGGGCTCCGCGCAGGGCGCGGTGCCGGCCGCGAGTCCCGCTCCGGCGAGCAGCGCGTGGAACCGGAGCGCGAGCTGCCGGTGCCCGCTCTCCCCCGGGTGCAACCGGTCCGCGCTCCACATGGCGCGGTCGGCGATCCACGCGCCGTCCGCGGCGTGCAGGTGCAGCGCCCCGTACCGCTCGGACAGCGCGTGCACGACCGTGTTCACGGCCCGTTGACGGCGGGCCAGCGGACGCGCCAGCGCCCCCGGCAGACGGAGCATCGTCCCCGGGTCGGGCAGACAGGCCGTCAGCAGTACGGCGCCCTGGGCCCGGAAGGCCGCGTACACCTCGTCGAGCCGGGCGGCGACGGCGTGGATGTCGAAGGTGCAGCGCAGGGTGTCGTTGACGCCGATGACGACGGAGACCACGTCGGGGCGCAGGGCGAGCGCCGCCGGGGTCTGCCGCTCCAGGACGTCCCGGGTCTGGGCGCCGCTGACGGCGAGGTTGGTGAACTCCGCCGGGGCGTCCGCGGGGGCGAGCCCCTCGGCGAGGAGCGCGGCCCACCCCCGCCAGCCGTCCCCGACGGGATCGCCCACGCCTTCCGTCAGCGAGTCCCCGAGCGCGACGAACCGCACGGGTCTCATCGGATGCCCTCCCGGGCCGCGCCACGCACGCCTGCGTCCCCCGCCGCCGGGGTCACGACACCCGGCGACGCGGCACCCGGCCGCGCGACGCCCGACGGCAGGGCGCCCGACGGCAGGGCGCTCGACGGCGCGTCGTGCGCCGTGAGGAACGCCTCCACCGCGGTCCGCCATCCGAAGCACTCGGCACGCGCGCGTGCCGTCTCCCGGCGCTCGTCCGCGGGCCGCTGCAGGAGCAGGTCCACCGCGTCCGCGAAGGCGTCGCCGTCGTCGGCAGCGGTCGCCCCGGCCGAGCCGATCACCTCGGGCAGCGCGGAGGACGCGCTGGCCACCACGGGCGTGCCGCAGGCCATCGCCTCCAGGGCGGCCAGCCCGAACGTCTCGGCGGGCCCGGGGGCCAGGCACACATCGGCCGACGCCTGCAGCGCGCCGAGCAGGTCCCGGTCGCCGACGTGGCCGAGGAAGGTGACGGGCAGGCCCCGCTCGCGCACCCGCTGTTCGAGCCGGGGCCGCAGCGGCCCGTCCCCGGCGACGACCAGCACGGCACGCCGCCCGCGCCGCAGCAGCGCCTCCAGGGTGTCCAGGGCCGTGCCCGGCCGCTTCTCCACGGAGAGGCGGGAACACATGACGAGCAGCGCCCCGGCACCGCGCACGTACCCGTCCCGCAGTCCCGGATCCCGCAGCCCGGGGTGCCGCTGTTCCAGGTCGACGCCCAGCGGCGCCCGTACGACGTTGCGCGCGCCGATCCGCACGAACTCGCGCTCGGCGAACTCGGTGGTGCACACGACGCGCGCGTAGGTGTGTGCCGTCCGGGTGTTGAGGGCGTCGGCGGCCCGCCGGGAGAGGTTCTCGGACAGACCCCACGTGCGCAGCACACCGTCGGCGGTCTCGTGGGAGACCATGACGGCGGGGACACGGGCGCGCCGCGCCCACTTCCCGGTCCAACGCAGCGTGGTCCGGTCGGAGACCTCCAGGCGGTCGGGGCCCAGCTCCTCTAGGAGGGCGGCGACACGCCGCTTGTCGACGAGGACGCGGTAGCCGCCGGTGCCCGGCAGCAGGGGCCCGGGCAGGGTGATGACGCGGCCCTGCTCGGTCTCGCGGTCGGTGTGGTGCTCGCCGGGCACGACGAGCACCGGTTCGTGGCCGGCCTCCTTGAAGCCCTTGCCCAGCTCACGCAGCGCCGTGCGCAGTCCGCCGGAGGCGGGCGTCACGAAGTTCGCGAGCCGCACGATCCGCAGACGGCCGGCGGGGCGCCCGGTGGCGGCACCCGCGGTGTCGTGGCCGGACGCCGGCATCACACCGCCACCGCCGTCCTGCGTGCGGCGAGCACATCGCCGTAGTGCTCGATGAGCTGGTCCCCGACGGCAGCCCAGGTGCGGCCCTCGACGGTGGCGCGTCCCGCGGCACCGTAGGCCGCGCGCAGCGCCGGGTCGGCGGCCAGGGAGCGCACCGCCTCCCGTACGGCGGCCGGGTCGCCCGGCGGCACGAGCAGCCCGGTGCGCCCGTGGTCCACCAGGTCGAGCGGTCCGCCCACCGCGGGCGCGACGACCGGCACACCGCTGGCCATGGCCTCCTGCACGGTCTGGCAGAACGTCTCGAAGGGGCCGGTGTGCACGAAGACGTCCAGCGAGGCGAAGATCCTGGCGAGGTCGTCGCCCGTGCGGCGGCCCAGGAAGGCGGCCCCGGGCAGGGCGCCGCGCAGGGCGGTATCGCTCGGCCCGTCACCCACGACGACGACGCGCACGCCGTCCAGTCCGCAGGTGCCGGCGAGGAGTTCGACATGCTTCTCGGGGGCGAGCCGGCCGACGTAGCCGACGATCAGCTCACCGTCCGGGGCGAGGTCGCGGCGCAGCGACTCGTCCCGCAGGGCGGGACGGAAACGGGCGGTGTCCACGCCGCGCGGCCACAGCCGCACCCGGGGCACGCCGTGTGCCTCCAGGTCGCGCAGGGCCGCGCTGGAGGGCGCGAGGGTACGGTCGGCGGCGGCGTGCACGGAGCGGATCCGCCGCCAGGCCGCCGCCTCGCCGGCGCCCATGTAGGTGCGGGCGTATCCGGCCAGGTCTGTCTGGTAGACGGCGACGGCCGGCAGGCCGAGCCGGGCGGCGGCTGACATGCCCCGGACGCCGAGGACGAAGGGACTGGCCAGGTGCACGATGTCGGCGCGGTGTTCGCCGATGGCCGCGGCGACGCGCCGGCTGGGGAGCGCGACGCGCACCTGGGGGTAGCCGGGGAGCGGAAGGGAGGGGACGCGGACGACGGGGCACGGCGCGAGGGCGTCGGGCCCGGTTCCGGCCGCGGGGGCCGCTCTCTGGTCGAGCGGCGCCGCGAATCCGGGGGAGGCGGGGGCGACGACGAGGGGAGCGTGACCGCGATCGACGAGGTGCCGGGCGGTCTGGAGCGCGCAGTGGGCCACGCCGTTCACATCGGGGGGAAAGGATTCGGTCACGATGACGACACGCATACCCGTGTTCTCGCCGCACCGGACGTGGGCGCGTCAACGTCGATCTTTCCGGCCGGGGAACGTCCCATGAGCGTTGGGCTGTGCGACCGCGCAGGCCGGCCCGCGTCCACACGCTCCTGACGCCCGGGTCATCCCGCGTTCACACGGCCGGCATGTCGGGCCCTATCCGGCTGCGTACGGCGGTCTGGACCTCGGCCTCCTCGGCCGGATCCGCGGCGAGCCGGCGCAGCTGCTCGACGACGCGGACGTCCCCGGTCTCGGCGTGCCGTGCGGCGATCTCGCGGGTGGATTCCTCGCAGTCCCACAGGCATTCGACGGCGAATCCGGCGGGGAAGGAGGGGTCGGTGGCGGCCAGGGCGCGGGCGGCGCGGCCACGGAGGTGGGACGAGGCGGTCTCGCGGTAGACATGGCGCAGGACCGGTGCGGCGCAGGCGATGCCGAGCCGTCCGGTGCCGTCGACGAGGGTCCACAGGGTCAGCGCGTCGGGGCCCTCGCCCCGTACCGCCTCCCGCAGGGCCGCGAGCACCAGGTCGCTGTCCTGGGCGCCGCCCCGGCAGGCGAGCAGGCGCCCGGCGGCGGCGCCCAGGGCGTCGGGCCGGCGGGCCCAGCCGCGCGCCCGGTCGACGGCGGCGACGCTCCGCATCCGTTCGAGGGCGTCCACGGCCGCGTCGGCGACGGCGGCGGACCCGGTGGACACCGCGCCCTCGATGAGGTCGAGGGCGGCGGGGTCGTTGCCGTCGGCCAGGTGGCGCAGGGCGGTGCAACGGGCTCCGTCGCTGCCGGAGCGGGCGGCCTCGATGATCTGCGGCCGGTCCTCGGGGCCCGCGACGGCGCTGAGGCAGCGGGCGGCGGGCACATGGAGCGCGGCGCCGCGTTCGATGCCCTGCTGGGCCCAATCGAAGACGGCCTGCACGCTCCACCCGGGCCGGGGTCCCTGCGGGCGCAGCTGCCGCTGCCACCGGTCGAAGGACCCGGCCTCCTGGGCGGCGCGCACGCGGGTGGCGACGGACTCGCGCGGGTCGTCGGCCCACAGCCGCCAGGGCCGTGGTTCGAAGGCGTCCCGCACGGCGGCGGCGAGCTCGGCCTCCCCTTCGGCATCGGCGGGGAAGCGGGCCAGGACGGGCGCGGCGAGGGCGCGCAGACCCGCGTCGTCGTCGCGCAGCGCCAGCTCGTCCAGGGCCCACGCCCAGTTGGTGCCGACGGACGCGTACCTGCGCAGCAGTTCGAGCGCGTCGTGCCTGCCGTACGAGGCGAGGTGCCCGAGGACGGCGAGGGCGAGCCCGGTGCGGCACTCCTCGGTGTCGAGGACGTCCTCCGCGCCGAAGAGGTGCGCCTCGATCTCGTCCAGCTCGCCGTGCAGGTCGAGATAGAGCCGGGCGTAGTACAGGGAGCGGTTCTCCACCTGCCAGTCGTGGCGGGGGTCGCGCAGCACGCAGTGGTTGAGGGCCGCGAGCGCCTCGGCGCGCGGTGCGGTGAGTGCGTGCAGCGTGCCGTCGCCGCGGCCCCTCTGGAGGAGGCCGAGCAGCGTACCGCTGGGCGCTATGACCGGTTCGAACATGGGAAACAGCCTCACATCAAGCGTCGACGCGACCGGGGACCACGGATTACCTGGCCGCGTGACAACACGTCGGGGCGCCCGCCGTCTCTTGCTTGCTGTAGACCATCTTCCTCTGCCTCTCGTCGGTGGCCCTGCGGGCCGCATCACGGTCCGCGCGGTGCGGCAACACCTGCCCAGCCATCGCGTCCGTGAACCACGACGTCATGATGACTCGGCGTCTTGCGCTGCCGCGACCTTATTTCGGGCGGCCCCGTACCGCCTCCCCCGTTGTCGGTGTTCTCGCCGGTCAGAACGGTCGCATCAGGGTGCGCCGAACAGTTCGAGCAAGTCCGCCCTCCCGAACATGCGTGCGGTGTCCACGGCCGAGGGCGTGCCCGCGGCCGGGTCGGCGCCACCGTCCAGCAGGGCCCGGATGACCTCGAGCTCACCCTTGAAGACCGCGCCGGCGAGCGGTGTCTGACCCTGGTCGTTGGCCCGGTCGGCCGCCCCGCCGCGTTCCAGCAGGGCGCGGACGGCATCGGCGTGGCCGTGGTAGGCGGCGAGCATCACGAGGGAGTCGCCGCGGTCGTTGGTGAGGTTGGCCGGCACGCCGGCGTCGACGTACGCGATGAGCGCCTCGGTCTCGCCTCGGCGCGCCAGATCGAAGATCTTGGTGGCCAGCTCCACGACCTCGGGGTCGGGGGCTTCACTCATCGGCCGGACCGCCTCTCACTGCGACTGCTGGGGACTGCGGGAGCGCACGACGGCCCGCGGGAAGGTCGTACACGCGTACGCACGGCGGCGAGCGGTGACGCCGTACGGGTGAATCGCCAGCGTACTGGCTTCCACGGCACATCGGCCGCACCGCGCGCGGCAAGGATCACAGGTGCGCCGTACGAGCGCAATGGACCCGCACGGGAACACGGGACAGCTCGGCCGGCCGAGGGAAAACGGTGGAATTTCACCCTGTTGCACCTTTTATCGTATGGATACATTCTGTGAGCCTGGAAGGACTCATGGTGACCGTCCCCACGAACCAGGAGAGAGAAAATGCCAGTTCTGAACATGTCGGGCGTCCTTGTTCTCGGCGTCGTCGTCGTCCTGTTGTCCCGCAAGCACGGGCTCAAGGGTTCGCACGCGGCGGTCAGCGCCCTCTTCGGCTTCTACCTGTCGAGCACCGCCGTCGCCCCGGGCATCAAGGCCGGCGGCGCGAGCCTCGCGGGTCTCCTGGGCGGGCTCAACTTCTGACCCGCCCCTCCGCACGCAGCACCAGGAGAACACCGTGGCCCCCCGCCCCCTCCCCCGCATCCTGAGCACCGGCAGCGCACACATCGCCCGCAGCCGGGAGCTGGCCCGGACGGCAGCCCACGGCGCCACCGACGTCCTCCAGCCGGTGCTCACGGTCACCCGCGGACTGCGCCTGCTGACGGAAGCCGGGCGGCGCACCTGGGCCGACACACCGAAGGACAGGCGGGGCCCCTTCCTCTTCCTGGTCGCCTCGGTGCTCCTGGTGGTGGCCCTGGTGCCCTACGGGCCGCTGCTCGCCGGCATCGCGCTCATGGCGGCGGCGGCCTGGAAGGGCCGCGGCCGGAGACAGCCGGCGCCCAAGGGCCCGGACGAATCGCAGACCAAGCGCCTGCGCTCGCTGTACGAGGCCCTCGTGCCGTACTTCTCGACGGCCGAGGACCCGGCCCCGCTGTACGCGCACGGCGGGGACTGGACGCACGCCTTCCCGTCGTACGAGTTCGACGAGAGCGGCCGCGTCTCCCGCCTCCTCGTCCGCTACCCCGCCTACTTCACGGACGGCGAGGCCGAGGCGCGGGCCCGCATCGAGCACCTCCTGCACGCCAAGTCCGGCCGGGGCCGGGAGTACCACTTCGGCTGGGACGAGGAGGGCAACCAGTTGACGCTCACCGTGCTGCCGCCCCTGCCCACCGACATCGCCGCACAGCGCTTCGTGACCTCCCCGGGCGAGACGGTGCTCGGCTTCACCGACCCGACCGTCGTCCGGCGCACGCTCCCCCTCGCGCACGGCGAGGAGCGGCGCGACGTGCCGCCGGTGGTGTGGCGCACGGGCCCGCGCTCCACCGAGCCGCATCTGCTGATCGTCGGCGGGCCCGGCAGCGGCACGACGACGCTGGTGCGCTCCGTCGCCCTCCAGGCGCTGCAGCACGGCGACGTCCTGATCGTCGAGGGCGGCGACGCCGGCGAGTACGCGTGTCTGACGGGCCGGGACGGCGTGCTGGCCGTGGAATGCGGACTCACCGGGGCCGTCGCGAGCCTGGAGTGGGCGACCCGTGAGACCGAGCGGCGGCTGATCGCCGCCCATCGCGCACGGCAGGCGGGGCAGCCCCCGCCGGACGACGTGAGGCGCCCGCTGTGGATCCTGCTGGACCGGCCGGGCGCGCTCGGCCACCTGGCCGCGGCCGACGGGCGCGAGGACCCGCAGACGCTGCTGCAGGTGCCCCTGCGGCACGGGCGCGCGGCGAACGTCACGGTCGTGGTCGCCGAGCAGTTCGACGGCCTGGACGGCCTGTCCCCGGCGGTCCGGCAGTACACCCGCGCGCGCGTGGTGCTCGGCGCGGCGTCCCCGGACGAGCTGGAGGCCGTGCTCGGCGCCCCGCCGCACACCACGCCCGCCCAGGACATCCCGCCCGGCCGCGGCTACGCCCGCCTGGGCTCGGGCCCGGTCCACCGCCTGCAGGTGCCGGCGACCCCGGACCCGTACGACGACGCGACCAGCGACGACCACCGGCAGGCGGTACTGGAGCTGCTGCCCCGGCGCAACACGCCCGTCGAGGCGGTGGCGGCGGCCGCCGGGGACGGCTGAATCAGGCGACGAAGGTGCGCGGCGCGTCGCCCGGTCCGGACCCGCCCGTCTCCACCAGACGGACCGCGGCCGCCAGGCGCGCCGCCGCCTCCTCCGCCACCGCGCCGCCCACCGTGAACGGCAGCCGCACATACCCCTCGAAGGCACCGTCCACACCGAAGCGCGGTCCCGACGGCACCCGGACGCCGACCCGTTCCCCCGCCTCCGCGAGACGGGAGCCGGACAGCCCGCCCGCGCGCACCCACAGCGTCAGGCCGCCCTGCGGCACCGAGAACTCCCACGTCGGCAGCGCGGCGCGCACCGCGGCGACCAGCGCGTCCCGGTTCTCACGGGCCTGCGCGCGCCGCAGGTCCACCGCCTGTTCCCAACCGCCCGTGCTCAGCAGCCAGTTCACGGCGAGCTGTTCCACCACGGGGGTGCCCAGGTCGGCGTAGGCGCGGGCCGCGACCAGACTGCGGATCACATCGGGGGCGGCGCGCACCCAGCCGATGCGCATGCCCGCCCAGAACGCCTTGCTCGCCGAGCCGACCGTGATGACCGTGGAGCCCGCCGCGTCGAAGCCGCACACCGGCCGCGGCATCTCCAGGCCCTCCTCCAGGCACAGCTCGCTCATCGTCTCGTCGACGACCAGGACCGTCCCGGCGGAGCGGGCCGCGTCCACGAGGCGGCGGCGCTGGTCCTCGTCGGCCAGCGCGCCCGTGGGGTTGTGGAAGTCCGCGACCACGTAGGCAAGCCGCGGCGCCGCCTCGCGCAGCACCTGACGCCACCGGTCCAGGTCCCAGCCGCCGAGCCCGTCGGACATGGCCACCGGCACCAGCCGGGCGCCCGCCTCCCTCATCAGCTGGAGGATGTTGGCGTACGACGGCGACTCGACCGCGATGCGTTCGCCGCGCCCGGCGAAGAGATGGCAGATCGCGTCCATCGCGCCCATGGCACCCGTGGTCACCATGATCTGTTCGGGCATCGTCGGGATGCCCCGCGCCGTGTAGCGGTCGGCGAGCATGGAGCGCAGTGCGGGCAGGCCCGCCGGATAGTCGCCGTGCGTGTGCGCGTACGGCGGCAGCTCCTCCAGGGCCCCCTGTACGGCACGGGTGAGCCAGGGCTCGGGTGCGGGCAGGGCCGCGCAGCCCAGGTCGATCATCGAGCCGAGCGCCTCGGGCGGGAGGGGTTCGAGTCCGCGCGCCGGAAGCGGGTTCCCGGCCGGCACCGCGGTCCAACTGCCCGCGCCGCGGCGTGACTCCAGGAAACCCTCGGTGCGCAGCGCCTCGTACGCGGCCGCCACCGTCGTACGGCTCACCGACAGGGCGAGCGCCAGCTCCCGCTCGGCGGGCAGCCGGGCCGCGACCGGCACGCGCCCCTCCAGGACGAGCAGCCGGATGCCGTCGGCGAGGGCGCGATAGGCGGGCGGGCGGCGGGAGCCCGGGCCCGCGGGGCGGTCCTGCTGGGAGCTGAGCAGCCGGGCGAGCTGTGCCGCACCCACTGCCGAGGTCCACTGCGCCATGATTCCCAGTCCACCTTCCCCGAATTGGCCATGGATGGCTTCTCTTTCCAAGCCACAGAGTGACATGCATCAGTCCAGGACCACCACAGGGGGGTATGTCGTGCTGCCATTTGACGCGTCCACGTCGGGCCGACGGCTGGGGCGGCGCCTCGTCCAGTTGTACGCGGGCCTCGTGCTCTACGGCGCGAGCTCCGCCCTGCTGGTGGAGGCGGGCCTGGGCCTGGAGCCCTGGAACGTGCTGCACCAGGGCCTGTCCGAGCTCACCGGCCTGAGCATGGGCGTGGTGCTGACGATCGTGGGCGCGAGTGTGCTGCTGCTGTGGATCCCGCTGCGCCAGCGCCCCGGCCTCGGCACCGTCTCCAACGTCCTCGTGATCGGGGTCGCCATGGACGCCGCCCTGGCCGTCCTGCCCGACGTCCGCCCCCTGGTCCTGCGGACGTTCCTGCTCCTGGCCGGCATCGTGCTCAACGGTGTGGCGACCGGGCTCTACATCGCGGCGAACCTCGGCCCGGGACCGCGGGACGGCCTGATGACCGGGCTGCACCGGCGCACGGGACGCTCGATCCGGCTGATCCGCACGGCCGTGGAGGTCGCCGTCGTCGCCACCGGCTTCGCCCTCGGCGGCACCGTCGGTGTCGGCACCGTCCTGTACGCGCTGTCCATCGGCCCGCTCGCCCAGTTCTTCCTGCGCGTGTTCGCCGTTCCCCCGGCACCGGGACGCAGCACGGTCGTTGCCGCCGGGCAACCGGAGCAGGCCATACTGCCGCGGTGACCTCGCTTCCGCGCCACCCCTATCTCGACCACCCCGGCCCGATCGCGTTCGCCCACCGGGGCGGGGCGGCGGACGGCCTGGAGAACACCGCGGCCCAGTTCCGGCGCGCGGTGGCGGCGGGCTACCGCTACATCGAGACGGACGTGCACGCCACGGCCGACGGGAGGCTGGTGGCGTTCCACGACGCGACCTTGGACCGGGTGACGGACGGGGCGGGCCGGATCGCCGACCTGCCCTGGACGGACGTGCGGCACGCGCGCGTGGCGGGCAGCGAACCGGTGCCTCTCTTCGAGGAGTTGCTCGAGGAGTTCCCCGAGGTCCGCTGGAACGTGGACATCAAGGCGGAGCCCGCGCTGCGTCCCCTGCTCGACCTGATCGAGCGCGCGAACGCCTGGGGGCGCGTCTGCGTCGGCTCGTTCTCCGAGGCGCGTGTGGTGCGCGCCCAGCGGCTGGCCGGACCGCGCCTGGCGACGTCGTACGGCACGCGCGGTGTGCTGGGCCTGCGGTTGCGCTCCTGGGGCATACCGGCGGCACTGCGCCGCTCGGCGGTCGCCGCCCAGGTCCCCGTGGCCCAGTCGGGCATCCCCGTGGTCGACCACCGCTTCGTGCGCGCGGCCCACGCCGGCGGGCTGCAGGTGCACGTATGGACGGTCAACGAGGCCGCTCACATGCACCGGCTCCTGGACCTCGGCGTGGATGGCATCATGACCGATCACATCGACACGCTGCGCAAGGTCCTCGAGGACCGGGGCACCTGGGTCTGAACGCCCCCGCGCAATCACGTTCCACGGGGAAGCGAGGGCGCGGGTGGGCACCGACACCGTGCTGACAGCGGCAGCCGACGAGGCCGCCGAGCGGCGGCGCGAACAGCGCGGCTGGTACTTCTACGACTGGGCCTGCTCCGTCTATTCGACGAGCGTGCTGACCGTGTTCCTCGGCCCGTATCTGACGTCGGTGGCCAAGGCGGCGGCGGACGCGGACGGTTATGTGCACCCACTGGGGATCCCCGTCCGCGCGGGGTCCTTCTTCGCCTACTGCGTCTCCGCCTCCGTCGTCCTGGCGGTGATCGTCATGCCGCTCGCGGGCTCGGCTGCCGACCGCAGCGGCCGTAAAAAGCCCCTGCTCGCGCTGAGCGCCTATCTGGGCGCCGCG
Source organism: Streptomyces sp. NPDC007264 (assembly GCF_042869095.1). Lineage (NCBI taxonomy): Bacteria > Bacillati > Actinomycetota > Actinomycetes > Kitasatosporales > Streptomycetaceae > Streptomyces > Streptomyces sp. NPDC007264. Next base: position 23,857 of record NZ_JBIAFD010000005.1, read on the forward strand.
GCCACCGCGGGCATGTTCTTCCTGGCCGGCGAGCGCTATCTGCTCGGCGGACTGCTGCTGATCGTCGCGAACGCGTCGGTGGCCGTCTCGATGGTGATCTACAACTCCTACCTGCCGCAGATCGCCCCGCCCGAGGAGCGCGACGCGGTCTCCTCGCGCGGCTGGGCCTTCGGTTACGCCGCCGGCTCCGCGGTCCTGGTCGCGAACCTGGTCCTGTTCACCGCGCACGACTCCTTCGGGGTGTCCGAGACGACGGCCGTGCGCATCTGCCTGGCCTCGGCCGGCGTCTGGTGGGGTACCTTCACCCTCGTCCCCCTCAGGCGGCTGCGCGACCGGCGGGTGCCGTCGTCCGCAGCCCCCGCGGCGCACGGCTGGCGGCAGCTGGCGGCCACGGTCCGGGACATGCGCGGCACGCCCCTGACCCTCGCCTTCCTGCTGGCGTACCTCGTCTACAACGACGGCATCCAGACGGTGATCTCGCAGGCGTCGGTGTACGGCTCCGAGGAACTGGGCCTGAGCCAGTCCACGCTGATCGCCGCCGTGCTGCTGGTGCAGGTGCTGGCGGTGGGCGGCGCGCTGGGCATGGGCCGGCTGGCCCGGACCTACGGCGCCAAGCGCACCGTCCTCGGCTCGCTCGTCGCCTGGGCCCTGACGCTCGCGGCCGGCTACTTCCTGCCCGCGGGCGCGCCGGTGTGGTTCTTCGTCCTCGCCGCCGGTATCGGACTGGTCCTCGGCGGCAGCCAGGCCCTGTCGCGCTCCCTCTTCTCGCATCTCGTGCCGCCCGGCAAGGAGGCCGAGTACTTCTCGGCGTACGAGATGAGCGACCGGGGCATGAGCTGGCTGGGGCCGCTGCTGTTCGGTCTCACCTATCAGCTGACCGGCAGCTACCGGGACGCGATCATCTCGCTGGTGGCGTTCTTCGCGGTCGGGTTCGTGCTGCTGGCACGGGTCCCGGTGCGGCGGGCGGTGCGCGACGCGGGCAATCCGGTCCCCGAAACGATTTAACGCTCCGCGGGAAAAGGCTGTAGTGTACGCGTTTGGCCTGCCAGGCGTACCGTTACTGCGCGGCAATGGAGCCGAAACGCTGGGTGACATCTGCTAGCAGATGTGACAAACCGGGCGCCGGTGGGTACAACAAGGGGCGGCTACGACGGCGACGCACGACCCGGAACGGGACTCGGAACGGGAATCTTTACCGCCGACCGGACGTTGACCGGATGACGACGACAGCGACACCTGTCCTGTGGGCGACAAGCCCGGGAGGCACGATTCATGAGTGAGCGAGCTCTTCGCGGCACGCGCCTCGTGGTGACCAGCTACGAGACGGACCGCGGCATCGACCTGGCCCCGCGCCAGGCCGTGGAGTACGCATGCGAGAAGGGGCACCGCTTCGAGATGCCCTTCTCGGTCGAGGCGGAGATCCCGCCGGAGTGGGAGTGCAAGGTCTGCGGCGCCCAGGCACTTCTGGTGGACGGCAACGGCCCCGAGGAGAAGAAGGCCAAGCCCGCGCGCACGCACTGGGACATGCTGATGGAGCGGCGCACCCGTGAGGAGCTCGAAGAGGTCCTCGAGGAGCGTCTCGCCGTTCTCCGTTCCGGCGCGATGAACATCGCGGTGCATCCGAGGGACAGCCGCAAGTCCGCGTGACCCCGGCAGGGGTGGCGGGCACCACGCACGCCGGACGACAGGGGCGCCGCACGTCATGGTGACGTGCGGCGCCCCTGTTTGCCGTCGATCAGCGTTCGCCGTCGATCAGCGCATCAGCGGGGGGAGCGGGCCTTGTCCGGTTCCGTCGGTGCCGGGCGCGTCGTCCCGGATGACCTCGCCCTGGACGACCTTGCCGTCGGGACGGTGCATGCGGGCCTGCTGGAAGGCGCTGGCGAAGCTGCCGAAGGGCGCCGAGCCGAGCCTGCGGTCGATCGTGCGCTCGGCGTACCCGCGCACCGTCTTCTGGACCGGCGGGAGCAGGAGCAGCAGGCCCGCCGCGTCGGAGATCAGTCCCGGCAGCATCAGGAGCAGGCCCCCGAGCATCATCGGTCCGTTGCCGCTGCCGTTGCCGCCGCTCGGCGCCGCCTGGGGCTGCCGGGCCTGCAGCGTCTCGCCGAGGCTGCGGAAGGCACGGCGCCCGGCCCGCCCGACCACCACGGAGCCGAGCACGAAACCGGCGACGAGCAGCAGGAACACCGTGACCCCGCCGGCCGCCCCCGCCACCACCGTGAGCAGCCAGATCTCCAGCACCAGCCACGCCGCGACGGCCGGCGCCAGAAACGTGCGCAGCCGGGAACGCCGCGGCCGGGCGGGGTACGGAGAGGTCGGTGCGCCAGTCGTCATGCTCCCAGTGTGCCTGGGCCGGGCTCAGCGCGGGATAAGGGACGTTCGGCCGCTTTCCGCGCCCCCTGGAGCCCCGCCCGTGCCCCCGAACGAGCGACGGCGCGACGCGGCGTCCGGTTGACGTGGGCCGTGGCGCGCCGTGCGCCGTCGCCGGCCGCTCGGCTCAGGAGGACTTGCCGCGTCCCGTGACCTTGGCGACGCGCTCCCCCACGCCCCACGCCGTGACCCGCCACAACGCCTCGACGAGGATGTCCCGGCTCATCTTGGAGTCGCCCAGCTCCCGCTCGACGAAGGTGATGGGCACCTCCACCACGTGGTACCCGGCCTTGACCGCGCGACGGGCGAGGTCGACCTGGAAGCAGTACCCCTGCGAGGCGACCTGCTCGAGCCCGAGGCCCTCGAGGGTCTCGCGGCGGAAGGCGCGGTAGCCGCCGGTGATGTCGCGCAGCGGCAGGTCGAGGGCGAGGCGCGAGTACAGACTGCCGCCGCGGGAGATGAACTCGCGGCTCTTGGGCCAGTTCACGACCCGCCCGCCGGGCACCCAGCGGGAGCCGAGCACCAGGTCGGCACCCTTGAGCGCGGTCAGCAGGCGCGGCAGTTCCTCGGGCTGGTGGGAGCCGTCGGCGTCCATTTCGACCAGGACGCCGTAGTCGTGCTCCAGGCCCCAGCGGAAGCCCGCCAGGTACGCGGCGCCCAGGCCCTCCTTGCCCCTGCGGTGCAGTACGTGGACGTGGTCGTCCTCGGCCGCCAGCTCGTCCGCGAGCTTGCCGGTGCCGTCGGGGCTGTTGTCGTCGGCCACGAGGATGTGCGCCTCGGGCACGGCCGACCGCACCCGGCCGACGATCGCGCTGATGTTCTCCACCTCGTTGTAGGTCGGAATGATCACCAAGGCGGTGCCGAGCGGACCGAACTGCCTCCCCTGGGCTCCTGCCGCGAGGGTCCCGTCGCCGTCGTTCACTGCTGCCCCTTCATCTCCGTACGCAGGGGACCACCATAGTGGCCACGGCCTGCACCGACGCGACAGCGCATTCGTGTGGTGGTGTCGATTACACATGAGTCGGGTAAAAGTGCTGGTTCCCGCATCCCGCGGATCCGGCAGCCCTCGTCCGCCGTGGATCGGGGCGGGTGCGCGCTGCCGCCCGGCTCCTGCTGCGGATGGGGGCCCGGCGCCCTTCGGGCCGACCTGGCACCCGCTGGCTGCGGGTCGACCGAAAGCCGTTGTCTACTGAACGTCCGGGCCCCACCCGGGTCACACCCTGCCGACCAGACCACCCGGAACGGTCCTCGCCGTGACGCGGGCGCTGAGCCTGGCTCCCAGTGGCGATGCGCCGGTGCGGCACACGACCCCTGACCCAGCGGCGCCGAGGCGACTGCGCGGAGGTTCCCCGGTCGGACGTCCGGTGGTGGACGCCGCCGAACCTACCGGCCCTCCGCGCCTTACTGTCAACAGTCGTTCGACCTGCGGTTCTTCCAGTAACGCCCTGGTCAGGGCAGAGGATACGCAGGTCGCGCGACGGCGGGACGGCGGGCGTCCGGCCCCGCGCCACCCCGGGAGATCACTCGCCCGGCCGTACGAACACCGTCCGGCCGTGCACCACGGTGCGCAGGCAGACCGGCGGCTCGGAACCCGGGGTCAGATCGGGCAGTCCGGGGGTGCCCGAGCGGGGGTCGGTCGACCAGCGGGCGACCCGGTCGTCGGGGGCCTGGACGAGGAGTTCACCGGTGCGCCACACCGCGTAGTCCGCCGGCGCGCCGGGCACCAGCACACCCGCGTCGTCGCGGCCGACGGCCCGCCAGCCGCCACGCGTGTGGGCGGTGAACGCGGCCCGCACCGACACCCGGTGCTCGGGCGTGCGGTGGAAGGCCGCCGCACGGACCGTGCCCCATGGATCCAGCGGGGTGACGGGGCTGTCGGAGCCGAAGGCGAGCGGGACGCCGGCCCGCAGCAGGGCCGCGAACGGGTTCAGCGTGCGGGCCCGCCCGGCGCCCAGGCGCTGGGCGTACATGCCGTCCTCGCCGCCCCACAGCGCGTCGAAGGCGGGCTGGACGGACGCGGTCAGGCCGAGTTCGGCGAAGGCCGCGACGGTCTCGGGGGTGAGCATCTCGGCGTGCTCCACCCGGTGGCGGGCGGCGCGGACGCGCCCCGGGCCGAGCTTCTCGGCGGCGGCACGGACCCCCTCCACCACGGCGGTCACAGCGGCGTCGCCGATGGCGTGGAAGCCCGCCTGCAGCCCGGCCTCCGTGCAGGCGACGACATGCGCGGTGACCTCGGCCGCGTCCAGGTACGCGGTGCCGGTGTGCCCGGCGTCGTCGTACGGCCGGTGCAGGCAGGCGGTGTGCGAGCCCAGCGCACCGTCGACGAAGAGGTCCCCCGCGGCACCGAGCGCGCCCAGGTCCCGGGCCCGGGCGACGCCCTCCTCGCCCCGCTCGGCCCAGTAGCCGACGACACGGGGCCCGGGCTCCCCGGCGGCGAGGCGCAGCAGCGCGGTGAAGTCCTCCTCCGAGGAGATCTCCGGGCCCCCGCACTCGTGGACGGACCCGATGCCGAGGGCCGCGGCGCGGGCGAGGGCCGCACGCTGGGCGGCGGCCCGCTGGGCGGGGCCGATCGCGGCGAAGGCGGCCGCCCGCACCGCGTGGTGCGCGTCCCGGGTGAGCGGCTCGTCCTCCGCGAAGCCGGCCATGCCCCGCACGTCCGGCACCAGGGCCAGCAGGGCGGTGGTGCCGACGGCCGAGTGGACGTCGATACGGCTGAGGTAGAGCGGGCGGCCACCGGTGGCCTCGTCCAGCTCGTCCCGCCGCGGCGCCCGCCGTTCGGGCCAGCGGGCCGCGTCCCAGCCGTGGCCGAGCAGGACGCGGTCGTCCGGGCGGGCCGCCGCGAAGTCGCGGACGCGGGCGAGGGCGGCCGCCAGGGAGGGCGCGCCCGACAGATCGAGGCCGGTGAGCGCGAGACCGGTGGCGGTGGTGTGCACATGAGCGTCGGTGAACGCCGGGGTGACGAGCGCGCCGTGCAGGTCGACGACCTCGTCGACGCCGTCCGCGAAGGCGTCGGCGGCCCCTTCGGAGCCGACCCAGGCAACCTGCCCCCGCTCGACGACCATGGCGGTCGCGAAGGGGTCTGCGGGGCTGTGGACTTCTCCTCGGCGCAGCAGGACGGTCTGCGAGGGGGCGGTGCGCTCGTTCATGGGGAACAGTCTCGCGCCTCGCCGGGGCCGGCCGGTACGCAGGTCCGTCAGATGCGGGGCGGCCGCGCCTCGTACGGCGTCGACAGCACGACGGTGGTGCGCGTCGACACCCCGGCGAGCGTCCGTACGCGCGCCAGCAGCTCCTCCAGCTCGTGGGGCGTGGCCACGCGGACCTTGAGGATGTAGTTCTCCTCGCCCGCGACGCTGTGGCACGCCTCGATCTCCGGCACGCCGGCGAGCCGCTCCGCGATGTCGTCGGGTGCGCTGGGGTCGAACGGCTTCACGGAGATGAAGGCGGTCATCGGCAGCCCGACGGCCTCCGGGTCGACGACCGCGGCGTACCCGCGGATGACGCCGCGCTGCTCCAGCCGGCGCACCCGCTGGTGCACGGCCGACGTGGACAGGCCAGTGGCCTTGCCCAGGTCGGTGTAGCTCATCCGCCCGTCCTTGACGAGCAGCTGCACGATCTGTCGGTCCAGCTCCTCCATGGCGTTAGAACCTACAGGGCGCTTGATCCCTCCGACACCTCAGCGGCGCAGGTCATGCCCGCTTCGTGATCTGGCAAAGGGCTGTCCGTGAGCCGTCCGTGGGACAAATGCGCCGTGCCCGGCACCTGCGGGCGGCATGTGACGAACACCACAGTCCACGGGCGGGCCGCGTGATGATCTCGTGATTACCGTCGGGACGGGACGGGAAGTGCTTGCTGTGGTCGACGCCACAGCGCCTTGTCGGCCCAGCCCGAGGGGGAGAATCCCAATGCAGAGTCTGAAGCGCCCCGGTCGTTCCGTGTCCAAGCGGCAGCGGCCCCTCGTCGAGCCCGAGCCGGAGGGCGTCGAACCGGACGAGGAGTTCGACGCGTACGACACCTTCGAGATGTACCGGGTGGTCTGCCCGGACTGCGCGCAGCCCATCGCGCTGCTGGCGGACGAGGAGGTCCTGCCCGAGCACGCGCTGTGCGCCTCCCCGTGGAACCCGTTCGGTCTCACGGTCTGCGCCGGCACGGGACGCGCGGCGGGCGACGCCCGGCCCGCGGACGAGGCGGTGGAGCCGCAGGGGCAGCAGACGGCCCTTCTGCTGACCCTTCCCCAGGGGCTCGACTGGCGCATGCAGCCGTTCTCCCACGTCGGCGGCCCGGGCTCGCGCCCGATGCGGATGCCGGCGATGCGGCGCCAGGCCGCCTGACACCTCACGCACCGCTCTCCGGGCGTCCTCGCCCGCCCCGCAGCATCTGCCCCCGCGCCACGACCGCACGCCGTCGTGGCGCACGACCCGCACGCCCGCACCCGCCGGGACGGCGCGGCGGCCCCGCCGTGCGCACAGCGGCGGCACCGACGCCATGGCCGTCGCGAGACCGAGCCCGTGGCCGGTCACGGTGTGCCATGCCCCCTGCGGGCCGACGGGGAACTCACGCTCGATTACCGGCTCCGGTGACCTGTGCCCTCGCCCCGGCGTTTCCCCGGGTATGACCCCTATGTTTTCGGCGGCCGGGCCCCGGCGACGGGTGTTCGTTCCGGCACCGGCGGCGGCGCTCCCGCCGCCCCAGCCCCAGGACCCGCCCATCTACCGCGCGCTGATGAAGGCATGGGCCGACCGCGGGCGCACGCTGCCGGGACGCCACGACCCGGAGTGGGTGCGGCTCGCGGCGCCCCCGGCCGGCCCGACCCGGCTCGCGGCGGGCCGGGACTCGTTCAGCGCGACTCGGGACCAGCGAGGTGACGGGCGATGACCATCCGCTGGATCTGATTCGTCCCCTCGACGATCTGCAGCACCTTGGCTTCGCGCATGTAGCGCTCGACCGGGAAGTCCGCGGTGTAGCCGTATCCGCCGAGTATCTGGACGGCGTCCGTGGTGACCCTCATCGCCGCATCGGTGCAGTGCAGCTTCGCCATGGCCGCCTGCTTCGCGAACGGCCTGCCGGCGTCACGCAGCCGTGCCGCCGCCAGGTACAGCGCCCGGCCCGCCTCGATCTGCGTCGCCATGTCGGCGAGCATGAAGCGCAGCCCCTGGAAGTCCGCGATCGGCCGCCCGAACTGCTGCCGTCCGGTGGCGTACGCGACGGCCTCGTCGAGCGCGGCCTGGGCCACTCCGACAGCGCAGGCGGCGATACCGAGGCGCCCCGAGTCGAGCGCGGACAGGGCGATCGCGAAGCCCTGGCCCTCCTCGCCGATGCGCCGCTCGTCGGGCACCCGCACGCCGTCGAAGTGGACCTGCGCGGTCGGCGAGCCCTTCATGCCCATCTTCTTCTCGGGCACCGCGCCGCCCAGCCCTTCGGCGTCGCCGGGGACCAGGAAGGCGGTGATCCCTCGCGCGCCCTCCCCGGCGGTGCGTGCCATCACGGTGTAGAAGTCGGCGACCCCGCCGTGCGTGATCCACGCCTTGGTCCCGTTGATCACCCAGTCACCGCCGCCCGCGCCGCCGCCCGCACCAGGGGCGGCACCCTCCGCGCGGTCGGCCCTGGTACGCAGGGACGCCGCGTCCGATCCGGACGCCGGCTCGGACAGACAGTAGGCGCCCAGCAGTCCGCCGCCGAGCATCGCGGGCAGATGTTCGGCCTGCTGCTCCTTGGTGCCGTAGTGGGCGAGGGCGTGGCAGGCCAGGGTGTGGACGCTGACGCCGAGGCCCACGGTGAGGCGGGCGGCGGCCAACTCCTCCAGGACCTGCAGATAGACCTCGTACGGCTGGTCACCACCGCCGTACTCGGAGTCGTAGGGCAGGCCGAGCAGCCCTGATGCGGAGAGCAGTCCGAAGACGTCGCGCGGGAAGCGCCCGGCGTCCTCCTCCTCGGCCGCCTTCGGGGCGATCTCGTGCTGCGCGATGTCACGGACGAGGGAGATCAGGTCCCGGGCCTCCTCCGTGGGCAGTTGACGGTCCACCGGCTGTGGGGCGCGGTCGGGCATGGCGACGCTCTCCTCCCTCTCGGGCATATCGGCGGACTGGCGCCTTGGGTGGGGCGGCTCCGCCGGGTCTCACGGGGCCTGTCGATGCTCGCCGCTCCGGGTCGCGGACGCGGCTGACCAGCGGCTGGCGCTTGGAGTATGCCCGATCGGAGGCACCGAGTCACCAGTTAACGACCGCTTACTTCAAGAAAGGCACAGTACCCCGGAACCGGTCCACATCTCGAATGATGGGGCTCGGCCCTCCTGCCCGCTCGGGGACGGGGACCGACCGGGGGCGTCCGCCCGCGGGACGAGACGCGGGGCGGCTGCCGCCCGGGGCCGCGGCGGAGGGAGTCGGACGAGGGGCCGACGGGCGGCCGACGGGGCCGCGCAGGCGGGTGCGATCGTGTGCTCGGTGTGGCGCGGACGGCCGTCGACGGTGAATCCCCGAAAAGGGCGAGGTAATGGCCGCGCTGGGATCCGAAGAAGCAGATCAGCCCTTCGGCCCCTGCGCATGACGCGCGATTACCATCCGTCGACGACGCGTCGCACGAGGTGTCGGCGAATAACTTCCTTCCATTGGTGGTGAGTTCGGAACGGCGCGCCCGTGAGCGGTCGATGCCGCGCGCCAGGGGCGTTCCGTGCCGCGCTCTTGACCGTCATTCGATTTCGGCCCACGCCTCCGACTGCCGACAGGAACATCGGCGGTATTGCGGAATGACGCGGAGCCGTTCCGGAATTGCCCGGGCCGCCCCGGTCACACCGACGGCGCGGCCCCGGGTCCCCCGGGTGCCGCGCCGTCGGTGCCGTGTTCCCGGGGCCGTCAGCGGACGCCCACCGCCGCCAGCGCCCTGCGCTGCCACGGCATCAGGTGGGCGGGGAAGTACAGGTAGCAGACGCCGCCCGTGCCGGAGACCACCTTGCCGGAGGCGTTGTACCGCTTGGTCCTGAGCCAGATGTTCTCCCACTCGCGCCGCCGGTAGACGCGGCGCACCGCCTCGTCGCCGGGCGAGGCCGGGTCGTTGGCGATCACGTCGCCCTCGGCGGTGAATCCGATCACCGTCATCAGATGGCCCGAGGTGCCGTACCCGGCCCCCGTCAGCTCCTCCTTCAGGAAGGACTGGGACGTTATGGCCGGAACACCCGCCGCGATCAGCGTCTCCAGGTCGGTGAGCGAGGACAGCCGGGTGACCACGCCCTGCAGATCGGGGAAGGTCGCCGCGTACGCCGCGTTGAAGGGCCAGTTGCCGCAGCCCTGGTACTGGTGGTCGTAGGTGAACCGGGCCGCGTGGCACACCTGCGGGTCGGCGTACGACGGATCGACCCAGGACAGCTGCTCCCGGGTGAGCCGTCGGCCCCAGTACTCGATGATCATCTGCGAGGAGGTCGGGCTGCACCACGCCTCGCCGCCGTTGTCGTACTGGGGGTACTGGCCCTTGTGGATCTCCTGCGAGAAGCGCGGGACGGCCAGTTCCCGGGCGAGCCCGGGCGTGGAGGCCGGGACGGTGAACCGGTCGGGGATGTCGGAGGCCATGGCTCCGAGCCGCCAGACCATCGGGGTCAGCTGCGTGCCGGGCGCGCGGTAGAGGGTCAGACGCAGACGGTACGAGACCAGGCGGAGCCCCGACGCGGGGTCGGAGACGGCGAAGGTGTCGGTCCAGATGTCGCTCTTGCCGTCGCTCTGGTCGTCGACGGACGTCCGCCGGATGTCCTGGTCGCCGGCCGCCCAGCGGCCCATGACGTACCAGGGGGTGTCCGTGCCGTCGGAGTAGGTGCCCTCCAGCTCCACCTGGAGCCACGTACCGGCCGGGGTGTGCGCGTTCCAGGAGGCGATCACCTCCGTGGACGCCACCGCCGGCCTGTGCACCGGCGAGGTCCAGGTGGCGTACTCCCAGGTGGAGGTCGTACCGGTGTGCGGGTCGGTGTAGTCGGTGCGCCCGGCGGGAGCGGCGATCACCACACCGGGGCGCAGCCCGGCGACGGCACGGGCGCCCTCGGCGGTGCCACCGCACCAGTCGGTGTACGAGGTCCAGGCGCGGTTGTCCACGGGGACCGGGCCCGACGTCGCCGGCGGGGCCGCCGGGGTGGCCGGGGCCGCGGGGGCCGCCGGGGTGGCCGCGGCCGCCCGGCCCGCGGCACCGGCCGCCGTGGCCGCGGCGACGGCCGTGGCGAGGATGGTTCTGCGGGACGGCTGTGAGGCTCTGGTCATCGGTGGGTGACCCCCAGGTGTCCGGAAGCGGCTGTTCAGACGCATGGTGCCCGCCAACTATGGCCGTTCCGCGGCGACTTCTGCCAGCACCTTCACCCTCGGCGCGCCCACCAATAATGGTCTCGACCACTGGTGACGAACGTGGGCTCCGCCGGACACGGCCACCGGTCGCGGGCCCGCTCACCCGCGGGCCCGCGCCGGGACCGACGTGCCCCGGGCCGCCGTCCCGCCGGACGGACGGACGGGGCACGCTCCCGGTCAGACCAGATCCATCGCGGCGACCTCGTCCGGGCGGCCGTAGCTGACCGGACCCCGGAAGCGGCGCCGGGCGGTGGCGAACCACCACACCGTGGCGACGACGAGCACCACCGCCAGGGCGATGGGCGCGTAGTTGAAGGAGTCGACGGTGATCGGCGACGCCTGGGGCAGCATGAACAGCACGCTGCTGAGCAGGATCCAGCCGACCGCCACGACACCGACGGGCGCGCTCCAGCGTCCCAGGTGCCAGGGGCCGGGCCGGAAGCCGGCGCCGAGCCGCAGCCGCAGGAAGATCGGCACGGCGTAGGCCAGGAAGAGTCCCACCACGTTGACGCTCACGATCGCGGTGAAGGCGGTGTGGGACCACCAGCCGGGCAGCACCAGGGCGAGCGAGCAGGCGACGGCGAGCCAGACCGCCTTGACGGGCGTGCGGGTGCGGGGCGAGACGGTGTGCCACCAGCGGGAGCCGGGCATCGCACCGTCCCGGGAGAAGGCGAAGATCTGCCGGGTGTTGCTGGTCAGGTTGGCCAGTCCGCAGAAGAGCATGGCGCCGATGACGATCAGGAGCAGCAGCTTCGCCGTGCCCACCCCGAGACCGTCGATGAGGATCTGGACGGGCGGCGCCGAGGAGCCCGCCACCTTGCCGTAGTCGCCGATGCTGTAGACGAGGGCCAGCATGAGGACCAGTCCGGCGACGGCGGAGTAGCCGATGGAGCGGGTGATGCCCCTGGGCGCGTTGACCGTCGCCCGGACCGTCTCCTCGGACATGTGGAAGCTTCCGTCGAAGCCGGTGAAGGTCCAGCTGGTGACGAGCAGGCCGAGCATGCCCCCGTACAGTCCGTTGGTGAAGCCGGTGTTGTTCGCGAAATGCGTGACGAAGGACGCCGGCCGGTGTTCGTCCGGCCCCGCCACCAGCGCGCCGACGATCACCACGAGCCCGATCAGCAGCCACCACACAGAGATCCGGTTGAGGACGGCGACGAGCCGCACGGTGTAGGTGTTGGCCAGCCCCTGGATCACGATGACGAGCGCCGTGATCAGCACGGTCTGGTGCGCGGTCGGCTCGTACGAGGGCCACTGCAGCGCGAGGAACGCCTGGATGAACGTGGCGGCCGCGTATCCGGTGGCCGCCGTGCCGCCCACCTGTCCCACGAAGTTCAGCCAGCCCGTGTACCAGGACCAGGCGCCCTGATGCCGCTTGGCGAGCTTTCCCGCGGAGAAGTAAAGGGCCCCGCTCGTCGGATAGGCGGAGGCCACTTCGGCCATCGCGGCGCCGATGAACAGCACCATGACGGAGACACCGATCCAGCCGAAGACGAGAATGCGCGGGCCGCCCGCATTCATGCCGAATCCGAACGACGAGAAAATTCCGGAGAGGATGTTGATGATGGTGAAGGATATGGCGAAATTGTCGAACGCCTGGAACCGCCGTGTGAGTTTTCGCGGATAACCCATCGCGTGCAGGGTCGCGTCGTCGTCGATCGTGACGGGATCCCGGCCCGCACGTCGTCTCGTACGGGGCGCTGACATGCGTTCTGACACAGCCGGACCTTTCTGTCGGTGGGGGCGATCGGTAAGGGGGGACGGGTCAGGCGGCTCCCGGCACGGGCAGTCCGCAGGCGCGGCGAGCCCGCGAGAGCTGCTCCTCGGGCTCGCCGAAGACGCTCCAGGGCATCCGGGAGGCGTAGGGCCCCATGGCCACGAAGACGGCGCGGGCCTCGAACTCGCGCTGGCCCATGATCAGGGCGTGCGCCAGGTAGGCGAGGTCGAGCACCGGGGTGAAGCGGTAGCCGGCGGCCTCCGGCAGCCAGTGCCGGTAGACGGCGAGCGCGGTGGAGCGCCACTGGGGCTGCTCCCAGACGCGGTCCGCGAGCAGTTGCGAGGGGTTGTAGCTCTCGACGAGCGCGACCAGGGGCAGCAGACGCAGCGGTGAGGTGGCCGGCGCCCGCTGGCTGAGGAAGGCGGCGACGTCCCAGGCGGCGTTCACGGAGCCGCAGTGGCGGCTGAAGAAGTAGGCGAGGAAGCGGTGGTGCGCCTCCCGGTGGAAGGGATCGAGGCGCAGGATGTGCGAGAACAGCCGCCAGGGGCCGGGTGGCTCGGTGAGCAGTCCCCGCGGAGCGTGTTCACCGGTCTCGTGCAGCCGCGCGAGTGCCAGCCTGGCCACCCAGGGAGTGGGGTCGTGGGGCGCCACGGCGGTGGCGCGCTCGCACGCGTTCAGGGCGATCCGCTCCAGCGCGCGAGCCCGCTCGTCATGGGCATCGGCGGCGCGCAGCGCCCGCAGGACGGCGACGCGCGCCCACATCAGTGCGGCCTCCTGGCTGGGTTCCTCGGCCAGCCACCGTTCGGCCAGGTCGGAGTCCGCGGCCTCGGAGGCGAGGACGAGGGAGCGGTGGGCACGCAGCCCCAGGTCCTCGCGGGTGGCGACGAGCAGTTCGCAGGCGCTCAGATAGCGCCCGGCCCGCACTTCCACGCACACGCTCGCCAGCTCACGGTCGTCGGCCGCCGGATGCCATACGTACTGCCCCTCGAATAACCCCGCGGCCATGCTCCCCGTCCATCCCCGTGCGTCTCACCGGTCACGCATCAGGCACCCTACTCAGCATCCGGGGCAACCGGAACGGCGATTCCCAAATAACCGGTTCGTCGGTGTGCCGGTAAAGCGCGGACAAGGTGATTGACCAATGAACTGTTCAACCTCGCACCAAATTTCGCCGTCCGCGGAATCCCTCCCCGGCACCCGCCCGCGGGGCCCACGGCACACGCGCGTAAAATGTTCCGTCGAAATATGCCCACCCCCTCACCCCGGGAACCGTCATTCACGTCCTCGCGCCCCGTCTGCGACGGCTGCCGCCGTCCTGCGGCCCCGTCCGCCTCGTCGGCGTCGACGGGCACGCGGGCTCCGGGAAGTCCACGTTCGCCGGGCGGTTGGCGGCCGCGCTCGGCGGCGCGCCCGTGCTGCACCTCGACGACATCGCCACCCACGAGGAACTGTTCTCCTGGACCCGGCGGCTGCTGCGCGAGGTGGTCGAGCCGCTCGGCCGCGGCGAGAGCGCGCACTACCGCCCCTACGACTGGGGCGCACGACGTCTCGGGCGCCCGCGCACACTGCCGCCCGCCCCCGTGGTCCTGGTCGAGGGCGTCGGCGCCGGCCGCCGGGAGCTGCGCCCGCATCTGGCGCGGCTGCTGTGGATGGACCTCCCGGCCGACGAGGCCTGGGCCCGCGGGCGGGCCAGGGACGGCGAGGAGCAGCGCGCGTTCTGGGCCGCCTGGACCGAGGCGGAGCGCCGGCACTTCGCCGACGACCCCTCGCGACCCTTCGCCGAGCTCCTGGTGCGGCAGCGACCGGAGGGGTACGAGGTGGCCCCGGGACCTGCCGGGATCGCCGACCCGGACCGCACGCTCACCCACAGTGATGAGCCATCATCAGTGTGCTGAACTTGTGAAGACCCTTGCGGGAGAACTTGCTTGAGTGCTCCGGGTCGGCTTGACCCGGGGGCCGTACAGGTCTTACGTTCTCAATGTGCGGCTCTCGGAGCCGTCCGCAAACGCGAAGCCCCCGGTTGTTCCCCCGTGATCGGGGGCTTCGTTCTGCCCCGGACACCTTCTCCGGGTCTCCAGGGACGTGATCCGCTCACACACGGTCACCGCGCGGCGTGCGCCCCGTCTGCTCCCACCTCGTCGAACGGCCCGTGCGGCACCCTTCGGTGCGCCACTCCCCCGCAGGTACGATGCCTCTGGGTGCGACCTTCGGGCGGCTGCTCCGCGCACCGTCGCAACTCCGGTCCGCGGCACCGCGGTTCGAGCAAGGCAGCCGCCGGGCACACGCCCGGCGGTGAACCATCGGGGGCACGGTTTGTGGGGGACGTGATGGACTTCGGCACGCAGGGCCCCGAGGCCCCGGCCGACCTCGCCTGGCTGCGAGGTGTCGACGCCTACACCATGGGCGCCTATCCACAGGCGGAGGAGGAGTTCCGGGCGGCGGTCCGGATGGACCCGGGGATGGCCGACGGCTGGCTCGGGCTGCACGCGCTGCGCATCGACACGACGACCGCGCTGCTGCGGATGTTCCGCCACCGGGACCGCTTCGGGGAGCAGCGCTCCCGGCACCGGCGCACCCTGAACTCCTGGTACTGGCTCGGCTGGTGGGTGCAGCCCGTGCTGGAGAGCCCGCGCGACCTGCTGCTCGCGCACGCCTCGCACTGGCTGGACGGCCGCCACGTCCCCGAACTGGACCGGGCGCTGGCGGGGCTGCCCCCCGTCGACGCCGACCCCCAGGTACGGTTCCTGCACGCCTGCCGGGCCTACCTGGCCAAGGACTGGGAGCAGCTGGTCCGGCACACCGATCCGCTGATCGACGACCCCATGCTCGGCATAGAGGCCGGCCTGTTCGGAGGGATGGCCCGGGTCCGTCTGGAGATGTACGGGCAGGCCGAGCCGCTGCTCTCCGCCGCCCTCATGCGCTGCCGCAGCGAGCAGCCGCAGCGCAAGGAGCTGCGGTACTGGCTGGCCAGGGCCCACGAGGGCACGGGCCGCTCGGCGGCCGCTCTGCCGCTGTACCGGGCGGTGCACCGGGTGGACCCGGCGTTCATGGACACCTCGGCGCGGCTCGCGGCCATAGCCGAGGGGGACGGGTACGACGAGTCGGCCGACTTCACGGCGATGGCGCTCACCGTGGGCGGGGACGCGCTGGAGGGACCGGACGGTCTCGATCCGCTCTTCGGCGCCGAGGGCCGGGACCTGAGGCTCTCCGAGCCGGAGCCGCCGCCCCCGGGTGGCCTGGCGGCGCAGCGGGACGCCGTCCGCGAAAAGGCCACGGTGCCCGCGCAGGCGTTGCCGGCCGGGCCGACGGATCCCGCGCTGCTGGAGGAGGCGCTGGCCGAGCTGGAGCGCATGGTCGGTCTCGAGCCGGTGAAACGCCAGGTCAAGGCGTTGTCCGCGCAGCTGAACATGGCGCGGCTGCGGGCGGGCCAGGGGTTGCCCGTGCAGCCGCCCAAACGCCACTTCGTCTTCTCCGGCCCCTCGGGCACCGGCAAGACCACGGTGGCACGCATCCTGGGCCGGGTCTTCTACGCCCTCGGGCTGCTCGGCGGCGACCATCTGGTGGAGGCACAGCGGGCGGACCTGGTCGGCGAGTACCTGGGCCAGACCGCCGTGAAGGCGAACGAGCTGATCGACTCGGCGATCGGCGGCGTGCTGTTCGTGGACGAGGCGTACTCGTTGTCCAACTCGGGCTACGGCAAGGGGGACGCGTACGGCGACGAGGCGCTTCAGGTGCTGCTGAAGCGGGCGGAGGACAACCGCGACCACCTGGTGGTGATCCTCGCGGGCTACCCCGAGGGCATGGACCGCCTCCTGACCGCCAACCCCGGCCTGTCCTCCCGCTTCACGACCCGGGTCGACTTCCCCTCGTACCGCCCTCTGGAACTGACCGCGATCGGCGAGGTCCTGGCGGCCGAGAACGGTGACGTCTGGGACGAGGAGGCGCTGGACGAACTCCGCTCGATCGCCGGCCACGTCGTGGACCAGGGCTGGATCGACGAACTCGGCAACGGCCGCTTCCTGCGCACCCTCTACGAGAAGAGCTGTGCCTACCGGGACCTGCGGCTGAGCGGGTACCCCGGGATCCCGTCCCGGGACGACCTGTCCACCTTGCGGCTGCCGGACCTGATGCAGGCGTACGGAGAGGTGCTGTCCGGGCGCGGACCGCAGGCCCCTCCGGGGGTGTGAGAGCCCGTGTACGAACCTCCGGACGGAGGTTCGTACACGGGCTCCGGGACCGGCGGGTGCCCGCGTCCCCGCGGGGGCGGGCACCCGCCCGGATCAGCCCGGAACCGCTTCCTTCGGCTCGGCAGCCCTCGGCTGCGGCGGGGCCTCCCGGTGCGCCGGGTCCCTGACCTCGCCCACCAGGAGTTCCAGCACGTCCTCCAGAGCGACCAGGCCGAGCACCCGGCCGGAGGCGTCCGCCACCTGGGCGAGGTGCGCGGCGGCCCGGCGCATCACCGTGAGCGCGTCGTCCAGCGGCAGCTCCGCCGCGAGCGTGGTCATCGGCCGCCAGATCTGCTGCGGCACCGCCCGCTCGGAGTCCTCCAGGTCGAGGACGTCCTTCACATGGACGTAGCCCATGAAGGCGCCGTTCCCCGCGACCACGGGAAAGCGCGAGTAACCCGTGCGCGCGGTGAGGGCCACCACCTGTCCCGGGGTGACGGCGGGCTCCACGGTCACCAGGGAGACGGGGTCCAGGAGCACGTCCGTGACCGGGCGCGAGCCCAGCTCCAGCGCGTCCTCCAGCCGCTCCTGCTCCTCGGGATCGAGCAGTCCGGCCTGTCCCGAGTCCTCCACCAGCTGGTTGAGCTGCTCACTGGTGAAGACCGCCTCGACCTCGTCCCTCAGCTCGACCCGGAACAGGGCGAGGATCACCTTGGCGCAGGCGCTCAGCGAGACGGTCACCGGGCGGCACAGCCGCGCGAACGCCACGAGCCCCGGGCTCAGCCACAGCGCGGCCTTCTCCGGCGCCGCCATCGCCAGGTTCTTCGGCACCATCTCGCCGATCACCAGGTGGAAGAAGACGACGGCGGCGAGCGCGATCACGTACCCGAGCGGATGAACCATCTCGTCGGGGAGGCGCGCCGCCGCGAACACCGGCTCCAGCAGATGCGCCACCGTCGGCTCGGCCACGGCGCCCAGCGTCAGCGAGCACACGGTGATGCCGAACTGGGCCGCGGCCATCATCTGCGGCAGCCGCTCCAGTCCGTACAGCACCTGCCGGGACCGCGCGGTGGCCAGCGGCTCGATCTGGCTGCGCCGCACGGACACGAGCGCGAACTCGGCGCCCACGAAGAAGCCGTTGGCCAGCACCAGCAGCGCGGCGAACACGAGTTGGAGCAGGCTCATCGCGCCGCCTCCGCGATCTGCACGGCCGCGTCGGCGACCCTCACCAGCCGGACCCGCTCCGCACGGTAGTGCCCGACCTGGCGCACCGTGAGCCGCCAGCCCGGCAGTTCGGCCCGGTCCCCGGGAGCGGGGATGCGGCCGAGCAGGTCGGCGACGAGTCCGGCGACGGTCTCGTACGGCCCTTCCGGTACGTCGAGCCCTATCCGCTTCAGGACGTCGACCCGGCAGCTGCCGTCGGCGTCCCACGCCGACCGGCCGTCCTCGGGCGGCGCGGCGGCGAGCTCGGGCAGGTCCTGCCGGTCGTGCTCGTCGCGCACCTCGCCGACCAGCTCCTCGACGATGTCCTCCAGGGTGACGACACCGGCCGTGCCGCCGTACTCGTCCACGACGACGGCGATCGGCTGCTCGCTGCGCAGCCGCTCCAGGAGGGGCTGCACGGGCAGCGTCTCGGGGACGAGCAGCGGCGCCTGGGCGATCCGGACGACCGGGGTGCGCAGCCGTTCGTGGGCGAGCACCGCGAGCGCGTCCTTGAGGTGCACCATGCCCACGACCTCGTCGATCTTCTCCCGGTAGACGGGGAAGCGGGACAGGCCGGTGGCCCGGGTGAGGTTGACCACGTCCTCGGCCGTGGCGGTGGACTGGAGCGCGCTCACCCGCACGCGGGGGGTCATCACGTGCTGCGCGGTCAGCTCGCCCAGGGACAGGGTGCGGACGAACAGGTCCGCCGTGTCCTGTTCGAGCGCGCCGGCCCGTGCCGAGTGCCGGGCGAGGGAGACGAGCTCCCCGGGGGTGCGGGCGGAGGCCAGCTCCTCGGCCGGCTCGACGCCCAAGGCGCGCACCAGCCGGTTGGCGACCGCGTTGAGCGCGGCGATCACCGGCCGGAACAGCCGTGAGAACAGGCGCTGCGGGCCGGCCACGAAGCGCGCGACCTGGAGCGGCCGGGACACCGCCCAGTTCTTGGGCACCAGCTCGCCGATCACCATCTGCGCGGCCGAGGCGAGCAGCATGCCGACGACCACGGCGATGCCGTTCGCCGGGCTGCGGGGGACGCCGACCGCGGTGAACGGTCCGCGCAGCACCTCGGCGAGCGCGGGCTCGGCGAGCATGCCGACGACGAGCGAGGTGATGGTGATGCCCAGCTGGGTGCCGGAGAGCTGGAAGGACAGCTCCCTGAGCGACTCGACGACCGTAGCGGCCCGCCGGTCGCCCTCGGCCGCGGCCTTCTCGGCGTCGGGCCGTTCGACCGTGACGAGGCCGAACTCGGCCGCGACGAAGAAGCCGTTGGCCAGGATCAGCAGGAACGCCGCCCCGAGGAGCAGCAGGGGGGTGGTCATGATGCCGCCGCCTCCGCGCCGTGAAAGCGGTCGCGGACCGGGTCCGCGCCGTGTCGGCAGGGGGCGGCGCAGGTACTACAGGACGATCCGTCCATCGCCGGAGGGGGTCACTCCTCGGGTAGCAGGAACCCCTGAGCACCGGGCGGAGCATCAGGGGCGGAGGCTCGATGTGGGACCTCCGCCCACCAGATTAGTCAAGACATCGCCGGGTGCGGCAGGGTGGAGGGCCCGGGTCAGCCCCGGCGGACCTCCGGATCGACCGTGGAGCGGGCCTCGACGAGGGCCCGCAGGGTGCACGCGTCCTCGATCGCGCGCTGCTTGGCGATGCCGGGCTGGATGCCGAGGGCGGGCAGGCTCGTGCCGTCGCTGAGGTCGAGGAACACCCACGGGTCGCCGGGACGCAGGTTGACCCGGAGGATCTCCGCCCAGTCGAGGGCACGCCGGCTGACGATGTTGACGACGGTGACCCCGGTCTCCTCGGCGACGACCCTGGGACGGGCGAGCAGGAACAGCACGCCGCCCAGCAGGGCCCCGGTCAGCGCGAAGCCGAGGCGCTCCGCCGTGCTGAGCTGTTCGAGCAGCATCCCGAGGACGGTGATGGCCGCGAAGAGCGCGGTCCCCGCGGACAGCAGCACGGCGCGGGTGCGCCCGGGACGGAAGGTCAGGGGGAGGACGGGCAGATCTTGCATCGGTGTGGTGTCTTTCACAGACGGCAGGCGTGGATGGCCGTGGTCAGGATGGCCCGGGCGCCGAGTGCGTACAGGTCGTCCATGATCCGCTGGGCCTCCTTGGCCGGGACCATGGCCCGGACGGCGACCCAGCCTTCGTTGTGCAGCGGCGAAACGGTCGGGGACTCCAGGCCCGGAGTGAGCGCGACCGCCTTCTCCAGCTGCTCGACGCGGCAGTCGTAGTCCATCATCACGTACGTGCGGGCGACGAGGACACCCTGGAGGCGGCGCAGGAACTGCTGCACCTTCGACTCGGAGGTCTCCTCGGCCTCGGCGCCGGCGCGGCGGATGACGATGGCCTCGGACTTCATGATCGGCTCGCCGATGACCTCGAGGCCCGCGTTGCGCAGCGAGGTGCCCGTCTCGACGACGTCCGCGATGACCTCGGCGACTCCGAGCTCGATCGCCGTCTCGACGGCTCCGTCGAGGTGCACGACGGAGGCGTCGATGCCCTTGTCGGCGAGGTGCTTGGCCACGATGCCCTCGTACGAGGTGGCGACCGTCATGCCGGAGAGGTCCTCCACGCCGCCGGCGGTGCCGGGCTTGGTGGCGAAGCGGAAGGTGGAGCGGGCGAACCCGAGCGGGAGGATCTCCTCGGCGTTGGCGCCGGAGTCGATCAGCAGGTCGCGGCCGGTGATGCCGATGTCGAGGCGGCCCGAGGAGACGTAGATCGCGATGTCGCGGGGGCGGAGGTAGAAGAACTCGACCTCGTTCTCCGGGTCGACGATCCTGAGCTCCTTGGACTCCCGGCGCTGCTGGTAGCCGGCCTCATGCAGCATGTCCGCCGCAGGGCCGGACAGTGAACCCTTGTTGGGGACGGCGATGCGCAGCATGAGGTCGGCTTCCTTCGTTCGTGCGTACGGTGTGCGGTGTGCTGTACGGCTCAGAGGTGGGCGTAGACGTCGTCGAGGGAGATCCCGCGCGCCACCATCATCACCTGGACGTGGTACAGCAGCTGCGAGATCTCCTCGGCGGCCGCCTCCCTGCCTTCGTACTCGGCGGCCATCCAGACCTCGGCGGCCTCCTCGACGACCTTCTTGCCGATGGCATGGACACCCTTGCCGACCAGCTCGGCGGTGCGGGAGGTGGCGGGATCGCCGTGGGCGGCCTTGTGCTGGAGCTCGGTGAAGAGCTCCTCGAACGTCTTCTTGGACATGGTGGTCCTCACCCTACGCGCTCCGGTGCGCGCCTCAGTGCCAGGGTTCGGATACCGAGCGGAGCGTGGCGGCGGTCGCCACCGCCGCGGTCACCGCCTCGTGGCCCTTGTCCTCGGCGGAGCCGGGCAGGCCCGCGCGGTCGAGGGCCTGCTCCTCGGTGTCGCACGTCAGGACGCCGAAGCCGACGGGGACGCCGGTCTCGACGGAGACCTGGGTGAGGCCCTGGGTGACGCCCTGGCACACGTAGTCGAAGTGCGGGGTCCCCCCGCGGACGACGACCCCGAGGGCGACGACCGCGTCGTAGCCGCGGCCCGCGAGAACCTTGGCGGCGACCGGGAGCTCGAAGCTGCCGGGGACCCGCAGCAGGGTCGGCTCGTCGATCCCCAGCTCGCGCAGGGCGCGCAGGGCCCCGTCCACCAGACCGTCCATCACCTTCTCGTGCCACTGTGCCGCGATGACGGCGACCCGCAGGTCGCTCGCGTTGCGTACGGACAGCTCCGGTGCACCCTTGCCGCTCACGTCTCTCCTCAGTGCTCTCTTACTGGTTGCCGCAGGTGGACACGCCGCTCGTGTCCAGCCAGGGCAGGTCGTGCCCCATCCGGTCCCGCTTGGTGCGCAGGTACTGGAGGTTGTGTTCGCCCGCCTGGACGGGCATCGGCTCCCGGGCGGTGACCCTGAGGCCGTGCCGGTGCAGTGCGGCGGTCTTGTCGGGGTTGTTGGTCATCAGCCGCACGCTGCGGACGCCGAGGTCCTCCAGGATCTGGGCGCCGGCGCCGTAGTCGCGGGCGTCGGCCGGCAGGCCCAGCTCCAGGTTGGCGTCCAGGGTGTCGCGGCCGCGCTCCTGGAGCTCGTAGGCGCGCAGCTTGGACAGCAGCCCGATGCCGCGTCCCTCGTGGCCGCGCAGGTAGACGACCACGCCGCGGCCCTCGGTCTGGATGCGCCGCAGGGAGGCCTCCAGCTGGGGGCCGCAGTCGCAGCGCAGGGAGTGGAGGACGTCACCGGTGAGGCACTCGGAGTGGATGCGGACGACGATGTCCTCGCCGTCCCCGATCTCGCCGTGCACCAGGGCGATGTGCTCGACGCCGTCGACGGTGGAGCGGTAGCCGTAGGCCGTGAACTCGCCGAAGGCGGTGGGCAGGTGGACCTCGGCCTCGCGGCGGACGGTGGGCTCGGAGGTACGGCGGTAGGCGATCAGGTCCTCGATGGAGATGATCGTCAGGCCGTGCTTGCGGGCGAACGGGATGAGTTCCGGCAGCCGCAGCATGTGGCCGTCCTCGCCGGCGATCTCCACGATGGCGCCGGCCGGGCGCAGTCCCGCGAGCCTGGCGAGGTCGACGGCCGCCTCGGTGTGCCCGTTGCGGACGAGCACGCCGCCGGGCCTGGCGCGCAGCGGGAAGACGTGCCCGGGGCGGACGAAGTCGCCGGGGCCCGCCTCTCCGCCCGCCAGCAGCCGCAGCGTGGTGGCGCGGTCGGAGGCCGAGATGCCGGTGCTCACGCCGTGGGCGCCGCTGGCGTCGACGGAGACGGTGAAGGCGGTCTGCATCGACTCGGTGTTCCGGTCGACCATCTGCGGGAGCCGGAGGCGGTCGAGTTCGGCGCCCTCCATGGGGGCGCAGATCAGGCCGCGGCACTCGCTCATCATGAAGGCGACGATCTCGGGGGTCGCCTTCTCGGCGGCGATGACGAGGTCGCCCTCGTTCTCCCGGTTCTCGTCGTCGACGACCACGACGGGGCGGCCGGCCGCGATGTCGGCGATGGCCTGCTCGACCGGGTCGAGCGTGAAGTCGTCGATGTCGTCCGCGCCGAAGAGGACCGGGGTCCGCAGGGCGGCGCGATGCGGGTCGGCCCAGGCGTTCGTCTCCGGGGACGCCTCGTTCAGGGCGGTGGGAGAGGGGCGGGACGTCATGCCGGGGCTCCTTCCAGGACGGGCCGCGCGGCCCTGCGGGAGCGCAGCCACCAGTCGCGCATGCCCCACAGGACGAGCGCGCCGTAGAGGACGTAGACAAAGCCGGAGAAGGCGAAGCCGTTGGCGAAGTTGAGGGGGACGCCGACCACGTCGACCAGCAGCCAGGCGAACCAGAACTCGACCATGCCCCGTGCCTGTGCGTACATGGCGACGACGGTGCCGACGAAGATGTACGCGTCCGGCCACGGGTCCCAGGACAGCGTCGGGAAGGCGGTGAACAGGCCCGCCACGGCGAGCGTGCCCGCGGCGGCGGCGACGGTGAGGGCGACCCGCTCGCGCCAGGTCGCGAACCGCACGGAGATGTGCCCGTCCGCCGCCTGCCCCGTGCCCCGCTTCCACTGCCACCAGCCGTAGACGGCGACGACCATGACCACGACCTGCTTGCCGGCGCTGCCGGAGAGGTGGGCCGTGGCGAAGGCCGCGAACAGGACGACGCCGGACAGGAACTGCACCGGCCAGCTCCATATGGAGCGCCGCCAGCCGAAGGCGAGCGCGGTCAGGCCGATCACGTTGCCGATCATGTCCGACCACTTGATGTGCTGGCCGAGGAGCGTGAAGGCCTCGGAGTTGAGCCAGTTCACCGGGCCGCCCCCTGACCGGCCAGCAGGCGCTCGACGTACTTGGCGATGACGTCGACCTCCAGGTTGACCGGGTCGCCCGGCTGTTTGATACCGAGCGTGGTCAGCGCGAGGGTGGTCGGGATGAGGCTGACGGTGAAGCGGTCGGCACCGGCCTCGACGACGGTGAGGCTGATGCCGTCGACGGTGATGGAGCCCTTCTCGACCACGTAGCGGCTCAGGTCCGCGGGGAGCGAGACGGTGACGAGCTCCCAGTGGTCGGAGGGCTCGCGCGCGAGGAGCGTGCCCGTGCCGTCGACGTGGCCCTGCACGATGTGCCCGCCGAGGCGCGCGCCGACGGCCGTGGGACGTTCGAGGTTGACGCGGGAGCCGACGGTGAGGGCGCCGAGGCTGGAGCGCTTGAGGGTCTCCGCCATGACGTCGGCGGTGAACTCGTCGCCCTCGTGCTCGACGACGGTGAGACAGACCCCGTTGACCGCGATGGAGTCACCGTGCCGGGCGCCTTCGGTGACGACCGGTCCACGGAGCCGGAAGCGGGAGGAGTCGCCGAGGTTCTCGACGGCGGTGACCTCACCCAGCTCTTCGACGATTCCGGTGAACACTTCCCGGGTCCTCCTGCCTCGATCGGGCACGGACTCCGGGGCCTGTCGATGACGACAGTGAACACGGGCAGGGACACCGGGACGTCGCCGGACGACGGCCCGTCCACAGGACGAGCCGGACGGCGGCGCGCATGGATGCCCGCCCGCCGCGCACTGCCTCCCATCCGGACTTTAACCGTCGGTCCAGGAATTTCACCTGGTCAACCGGCCGCTGGAAGCGACCGGGTCGCGGACTGTAACCGCCGGTTCGGACTTTCACCGACCCCGGAGTGCGCTGCTTCTGGTACAGCCTCAGTGTGCCACGCGCGCTCGACGGCCATGCGGGTGAACCGCTGTGTGGTGGCTCACAGGTTCACATACTGGACTTCCTCGGCCGCCCGTGCGGAACCGGCCCTCCTGGCGCCGGGGCAACACCCCTGCCCGCGACCACCGTTCCACAATTGGTCCATACCTATTGACCAACTTGGTCTAGTCCTCTTAGGGTCGGCGGTCCCGGCGCGGTCACGCCGTCCGCGGGCGGCCCGGCGGTGGTGACGAAGGCCCTTGCCCCGCCGCCGGGCCTTCACCGGGGCATCCGCCCGGCCGTGCGCCGTCGCGGGCGGCCTGTGGGCGGTCGGCAAGCGGTCTGCGGGCGGTCTGCGGGCGGTCTGCGGGCGGGTCAGCAAGCGGTCAGCGGGCGGGGGGAGCGAACAGTTCGTCCTGTGCGCCGTCCCTCGCGGTCAGCAGTGCGCCGCGCAGGACCGCGCCGCCGCCGAGCATGCTCGCCCGCACCTCGGTCCGCAGGGGCGACATGCGGGCGAGCCGCTCCCCGACGCGCGCGGCGAGCACCTCCCCGCCGGCCTGCCCGACCTCACCGCCGAGCACCACGCAGCCGGGGTCGAGGACGGCGGTCACGGAGGCGGCGCCGATGGCGAGCCGGTCGGCGAGGACGTCGAGGAAGCGGGCGGCGGCACGCCCGGAGGCGGCGGGGCGGCCGGCCCCGCGGCCACGAGCCGCGCCACCCGAACGCCCGGCCCCCGGGCCGCCCTCGGGAACCGCGGCATCCGCCCCCTCCGCCTCCCGCACGGCCCGGCGCACCAGCGCCGCCGCGCGGAGCCCGGGCGCCGGCCCCTCCGTCACCAGCCCGTGGGCGTCCGCCAGCTCCGCGATGGCCGCCGCCCCGGCCAGCGAGTGGAACCCGCCCGCGCAGTCCGTCGCCGAGGGCAAGGTCGCGGTGCCGGGCACCGGCAGGAAGCCGATCTCGCCGGTGCCGCCGGACGCGCCGCGGCGCAGCGCGCCGTCCAGCACCACGGCCGCACCCGTGCCGTGCCCCAGCCACAGCAGCACGAAGGTGTCGCGGTCGCGGGCGGCGCCCTCACGCTGTTCGGCCACGGCGGCGAGGTTGGTCTCGTTCTCCACGATCACGCGCGCGGGCAGCCGCTCCTGCAGCGCGGCGACCAGTCGGCGATGCCACTCCGGCAGCCCCGAGGAGTCGCGGAGGTCGCCGGTGGCGGGGTCGATCAGGCCGGGCGCCCCGATCCCCACCGTGTGCAGCCTCCCCCGCGCCGGACCACGCTCGCCCGGGGGCGCCCCCGGGGCGCCGGCCTCCTCCGCCGTGCGCTCGACCAGCGCCACCGCCCGCTCGACCGCGAGCCCCGTGCCGATGTCGCCGCCGATGGGCACCGACGCCTCCGCGAGCACATCGCCGACGAGGTCCGAGACGAGGACGGAGACGCCCTCGGTGCGCACGTCGAGGGCCGCGAGACGGGCGCGGTCGGCGACGATCCCGTACAACCGCGCGTTCGGACCGCGCCGCTGCTCCCCCGACTCCCCCACGACCGCGACCAGCCCGGCGGCCGTGAGCCGTTCGACGAGGTCGGCGACCGTCGGCCGGGACAGTCCGGTGAGCTGCTTCAGCTGCCCCGCCGTCAACGCGCCCTCCTGCTGGAGCAGGCGCAGGGCGAGCCGGTCGTTGATGGCCCGGGCGGTGCTCGGGGATGCGGGCATGCCGGGATCCTTCCAGATCTACGGTGCCGCCCGGCGGGCGGCTCGTCACCCTCCCTATCTATCAGGCAGGGTTCCTGATAGTTTACGGGAGCACGGACGGTGCGGACACGGACAGGGAGGGCATCCGAGAATGGGGGACGTGGTCCGTCAGCAGTCCGAGGTGAGGCGCGCCCGGTACGCCGTGGCCGCGGTCTTCGCCGTGCACGGCGCGGTCACCGGCTCCTTCGCCACCCGTGTGCCGTGGATCCAGGACCATGCCCACGCCGGCCCGGGCCAGCTCGGGTTCGCCCTCGCGTTCCCCGCGCTCGGCGCGTCCGTCGCGATGCCGCTCGCGGGCCGGATCAGTCACCGTTTCGGCGCCCGGACGGCGCTGCGCGGGCTGCTGTCGCTGTGGACGCTCGCCCTGGCCCTGCCCTCCCTCGCGCCGAACCTGCCGACGCTGTGCCTGGCCCTGTTCACGTTCGGCGCCACGGCGGGCATGGCGGACGTGGCGATGAACGCCCTGGGCGTGGAGGTCGAGAACCGTCTCGGCAGGTCGATCATGTCCGGTCTGCACGGACTGTGGAGCGCGGGCGCCCTGGTGGGCTCGGCGGCCGGCACCCTCGCCGCGCACCTGGGCTCGGACGCCCGGCTGCACCACGCCCTGGCCGCCGCGGTCCTGACCGTGCTGGGCGTGGCCGCCTGCACATGGGTGCTCGACCTGCAGCCCGCCGAGGACGAGGAACCGCCGCCCCGGTTCGCGCTGCCGCCCAGGTCGGCGCTGCTCATCGGCGCGATCGGCTTCTGCGCGGTGTTCGCGGAAGGGGCGAGCCTGGACTGGTCGGCGGTCTATCTGCGCGACCGGCTGGGGAGTTCGGCCGGGCTCGCTGCCGCCTGCACCACGGGCTTCACCCTCGCCATGGCGATCGCGCGCGTCGCGGGCGACCGGGTGGTGGACCGGTACGGGGCGGTGCGCACCGTCCGGGTGGGCGGCGTCCTGGCCGCGCTCGGCGGCCTGCTCGTCGTCCTCGCGGGCCGTCCGGCGGTGGCGATGGGCGGCTTCGCGCTGATGGGTCTCGGTATCGCCGTCGTGGTCCCGCTGTGCTTCGCCGCGGCGGGCCGCAGCGGCCCCAACCCCAGCCAGGCCATCGCCGGCGTGGCGACCATCACCTACACCTCGGGACTGGTGGCGCCCGGCGCCATCGGCACCCTGGCCCAGGCCACGAGCCTCGTCGTGTCGTTCGGCCTGGTGACGGTGCTGGCCTGCGGGCTCGCGGGGCTCGCCGGGGTGCTGCGGGCGGGTGAGCGCGACCGCCTCGCGGTCAGCTCGCGCGGCGCAGCAGTTCCCGACCCACGGCCCTGAACGACCCGCTCCACGACGTCGGGCGCAGCGTGGCCGCGTCGAGCCGGACGAGGACCCGGGAACCGTGCGCGTAGGTCACCGCCCCGTCGGCCGAGCAGAACCGGAACCCGTAGGTGAGACCGGTGTTCCCCAGCCGCTCCAGCCACAGGTGCACGGCGTACGGGCCCGGCCTGTCGACCGGGACCTCGTAGCTGATCCGCAGTTCCTTGACCGCGCTGCAGAAGTCGCCCGCCGCCTCCCAGTCGCCGTCGAATCCGAAGCCCCGCTCGTGCCACAGGGCGGTCCAGGCGCGCTCGACCATGACCGGATAGCGGGCGTTGTGCAGCAGACCGAGCGCGTCCAGGTCGTCGAAGTGGACGGCGACGGGGACCAGCCGCCCGTACGACACGGCGGGCGCGGTCTGGGTCTCGGCGGTCACGGGCGTGCTCCTGGAAGTGGGCCTGGGGGGCGCGCGACGGTGCGGCCCCGGACCCCACCATGGTAAGCGGTCGCTCAGTCGGCCGATCCGCAGGTCAGGTCCGCAGAGCAGGGGCTCGGCCCCGCGCCGTACCGTCCGTCCCTCTCCCGGGCCATCGGCGGGTTCCCCCGTTATGGGGAAGCGGGCGGGCCGGTGGCACCCCGCCCGGTCCCGGACTGGAACCCTTCCCCCATGGTGCCGACGGAACATCCCACGACCGGAGTGGACACGGTCGTCTCACGCATGCGCGCGCTCGCCGGGATCTGGCCCGAACACGACGGTGTCGCGGTCTTCAACCGCGTCTACCTCGCCGTCACCGAGGAGGTCGGCCGCCGCCTGGACGCGGGGTGCTTCCCGGACGAACGGGCCGCGACCACCCTGGACGTCCGGTTCGCCGAACGGTATCTGTCCGTGGCCGAGGAAGGGCCCCTGCCCGCGTGCTGGCGGCCGCTGTTCCAGTTCCGGCGCCATCCCGGCGTGCGGCGGCTGCAGTTCGCGCTCGCCGGCATCAACGCGCACATCGGGCACGACCTCGCGCTGGCCGTCGTGGACGCCTGCCGTGCGCTCGGCTGCGAACCGGCCGATCTGGAGGACGAGTTCGAGCGTGTGGGGTGCCTTCTCGGCTCGCTGGAGGAGCGCATCCGCGAGGATCTGATGCCGGGTCCCGACCTGCTGCAGATCGCCGACCCGCTCACGCATCTGCTCGGCGCGTGGAGCCTGGAGCGGGCCCGCGAGGCCGCCTGGTCGGCCGCCCGCGCACTGTGGGCGCTGCGGGAACTGCCGGAGCTGACCGAGGAGTTCGCACGGCGGCTGGACGCCGCGGTGGGGTTCGCCGGACGCATGCTGCTCACCCCGTTTCCCGGCTGACGCCGCCGAATCCGGCCATCCCGGCCCATCTCCCCCAGAACTCCGGTCGCGCCGCTGTACGTTGACGGCCCCACCGATCTCTTGCGAAGGAGCACCCACGCATGGCGACCCGGCTCGGACTCGGTCTTCCGCAGAACCGGCAGTACACCCTGGGACGGGACGTGCCCGACGTGGCACGCACCGCCGAGCAGATCGGATACGAAAGCCTGTGGGTGTATGAAAGGGCCCTGGTTCCCGATCCCGCGACGCAGGGGCTGTACGGCGTGGAAGGGCTCCCCTGGCCGGACACCTACCGTGGCGTGGCCGACCCGCTGATCACGCTCACCCTGGCCGCGGCGGCCACCGAGCGGGCCCGGCTGGGCTCCAGCGTCCTGGTGGCGCCGCTGCACGTGCCGTTCCAGCTCGCCAAGGCCCTCGCCTCGCTGGACGCGGCGAGCGGCGGCCGGGTGGTCGCCGGCTTCGGCACGGGCTGGTCCCTCGACGAGTACGCGGCCGCGTCCGTGCGGCCGTTCGAGGAACGCGGCCAGGTGCTGGACGAGGTGATCGAGGTGTGCCGGGCCGTGTGGGGGCCGGACCCCGTGGTGTACGAGGGAGGGCTCACCAGGATCGCCTCCGCCGTGGTCGGCCCCAAGCCCGCCCGGCCGATCCCGATCCTGCTGGCCGCGGGCAGCAGGAAGGCGCAGCGCCGGCTCGTCGACCACGCCGACGGCTGGCTGCCGGTGGGCATGGGCCTCGAGCAGATCGCCGCCCAGTGGAGCGCGTTGCAGGAGCTGGCGGAGGAGCGCGGGCGCAAGGAGCCGATCCAGACGGTCCTGCGGGTGAACGCGACGTACTCGGCCGGGGCGTACGACGGCGCCGACCGGCGGCCCTTCCAGGGCAACGCGGACCAGATCGTCGAGGACCTGGCCGCACACGCCGCGATCGGCCTGGAGGAGATCCTCGTCGACCTCCAGAGCGCCGTGCGGGACGCTCAGGAGCTGAAGGACGTCGCCGCCGAGGTGTACGAGAAGGCGCGGGCGGCGGGGGTCTGACCGGCCGCCCGCGGGACCCGGTCAGTCCTCCGGCAGCTCCACCGGCGCGATCTCGTCGAAGACGTCGCCGGGGCCGGGGTTGGCCGGGTCCGTCGCGCCGCCCAGGTGGTGCATGACGCCCCACACGGCGTTCAGCGCGGTCTGCACCGCGCCCTCGGCCCATCCGGCCGTCCAGGAGATGTCGTCGCCCGCGAGGAAGACACCCCGCTTGTCGGCGGGCAGACGGTCCTGCACGAAGTGCGTGAACAGGCGCCGCTGGTAGCGGTAGTGGCCGGGCAGGTTCGCCTTGAACGCCCCCATGAAGCAGGGCTCGTTCTCCCAGGAGACGGTCACCGGGCTGCCGATGATGTGCTTGCGGATGTCGACGTCCGGATAGATCTCGCCGAGCGACTTCAGCATGACCTCCATCCGCTCGTTCGCGGACAGCGGCAGCCACTTCAGGCTGTCGTCGCACCAGGTGTAGGAGAGGCAGATGACGGCCGGCCGGTCCGGTCCGTCGTCGAGGAGGTAGGTGCCGCGGGTCATGCGGTCGGTGAGCGTCATCGACATCACGTCCCGGCCTGTCGGCCGGCCCTGCTCGTCGACGGCCTCGTCGAGCCAGAACGGCCGGTCGACCGGCACGAAGAGCTTGCTCGACTCCATGTAGTGGGTGCGCTCGATCGCCGTCCAGTGGTCGATCGGGAAGAGCGAGTCGTCGCAGTCGATCTTCGACAGCAGCATCCACGACTGGGCGGTGAAGACGGCCGCCTTGTACGTGCGGATGTCGCCGCCCGCGTCGGTGACGGTGATCCGGTTGCCGGCGGTACGGTGCAGCCGGGTCACGGCGGGGCGGGGCTCGCCGCGCTCGTGCAGCGACTTCAGCGACGTCCCGTGGGCCCAGTGCACGATCTTCCCCGGCTCCCGCTCCCACAGGCGCAGCGGCAGTTGCTGGGAGCCGCCGACGATGCCCCGGTGGTGGTCGTCGGCCTCGGTGTACACGACGCGCAGGATCTCCAGGATGGAGTTGGGGAAGTCGGTGTCCCAGCCTCCGGTGCCGAAGCCGACCTGGCCGAAGATCTCGCGGTGCCGGAAGGACCTGAACGCCTCCGAGTCGCAGAGGAAGCCGTAGAAGGTCTGGTTGTCGAGCTTCTCGACGAGCCTGGACCAGATCGCGCGGATGCGGGGCACGTCGCGCTCGCGCAGGGCGCGGTTCATGTCGGAGAAGTCGGCGCCCTCCTCCAGGCAGGCGTTCCACGCGTCCGCCACGTCACGGTAGACCTGCGGCAGGTCGTCGAGCGTCTCGGCGTAGTGGGTCACGCCCTTCAGGTCGACGACGGTCGACGGGGTGGCCTCGGCCAGCGGGTTGGGGAACGGCCTGGTCTCCAGGCCCACCAGGTCGATGTAGTGCTGCAGCGCGGTCGAGGACGGCGGGAACCGCATGGCGCCCATCTCGGCGGTGAGCGACGGGTCGCACCCCTCGAAGCCCACGGTGCGCAGCCGGCCGCCGATCCGGTCGGCCTCGTACACGACGGGCTTGAGGCCCATCTTCATCAGCTCGTACGCGGTCACGATGCCGGACAGGCCGCCGCCGACGACCGCGACCTCCGTGCCGTGCTCGGTCGCGGGTATCTGGCCGAGGCCCGCCGCGTGGGCGAGGAAGTCGTCGTAGGCGTAAGGGAAGTCCGGCCCGAACATGGTGATCGGCGGCTGCTGCTCGTCGGCGTGCTGGACGGCGTTGGGCACCGTGGACGTCATGGGGTACGACTCCTTGCGCGAAAAGGAACTCTGAAGTCCCTGAAGAACTCTGGGGAGGGGCGCGGGTCAGACGAGGGACCCGTAGAGACCGGGGCGGCGGTCCTGGAGGTAGGGGTTGGCCTCGCGGGAGGCCGCCAGGCGGGCGGGGTCGACGTCGCCGAGAACGAGTTCCTCGCCGCGGCCGGCCCGGACACGGGCGATCCCGTCGGGCCCGGCGAGGGTGGACAGCCCCACGAACTCGAACTCCCCCTCGCGCCCGGCCCGGTTGACGTACGCGACGTACATCTGGTTCTCGAAGGCCCGCACCGGGACGAGGGACTGCGCGACGAACTGGTACGGGTGCATCAGGGCGGTGGGAACCACCAGGAGGTCGGTGCCGGCCAGGGCGTGGGCGCGGACGTTCTCCGGGAACTCGACGTCGTAACAGATCGTCAGGCCGATCCGCAGGCCGTTCACCTCGGCCTGGACGACCGGCCGGTCGCCCTGGGCGAAGTGGTCGCGCTCGAAGCTGCCGAAGAGGTGGGTCTTGCGGTAGTTGGCGAGGCGGGTGCCGTCGGCCGACACGAGCTGGGCGGCGTTGAAGACCCGCGCGCCCGACCGCTCGGGGTAGCCGTAGACGACCGCGACGCCGTGCCGCGACGCGATCCAGGCGACCGTGTCCGCGGAGTCCCCGTCGGCCGGCTCGGCGAGCCGGCCGGTGTCGTCGCCGATGGCGTACCCGGTGAGGAACAACTCCGGTGCGATCAGCAGTCCGGCGCCCGCGGCGGCGGCACGGCCGGCGGCCTCGTCGAGGACCTTGAGGTTCTCGGCGACCGAGCCGGGGTGGCCGGAGCTCTGGAGCAGGGCGGTACGCATGCGTGTTCTCCACCGGTACGGGAGGGGGTCGGGGACTGGTTCGACGGTACGGTCGGCCGGTCGGCCGGACAAGGACGAGCCGTTGCGCGCCGATGAGCTGATCGTTGCGTCCGCCGCGGCGCCACCGTCGATTCGTTGCGCACCCCCACGCTCGGCCCTTTCCGCCCCCGCCCCGCCCCGGCCCGCGGACCGGCCGCCGCCAGCCGTGACCCGCGCCCGGCGCACTGTCGGAAGGGTGCGGTGCGGTCAGGCGGGCACGGCGAAGGCGGTGATCACCGCCGCGTGGTCCGAGGGCCAGTCGTTGCCGGCGACGTCGGGCCACGGGCGGGGGGTGCCGGTGACGGCCGTGCGGGAGTCGAGGACCGTCAGGCCGCGGTGCAGGACGTAGTCGATCCGGTCCTGCGGCTCGGGGCGTCCGCTGCCGTCCTCGTGCACCGGGTGGATCGGGGACCAGGTGTGGCCGGGGTCGCGGACCGGGTCCGGATGGGCCTCCCGGTAGGAGTCGCGCAGGCCGGCCTCCTCGGCCGCCCGGGTCACCGGCCACGCCACGTCCGGCCGGTCCAGGTGCGAGGGGCAGTTGAAGTCGCCGACGAGCACGACCGGGACGCCGTCGTCGGCCGACTCCTCGATCCGCCGCAGGGTGTCCCTCATCTGGGCGAGCCGCACCTCCTCGTGGGCGATCAGCACGGTCGCCGGCAGCCCGTCGAAGGCGGACTCGTAGGGCCCGTACGGCGTGTAGTGCAGGTGGGCCGTCCAGACGTCGACCTCGCGCCCGCCGCCGACCCGGATGCGGACGCCCGCCGCTCCGTAGAAGCCGACACCGGGGTCCCCGAGGCGGGCCGTGATCGGGTGACGGCTGATGACGCCGAGGTTCTCGCCCGCCCGGTGGTGGTACCAGCCCAGCGCCTCCGCCAGTTCCTGGGCCGCGGTGCCGCCCGTCTCCTGCAGGCCCACGACGTCGGCGCCGGCCTCCAGGACGGCCTTGACCTGCTTGGCCCGGTGGTCGTCGACCCTGCTGCCGCCGAGCCAGAGGTTCCAGCTCATCACGCGGAGTTCGTGTGTCAGCAGGGACCGCAGCCGCTCGGGCGTGACCTCCTCCAGGCTGCTCAGCACGGTCCGCCCGGGCGCCGCGGCGATCGGCACGAGCGACGGCACGGCGAGCACCGCGCACCCCGCGGCCTCGGCGGAGGCGACGCCCGTGGGGGTGTCCTCGACGGCCACGCAGCCGGCCGGGTCGGCACCGAGCGCCCGGCACGCGGCGAGGTACGGGTCGGGCGCGGGCTTGGTGTGCACGGTGTCGTCGGCCGTGACGGAGACCGCGAACCGGCCGGCGCCCAGCGCATCGAGCACGGTGTCGGCGACGGACCGCGGGGAGGCGGTCACCAGCGCGGCGGGGATGCCGTCGCGGGCGAGCGCGTCGAGCAGGTCGAGGGCGCCGGGGCGGGGCACGATGCCGCCGCGGACGCGGCCCGCGAACTCACGGTGCAGGTCGGCGGCGACGCCCGCGGCCGGGGCGCCGGTGACGTCGGCCAGCCAGTCGGCCGTGTCCTCCACGGCACGGCCGAGCACCTGCGGCTGGTCGTGCTCCGCCAGCGGCCGGCCGAGTCCGGCCGCGACCCGCTCCACCGCCTCCCACCACAGCCGCTCGGTGTCGACGAGCGTGCCGTCCATGTCGAACAGGACGGCCTGGAGCGGGAGTCGGGTCACGGTTCTCTCTTTCGCGCGGGGGGTGGGAGTAGGGCGGGAGTGCTACGGGTGGGGGCGGCCGCCTCACCCGGCGCGTTCGGCGACGAGCACCGGCCGCTGCGGCAGCGACACGGTCACGGCGGCACCGGCGGTCAGCGCGGCGGCCTCGTGCGCGGGCAGGTCGGCCTTCACCTCGGTGGCGTCGGCGAGGCGGACGGTCAGCCGGACCGTGGCTCCGAGGAAGGCGGTGGCGACCACGTGCGCGTCACCGCAGGCGTCGGCGGACACCCGCACCGCTTCGGGCCGCACCAGCACGTCCACCTCGGCCGCCGCGGGCGTGTCCCCGTCGACGGGCAGCCGCTGCCCGAGCACCTCGACCGCGCCCGAGGAGAGCCGCCCCGGGACCCGGCTCATCGTGCCCACGAACTCGGCGACGAACGCGGTGGCGGGGCGGCGGTACAGGTCGGCGGGTGCCGCGCACTGTTCGAGCCGTCCGGTGCGCATCACCGCGACCCGGTCCGCCATCGACAGCGCCTCCTCCTGGTCGTGCGTGACGAACAGGGTGGTGATGCCCAGTTCCTGCTGGAGGCGGCGGATCTCCTCGCGCAGAGTGAGCCGCACCTTGGCGTCGAGCGCGGACAGCGGCTCGTCGAGCAGCAGGACGCGCGGGCGCAGGGCGAGGGCACGGGCCAGCGCGACGCGCTGCTGCTGACCGCCGGAGAGCTGGTGCGGGAAGCGTTCGACCTGATCGCCGAGGCCGACCAGGTCGAGCAGTTCCGCGGCGCGGGCACGTCGCTGCGCGGTGCGCACCTTCCGCATGCGCAGCCCGAAGGCCACGTTGTCGAGGGTGCTGAGGTGCGGGAAGAGGCTGTACGACTGGAAGACCATCCCGGCGTCGCGGCGGTGGGCGGGGACCCGGGTGACGTCCTCGCCGTCGAGGAGCACCTCACCGGAGTCGGGGTGCTCGAACCCGGCGAGCATGCGCAGCGCGGTGGTCTTGCCGCAGCCGGAGGGGCCGAGCAGGGCGAGGAGTTCGCCGGGCCGCACGGCGAGGTCGAGGCCGTCCAGCGCGACGGTGCTGCCGAACGCGCGGCGCAGACCGCGGAACTCCACGGTCGCGGCCTCGGATCCGGTGGTCTTCTCGTTCTCGGGGGCAGTGAGGGTCATGGCGGTGTCATCCCTGAGATGCGGTACGGGAGGGGGTGCGACGCCCGCCGACGGCTGCGAGGGCCAGCAGCAGCGCCCAGGTCACGAGCAGGCTGAGCACGGAGACGGCGACGGACATCTGGGCCTGTGCGCCGCTGATGTCCACGATCCACACGGCGAAGGGCCTGAAGCCCAGCAGGTGCGCGACGGTGAACTCGCCGAGCACCAGGGCCAGGGTGAGGAAGGCGGCGTTGAGCAGCGCCCCGCGCAGGTTGGGCAGCACGGCCCGCACCAGCGCCTGCGGCCAGCCGGCGCCGCAGCTGCGGGCGGCCTCGACGAGGGTGCGCACGTCGATGGCTCGCAGCCCGGCGTCCAGGGCCCGGTGGACGAAGGGCAGCGCCATCACGACATATGCGAGGACGAGCACGAAGGGGAAGTCCGGGTTCTGGACGGCCACGAACGTCTGGAAGAGCGGGGTGCGGGAGAGGTGGTCGGGCCCCCACTTCAGGACCGTGCTGATGCCGGCGACGAACGCGATGGGCGGCACCACCAGCGGCAGCGCGCAGACGATCTCGACGACGGCCCGCAGCCTCGGCGCGCCGAGACGCAGCGCGACCAGGGCGGGCACCATCAGGAGCAGGACGACGGCGATGGTGGCGGCCGCCAGCTCCAGCGACAGCAGCAGGCTGCCGAGAAAGCCGTCGGTGCCGAGGATCGCGGTGTAGGCGTCGAAGGTGACGCCCTGGCCCGGGACGTCCACCGTGAAGATCACGGAGGCGGCGAGCGGAACCAGGAAGTACAGGCCCGCGGCGACGAGGACGAGTGCTCGTCCGGGGCGGATGCGGAAGGTCAGGCGAGCCATCGCGCGCTCCGTCGTTGCAGGGGCAGGTACACGGCCATCACCAGGACCGCGACCAGGACCATGTCGAGGCTGAGGGCCAGCGCCACGTTCTCCTGACCGACGAGGACGTTCCCGGACAGGGCGTCGGCGATCTGGAGGGTGACCAGCGGGATCGAACTGCCCACCATGGCGGCCGCGGTGGCGTAGGCGGCGAAGGCGCTGCCGAAGAGCAGCACGAAGCCGCCGAGCAGGGAGGGCGCGAGCACGGGGAGGGCGACGTGCAGCCAGTACTGGGCGTGCGTGGCGCCGCTGTTCTGCGCCGCCTCGCGCCACTGGGAGCGCAGGCCCTCCAGGGCGGGGGTGATGGTGAGGACCATCAGCGGGATCAGGAAGTACAGGTAGACGAGGGTGAGGCCCCAGAAGCTGTAGAGGTCCCAGCCGTGGTCGGCCAGGCCGAACCGCCGGGTGAGCACGCCGGAGTTGCCGAGGGTGGCGACGAAGGCGAAGGCGAGCGGCACGCCGCCGAAGTTGGCGAGCACGCCGGACGCCGTGAGCACGGCCTCGCGCAGAGCGCGGAAGCGCGAGGTCACCACGGCTTGGGCGAGCAGCAGTCCGAGGACCGCTCCGATGGCGGCGGAGACGGCCGACAGCTTGACGCTGCCGAGCAGCGCCGTGAGGTAGGCGCCGTGCAGTGAGGCCGTGAGGTTGGCGGTGGTGTACGCGGTGGCGCCGGTGGCCTGGTCCCTGACGGTGAAGGCGCCGTTGAGCATGGCGACGGCGGGCACGCCGAAGGCGACGGCCGTGAAGGCGAGCAGCGGGACGACGGCGAGCCACCCGGCCGCGCCGCGCCGCCGCACGGGGGCGGCGGGCGCGGAGTCGGCCGCGGTGGGCGCGGGAGCGGCGGCGAGGGTCATGTCGCGGGACTCGGTCGTCACCCGGAGACGGCCTTGCCCCAGCCCTGGGCGAGGACGCCCTTGGCCTTGGCCTGCTGGGCCTCCGTGGGGAAGGTGGGCGTGCCGGAGACCGCGGGCAGCTTGGCCGCGGCGGCCTTGTCGAGCGTGCCGGCCTTCTCCATGGCGGCCATCAGGGCCGGTCGTGCGTACCCCTTGAGCCACAGGTTCTGCCCCTCGGCGCTGTAGAGATACTCCTCCCACAGGCGGGCGGCCGCCGGGTGCGGGGCACCCTTGTTGACGGCCTGCGAGTAGTACTGCGCGAACCTGCCGTCGGACGGCACCGACACCTTCCAGTCGACGCCCTTCGACCTGAACTCGTCGGCGTACCCGGCGTTGAGGTAGTCCCAGTCGATGCTGATCGGGGTCTCGCCCTTCTCGACGGTGGCGGGGGTCGACTCGACGGGCGTGTAGTTGCCGTTCTTCTTCAGCTGGGAGAAGAAGTCGAGGCCGGGCCGGATGTCGTCGAACGAGCCGCCGCCTGCGAGGGCCGCCGCGTAGACGCCGCCGAAGGCGGAGCCGGACTGGGTCGGGTTGCCGTTGAGCGCGACCTGTCCCTTGTACTGCGGCCTGAGCAGGTCCTTGAAGGTGGTGGGGCACTCCTTGACGCGCTTGGCGTCGCACCCGATGGACACATAGCCGCCGTAGTCGTTGTACCAGCGGCCCTGCGCGTCCTTCTGCCCCTCGGGGATGCCGTCGAAGCCCGTGACCTTGTACGGCGCGAGCAGTCCCTGCTGGGCCGCGCTCAGCGCGAAGGAACTGCCGAGGTCGAGGACGTCCGGCGCGCGGCCCTGTCCCTTGCGGGAGGTGACCGCGTTGATCTCGTCCTGGCTGGATCCGTCCGGATTCTCGACTTCGATCCTGATGCCGTACTTCTTCTGGAAGCCGTCGATCAGGGCGCCATAGTTGGCCCAGTCGCGGGGCAGGGCGATCGCATGCAGCGTGCCCTCCTTCTTCGCGGCCTTCACCAGGGCGTCCATGCCGCCGAAGTCCGCGGCGGAGGTGGCGGTGGCGGCGCTCTTGCCGTCGGCGGAGGCCGAGGCGTTGTCGGGGGCGGCGCCGCAGGCGCTGAGGGCGAGTGCGGCGATGACGGCAAGGCCGCCGCCGAGGGCGGCGGTTCTCGGCAGGAAGACGGTCACGGGGTCTCTCCAGGAGTGCGCGCAGGGCTCAGGGGGACGGGAGACTTGTCTGAACAAGTTGACCTCAGTCAGCCTGCCAATGGTGTCCTCTCCGTAAACACCTGCGAAACCCTGAGCCCTGATTTTTTGCATAATCCGCGGCTCCGTCGATCACCTTCGGATCTCGACTAGGCTGGCCACGCTGTGCACAGCAATCGACGGTGAGGGGAAGCATGGCGGCGCGCCACGAGGAGATCGCCGACGAACTGCGGGGGGCGATCGACCGCGAGGAGTACACGGTGGGCAGCCTGCTGCCCACGGAGACGGAACTCGCGTCCCGGTACGGGGTCTCGCGTGGGACGGTCCGCCAGGCCCTCGCGGCGCTGACCGGCGAGGGGCTCATCGGATCGCGGCAGGGCGCCCGCCGGGTGGTCCTGGCGAGCCGGCGCAGCCAGAGCTTCGCGGAACTGCGCAGCTTCGCCCAGTGGGCGCGGGCGATGGGGCGGGAGGCGACCGGGCGTGTGGTGGCGCAGGAGTACCGCCCGGCGACGAGGGAGGACGCGGTACGGCTCCACCTTCGGGAGGGGAGACCCGTACTGCACGTCCTGCGGGTGCGCGGGCTGGACGGCGAACCGGTCCTGTTGGAACGGACGGTGTACGCCGACTGGATCTCCCCGGCGGTCGAGGCCATCGAGCCCGAGTGCCCCTCCGTCACCCAACGGCTGTTCGACGACACGGGTGTGGTCTTCGCGTACGGGGAGCACGTCATCGACGCGGTCGCGGCGGGCGCCCGGGACGCCGAGCTGCTCGGCGTCCGGCGCACCAGTCCTCTGCTGCGGGTCCGCCGGGTCACCACCACCCGCGAAGGACGCCCGGTGGAGTGGTCGGACGACCGCTACCGCTCGGACGCGGTGAGCTTCAGCGTGCACAATTCGATGGGCAACAATGCGCTGGCCCGCACGACGGCCGATCAGGACCGCGGGGCGGGGCGGGGCCCGGCCGCCGCGGCCGGGCCCGGTGAGGGTCAGAACGGGTAGTGGGGCTGCTGGGTGGCGATGGTGACCCAGCGGGTGTTGGAGAACGCCTCGATGCCCCAGCGTCCGCCGAAGCGGCCGTAGCCGGAAGCCTTCACCCCGCCGAAGGGCGCGTGCGGCTCATCGGCGACGGACTGGTCGTTGATATGCACGATGCCGGTGTGCACCCGGCGGGCGACGGCGAGCCCGTGGGTGGCGTTCTCGGTGATGATGCCGCAGGTCAGGCCGTTGTCCGTGTCGTTGGCGACGGCCACCGCGCTGTCGTCGTCGGTGAAGGTGTCGAGCACGCAGACCGGACCGAACGCCTCCGCGTGGTGCAGGTCCGCCTCCTCGGGGACACCGGTGAGCACGGTCGCCGGGTGCACCGCGCCCTCCGGCTCCCCGCCGCCGGTGAGCACCGTGGCGCCCCTGGCGACGGCGTCCTGGACCAGCGCGGCCACCCGCTGTGCGGCGGCCGTGCTGACCAGGGGCCCGACCACGGTCCTCGGATGCGTGGGGTCGCCCGTCCCCAGCGCGGCGACCTTGGCGACGAACTTCTGGGTGAACTCCTCGGCGAGCGACGCGTGGACGAGGATGCGGTCGCCGGACATGCAGATCTGTCCGGAGTTCATGAACACGCTGAAGGTGACCGCGTCGACCGCGTGGTCCACGTCGGCGTCGGCCAGCACGATCACCGCGTTCTTGCCGCCCAACTCCAGCACGGCGGGCTTGAGTCGGGTCGCCGCGTGGGTGCCGACGATGCGGCCCACAGGAGTGGATCCGGTGAAGTTGACCGCCCGCACCCGCGGGTCGGCGATCAGCGCCTCGGCGATCGCCGCGGCGTCCTCCCGCGCGTTGGTGACCACGTTCAGCACCCCGTCCGGCAGCCCGGCCTCGCGCAGTACGTCGGCGACCAGCAGCCCGCAGGCGATCGGCGCGTCCTCGCTCGGCTTCACCACGACCGTGTTGCCCGCCGCCAGGGGCGCGGCCACCGCCCGTACCCCCAGGATGACCGGCGCGTTCCAGGGCGCGAACGCGGCCACCACGCCCAGCGGTTCCCGCACCGCCAGCCCCAGCGTGCCCTCCTCCTGAGCGTTGAGCACCTCGCCACGCGGCGCGGTGACCGCGGCCGCCGCCTCCCGCAGGATGTTCGCGGCCAGCGCCACGTTGAAGAAGGCCCACGGCCGGGTACCGCCCGCCTCGTGCGCCATGACCTCGGCCACCTGCTCACCCCGGGCGTCCAGCAGGTCCGCCGCCCTGAGGAAGATCGCACGCCGGGCGAACGGCGCGAGCGCCGCCCACCCCGCGAAGGCCGCGTCCGCGGCCGCCACCGCCCGCGCGACGTCCTCCGGGCCCGCGGCGGCGACGGTCGCGTACACCTCGCCGGTGTAGGGGTTCACGTCCACAGCGGTACGGCCGGAGGCGGCGGGCACGTCCTTGCCGCCGATGAGGAGTTCACGGGTGATGGGCATGGAAGTTCCTTCGGGTGGATGCGGTGAGAGGGCAGGACGTCAGCGGGGCGTCCGGAGGGCGGGCTCGACGACCTCGCCCGGGCCCGGTTCGTCGGTCTCCACGTCCTCCGGACGGAAGGGACCGTCCTGCTCGTCGAACACGGCGGCTCGGATACGCATGACAGCCTCCCGACCCGGAGAACAGCGTTGTTCGCCTGGTGAACTCACCTTCGCGAAAGCTCGGGCTGCGCGAGTCTGCAACCGGCGGGAGGCTCTGTCAATGAATCGCGGGCGCACTGTTCGAGACAGAGAGACGACTGTCTCAGCTGTTCGGACGATGAGGGGTGCGACCGCCCATCGAACGGGCCGGACCTCAGGCGTACGACCGGTGGCCGAGCCGGGTCGAGATCTCCGCGGTCGTGCGGCGCAGCGGGCCTTCGAGGCGCGTCATCACGGACTCGACGGAGGCGTTCCACACGGTGAGGTGGACGGCGATGTTCACCGCCGCCACCACGGCGCCCGTCCGGTCGCGCACCGGTGCGGCCAGCGATCGCAGTCCCGGTGCGAGCTCCTCGTCGTTCAGCGCGATCCCGGTCCGGCGCACCCGGGCCAGCGCGACCATCAGCTGCTCGCGGGCGGTGATGGTCTTCGGACCGCGCCGGGCGAGGTCCGTACGGTCGATCAACTCGCGGAGGGCGGCGGGTTCCTGATGGGCCAGCAGGACCTTGCCCAGGGCGGTGCAGTAGGCGGGCAGCCGTGAGCCGACGTGCAGGTGGAGGCCCAGGGCGAAGCTGTCGGCCCGGCCGCTGCGGCGCCTGTCGAGGTAGACGATGTCGGGCCCGTCGAGCACGGCCATGCTCACGGTGTAGCCGGTCTCGTCCGACAGGCCCTGCAGGGAGGGGCCGGCAAAGCGGGTGATCTCCAGGGAGTTGATCGCCGCGAATCCGAGATCGACGACCCGGGGGCCCAGGGAGTACTTCTTGGAGTCCGGATCCTGCTGCAGATAGCCGAGCTTGGCGAGCGTCGCCACGTAGCGGTAGGTCGTGCTGCGGTTCAGACCGACGGAACGGCCCAGGTCGGAGATGCCGAGCACGGGGCGCGACTCGCTGAACGAGGCGAGGATCAGCAGTCCGCGCTCGAGGGACTGGGAGAAGCCCGCGGCGGTCGGCTTCCGACCCGCGGCCTCACCCTCGGCACCAGCCGCCGGAGCGGGGCGTGGGGGCCGGGCGGACTCGGGGGACGGGGGCCGTGAGGTCATGCCGCATAGTAGCTCGACGTTTCATATGTTCGAACGCCGCTGGACTTTCTTCTTCGCCGGGCAGTTCCTTTTCGCCGACGAGGCCGCCCGGTACCTCATCGGGCTGTACCTCATCGGGCTCGGCCCGACCGCCGTGGCCTTCGCACTGTTCCTGCCCCGCGGGCTGTGGAGCCCGGTCGACGACCGGCGCCACGTCCAGTCGCTCCCGGCCGGTTACCATCTGCGGCGACGGACGAGCGACCCGAGCACGTCCGCGGAGGAGACTTGATCCGGTGACCCGTCCCGATCCCACGGCGGACCTTCGCCCGGCGACCCCGCGCGTGGTGCGCCACTACATCGGGGGCGAATGGACCGAGCCGCTGGGCGGCGGCACCTATCGGGACTGCGAGCCGTGGACCGGCTCCGTCCTCGCCACGGTCGCCGCCGGCGGCGCCGACGACGCGCGCCGGGCGGTCGACGCCGCCCGGACGGCGTTCGACGGCTGGGCCGACACGCTTCCCGCCGAGCGCCAGCAGATCCTGCTGCGCACGGGCGACGCCCTCCAGCGGCGTCGCGAGGAGGTCGTGGCCCTGCTGAGCGCGGAGACGGGGTGCGGACGCCGCTACGCCACCATCCAGGTCGACTTCAGCGTCTCCCTGCTGCGGCAGGCGGCCGGACTTCCCTACGCGGCGGTCGGGCAGGTCCTTCCGTCCGACATCCCGGGCACCCGGGCCCTGGCCGTACGGCGTCCGGTCGGGGTCGTGGC
This sequence comes from Streptomyces sp. NPDC007264, assembly GCF_042869095.1. Classification (NCBI taxonomy): domain Bacteria; kingdom Bacillati; phylum Actinomycetota; class Actinomycetes; order Kitasatosporales; family Streptomycetaceae; genus Streptomyces; species Streptomyces sp. NPDC007264. Next base: position 66,449 of record NZ_JBIAFD010000005.1, read on the forward strand.
CGCCATCGCCCCCTGGAACGCCTCCCTGGTGCTGTCCGGGCGTGGCGTCGTGGGCCCGATCGCGCTCGGCAACACGGTCGTGCTCAAGCCGTCCGAGGAGTCCCCGATCACCGGCGGCACCCTCTGGGCGGAGCTCTTCGCCGAGGGCGGGCTGCCCCCGGGCGTGCTGAACGTCGTCACGCACGCCCCCGGCGACGCCGGCGCCATCGGTGACGCGCTGATCTCCCATCCGAGCGTGCGCCGCATCGACTTCACCGGTTCCACGCCGACCGGCCGGCGGCTCGCCGAGACGGCCGGACGCCACCTCAAACGCGTCGTGCTCCAGCTCAGCGGCCAGAACCCGCTCATCGTCCTCGCCGACGCGGATCTGCCCCGCGCCGTGGACGCCGCGGTCTACGGAGCGTTCGTGCACCAGGGGCAGGTGTGCATGTGCGCCCGGCGCATCTTCGTCGAGCGGCCCATCGCCGAGGAGTTCACCCGGCTGTTCACCGCGAAGGCGGCCGCGCTGCCCACCGGTGACCCCGGTGACCCGCGCACGGTGGTCGGGCCGGTGATCAACAAGTGGGCGCTGTCCCTGCTCACCCGCCGGGTCGAGGAGGCCGTCTCGATGGGCGCCCGCGTGCTCACGGGCGGAACGGCCGAGCCGCCGTGCTATCCGGCCACCGTCCTCACCGATGTGCCCGAGGACGCCGAGCTCGCGTTCGACGAGACCTTCGGACCGGTCGTGATGCTGGAAACGGTCGACAGCGCGGACGAGGCGGTCGAGCGCGCCAACGCCTCACGCTACGGGCTCGCCGCCGGTGTCCTGACGGGCGATCCCCACCGGGGACTGGAGGTCGCCCGGCGGCTGGAGGCGGGCATCGTGCACGTCAACGACCAGCCGGTCAACGACGAGCCGCAGATGCCGTTCGGCGGCGTCAAGGACAGCGGCTGGGGCCGGTTCGGCACCGGCTTCGCCGCGGAGGAGTTCACCGAACTGAAGTGGGTGACGGTGCGCGCCGAGCCACGCGACCTCGCCTTCTGACCGCGGCTGGTGCTGTGGCGGGGAAGGTTTGCCGGAAGCTCGCGGCGTCCGGTGCCGGGGGCACCTCCCGCGCCCTTCGGGCTGCGGGGGAGCATCGCAAGGCGGAGTGTCGCCCGCGTACCGGATGTACGCGGGCGATGCGACAACGCGGCGGTGGGGGCCCCTCCCGCGCGAGCGCAGCCGAGCGTGGGGGAGCCGTGCCGGGCGTCGCGAGCCGGTGAACCTTCCCGGTCACAGCACCAGCGGTGAGCGGGCCCGGCGAGGTCCGGTGCGGTTCCGCGGTGTCCCGAAGGGGAGCGCGGCTGGGCGGGTGTGCGGCTCCGCCGCGTGGCCGCGGCCGGCCACGGCGCACCCGCGGGCGGCGTACCGGACGCGTACCGGACGTCCGGCGGAGCGCTCAGGTGGGCGAGCCCGAGGAGAAGCGCCGCAGCAGGGGGGACAGCACCAGCACGGACTTCGTCCGTTCCACGAACGGCTCTCCGGCGATGCGCTCCAGGACGCGCTCGAAGTGGCGCATGTCGGAGGCGAAGACCTGGGCGACCGCGTCCGCCTCACCGGTGACGGTGGAGGCCGCCACGACCTCCTGGTAGCGCTCCAGGCCCCGCCGGATGGTCTCCGGCGAGGTGTTGCCGCGGCAGTAGATCTCGACGAATCCCTCGGTCTCCCAGCCGAGCGCCGCCGGGTCCACCCGGACGGTGAAGCCGGTGATCGCGCCGGTCGCGCGCAGCCGGTCCACGCGCCGCTTCACGGCGGGGGCGGACAGTCCGACCAGTTGCCCGATGTCCGCGTAGGAGCGGCGGGCGTCCTCGGCGAGGGCGTGGACGATGCGTTCGTCGAGATCGTTCAGCACGGCGGATGGTTCACTTCTGTGCGGTGGCTGCGGGTGCCGCGGGGCTGCCGCCGGTGCCGCGGGGTGCGCGGCGGGCGGCCGGGAGCTCCGGTGGCCGTACCGGAAGTAGAACACGGGCCGTGGCGGCGGCGACCCCCGCTTCCCCCGCCGGCGGGGGAGCGGGGGCGCAGTCCGCTCCTGATGGCGCGTCAGAGCCAGCTGACGTCCAGCGGTTTGCCCTCCGCGTAGCCGGCCGCGCTCTGGATGCCGACGACGGCCCGCTCGGCGAACTCCTCCAGGGTGCCGGCGCCCGCGTAGGTGCAGGAGGACCGGACGCCCGCGATGATCGCGTCGATCAGGTCCTCGACGCCCGGGCGGGCCGCGTCGAGGTACATGCGGGACGTCGAGATGCCCTCCTCGAACAGGGCCTTGCGGGCGCGGTCGTACGCCGACTCCTCCGCCGTACGGCTGCGGACCGCGCGTGCCGACGCCATGCCGAACGACTCCTTGTAGAGGCGGCCGTCCGCGTCCTGCTGAAGGTCACCCGGCGACTCGTAGGTGCCCGCGAACCACGAGCCGATCATCACGTTGGAGGCGCCCGCCGCCAGCGCCATCGCCACGTCGCGCGGGTGGCGGACACCGCCGTCGGCCCACACGTGCTTGCCGTACTTCCTCGCCTCGGCCGCGCACTCCAGGACCGCCGAGAACTGGGGGCGGCCGACACCCGTCATCATGCGCGTCGTGCACATGGCGCCGGGACCCACGCCGACCTTGACGATGTCCGCACCGGCCTCGATCAGGTCGCGCACGGCCTCGGCGGCGACCACGTTGCCCGCCACCACCGGGGCCCGAGGGTTCAGCGCCCGCACCGTCCGGATGGTCGCGAGCATCGACTCCTGGTGGCCGTGCGCGGTGTCGATGACGAGCGTGTCGACGCCCGCCTCGATGAGCCGCTCGGCCCTGCCCGCGGCATCGCCGTTGATCCCGACGGCGGCGGCGATGCGCAGCCTGCCGTTCGCGTCCGTGGCCGGCGTGTACAGCGTGGCGCGCAGGGCTCCCTTGCGGGTGAGGATGCCGGCCAGCCTGCCGTCCTCGTCGACGGCGGGCGCGTAGCGGCGGTTGGCGGTGTCGAGGACGTTGAAGGCTTCGCGGGGGTCGATGCCGGCGTCGAGGAGCAGCAGGTCCTTCGACATCACCACTTCCAGTTGCGTGAAGCGGTCCACGCCGGAGAGGTCGGAGTCCGTGACGACGCCGATCGGCCGGTGCTCGCCGTCGACGACCACGCCCGCGTTGTGCGCGCGCTTGGGCAGCAGCGCGAGGGCGTCGGCGACGGTCTGGTGCGGGGCCAGCACGATCGGGGTGTCCAGCACCGGGTGGCGGCCCTTGACCCAGGAGACGACCTCGGTCACCACGTCGATCGGGATGTCCTGCGGGATGACGACCATGCCACCGCGCCGGGCCACCGTCTCCGCCATGCGGCGGCCGGCGATGGCGGTCATGTTGGCGACGACGAGCGGGATGGTCGTGCCCGTGCCGTCCGGGGAGGCGAGGTCAACGCCGTGGCGGGAGCCGACCGCGGAACGGCTCGGCACCATGAAGACGTCGTCGTACGTCAGGTCGTAGGGTGCCGAGGAGCACGGTACGAGCCGTCCGGTTCCAGGCTCAAGAAAACGCATGGGGCCCATTTGTTCACACGAGATGACGCAGGCCACTACCACGAAGACACAGCAAAACGCCCTCAGCTTCGTCGGTTCCTCCGAACGGAGAAGTGAGGGTCGCGCCAGGTGGTGAGACCTGCCTTACATCGAGATACTACCCGGATGCGGGCTTGCCCGCCGGAAGGAACGGACGGGCACACAGCTCCCGCGCGCATGCCCATGATCATGGTCCGGTGCGTTCCGCTGCGCGGCCCCGGCGGTCACGCCTCGGTCCGGCCCGGCCCGGTCCGGGCGGGCTCGGCCGGGACAACGGTCGGGGCAGCGGCCCACCGGGCCCGCGACGCACGGTCCCGGAGCCTGCCGCCGCGGGCCTGCCCGCACGATCCGCGGTCAGGTCCGCCGGGTCCCCTCAGCTCCTGCCGGTCCCCTCAGCTCCCGTCCGGGTCGGCACGGTTCAGGGCCGGGGCCGGCGTCGGTCCCGCCGTCATCAGGTAGTCCGCCGCCGACGTGTCGGTCACCAGGCTGGTGACGAGCCCGGACCGCAGCACGGCGTCGATCGCGGACGCCTTCCGCTGCCCGCCCGCGATCGCGACGACCTCGGGGATGCGCCGGAGCTGGTCCGCCTTGACGGTGATGCACCGCTCCCCCAGGTCCCGTCCGATGCGACGGCCCGTGGCGTCGAAGAGATGCGCGGACATCTCCGCGGCGACACCGAGCGACGCGTAGTGGGAGCGCTCCTCCTCGGTGAGCATGTCGTGCACGGTGGAGATGCCCGTCTCCCAGGAGCCGATGGACACGCAGGCGACCGTGACCTTGTCGAAGTACTCGAAGGCCCGGGCGATCCCGGTCTGGTGCCGCAGCGCCTCGGCGGTCGCGGCGTCCGGCAGCAGCATCGGCGCGTAGATGGGGTGGGCGTCACCGCCCGAGACCTGCGCGGCACGGCGGACGGCCTCCACCGAGCCTCGCTCGGCGGTCCCGGCGTCGTACACGCCCGTCAGCTGCACCACCGTGCACGGCGGCAGCCGGTCCAGCGCGGCCGCCATGTGGATGGTGGAGCGGCCCCAGGCCAGGCCCAGCACATCGCCCTCGGTCACCAGTTCGCCGAGCAGGTCGGCGGCCACCTCACCCAGGTTCTCGGGGTCGGGCGACTCCTCGGCGTCGGCCGGGGACTCGACCACGACGGCGTGTCTGAGGCCGTAGCGGGCGCGCAGCGCGTCGGAGCGCTCGGCGTCCAGCTCGGCCGGCACACGGATCTCGATGCGCACGAGATCCCGCTCGAGGGCGGTCTCCAGGACCCGGGCCACCTTGAAGCGGCTGACGCCGAACTCCTCCGCGATCTGGATCTTGGACTTGCCCTCGAGGTAGAAGCGGCGGGCCATGGCCGCCGCCTGCACCAGCTCAGCGGGTCCCATCCGCATGGCTGACCGGCCCGACGACATACCCGACACGGCCATCTCCTCACTGCTGTTCACACTCGGCATACGCCGTTCATCCTTGCAGATCCGGCCTGCCCGCTCAGCCCGGACGGTCGGCGTTCAGCTTCCGTTGGCTCAGTCGTCGCAGGCCCAGGAGGCGCGGGCCGTCGCACGCTCCGCCTGGGTGCGCAGTGCATGCACCGCCGCGGAGGGGTCGGCCGCCCCGTACACCGCCGAACCGGCCACGAAGACGTCCGCGCCCGCCTCCGCGCAGCGCTCGATGGTGGAGGCCGAGACACCACCGTCGACCTGCAGCCAGAGCTCGAGGCCGTGCTTGCTGATCAGCTCCCGGGTGCGGCGGATCTTGGGGAGCATGATGTCGAGGAACGCCTGGCCGCCGAAGCCCGGCTCGACGGTCATGATCAGCAGCATGTCCAGCTCGGGCAGCAGATCCTCGTACGGCTCGACGGGCGTCGCCGGCTTGAGCGCCATCGAGGCCCGGGCTCCCTTGGCGCGGATCTCGCGGGCGAGTCGCACCGGTGCCGCGGCCGCCTCGACGTGGAAGGTGACGGACGAGGCACCCGCCTCGACGTACTGGGGTGCCCACCGATCGACGTCCTCGATCATCAGATGGCAGTCCAGCGGGGTGTCCGTCGCCTGTACCAGGGACTCTACGACCGGCACGCCGAGCGTGAGGTTCGGGACGAAGTGGTTGTCCATGACGTCGACGTGGAGCCAGTCGGCGCCCTCCACCGCCTTCGCCTCCTCGGCGAGGCGGGCGAAGTCGGCGGACAGGATGCTGGGGTTGATCTGCACGGCCATGCCCCAAGCCTGCCATGCTCCGGACGGGTTGCTCCCCCCGGTACCCGGCCGAAGGCAGGCCGCGGGCGAGGACGGGCCGGGCACCCCTGCGTCGGGGGCTCCTCGCTCGGTGGTCGCGGCCCCGCCGGTACGGCGGCTCAGCGGGTCCTTCGGACGAGCGCCAGGTACATCGCGTCCGTCCCGTGCAGATGCGGCCACAGCTGGACGTCGGGGCCGTCACCGAGGGCCGGGACGCCGGGCATCAGCGGCCGGGCGTCGACGAGTTCGGCGCCCCCGTGCTGCTTGAGCACGTCGTCGACCACGGCGCGGGTCTCGGCGAGGTGCGGCGAGCAGGTGGCGTAGCCGACGACTCCGCCGACGCGTACGGACTCCAGGGCCGTTTGCAGCAGGGCGCGCTGCAACGACGCGAATCCGTCGAGGTCCTCGGGCCGGCGGCGCCACCGGGCCTCGGGCCGGCGGCGCAGCGCACCGAGCCCTGTGCAGGGCACGTCCATCAGGACGCGGTCGAAGGTGCCGGGCCGCCACGGCGGACGGGTCCCGTCGGCGGCGACGACCTGGTAGGGACCGGGATTCCCGGCGAGCGCCCGGGCCACGAGGCCGGCCCGGTGCGGCTGCTTCTCGGAGGCGAGGAGCACGGCTCCGCGCTCGGCGGCGAGGGCGGCGAGCAGGGCGGCCTTGCCACCGGGCCCCGCGCAGCCGTCCAGCCAGGCACGGTCGGGTCCGTCGAGCGGTGCGTTCGCGAGCGCGACCGCGACGAGCTGGCTGCCCTCGTCCTGCACGCCGGCACGGCCCTCCCGTACGGCGTCGACGGCACCGGGCTCGCCTCCTTCGGTGAGCCGGACGGCGTACGGCGACCAGCGTCCGGGCTCCGCGGCCTCCTCGCGCAGGAGCTCCTCGGTGGTGGCACGGCCGGGACGGGCGACGAGCGTGACCTCGGGCCGCTCGTTGTCGGCTTCGAGGAGGTCCTCGATCCCGGCGCGGCCCCCGCCCAGGGCGTCCCACAGGGCGGACACGATCCAGCGCGGGTGCGAGTGCACGACGGCGAGGTGGTCCTCCGGATCCTCGTCGTACGGCGGCGCCACCCGCTCCAGCCAGCCGTCGAGATCGGCCTGGGCGACCTTGCGCAGCACGGCGTTGACGAACTTGGCCCGCCCGTCGCCCAGCACGACCCGGGCCAGCTCGACCGTGGCGGAGACGGCGGCGTGCTGGGGAATCCGCGTCCCGAGCAGCTGATGGACACCGAGGCTCAGCACGTCGAGCACGGGTGGGTCCACGTCGCCCAGCGGCCGGTCGACGCAGGCCGCCAGGACGGCGTCGTACGTGCCCTGCCGGCGCAGCGTGCCGTACACCAGCTCGGTGGCGAGCGCCGCGTCCCGGGCGTCGAAGTCGCCCGCCTCCCGCGCCCGGCGCAGCAGCGGCGGCAGCACCAGGTTGGCGTAGGCGTCCCGCTCGTCGACGGCCCGCAACGCGTCGAAGGCGAGAACACGGACGGGGTCCTTCTTGGGCCGGCGGTAGGGCTTGGCGGGCCTGCGGGGACGACGGGACTGGTCGCTCACGAAAAGGTGCTCCGGGTGTGGGAGGGAATGCGCCTCCCAGCCTACGTCGGCGGGGCGGCGGCCAGGCCGGCAGGTCAGCTCCCCAGGGTCTCCCCTGCTTCGATGCGCATCCCGCGCGCCCAGTCCGCGGCCCGCATCGGCTTCTTGCCCTGGGCCTGCACCCACAGCAGTTGGACCGCGTAGGAGCCGCTGCCGGCGTACACGTCGTTCTTGCCCACGGACAGCCGGCCCGGGGCGAGGTCCGACCGCTCGGGCACGGGGGCGACCTGGATGAGCTTGAGCCGCTCGCCCCGGAACGTGGTCCAGGCGCCGGGCGCGGGCGTGCAGGCGCGCACCACGCGGTCGACGCGGAGGGCGGGCGCGGACCAGTCGACCCGTGCGTCCTCGACGGTGATCTTCGGTGCGAGCGTGACGCCGTCGGCGGGCTGCGGCACGGGCTTGAGGCTGCCGTCCTCGATGCCGTCCATGGTGGCGGCGAGCAGCCCGGCCCCGGCGAAGGCGAGGCGGGTGAGGAGGTCGCCGCTGGTGTCGGTGGGCCGGATCCGCTCGGTGACGGTGCCGTAGACGGGCCCGGAGTCGAGCCCTTCCTCGATGAGGAAGGTGGAGGCGCCGGTGATCTCGTCGCCCGACAGGAGGGAGTGCTGCACGGGGGCGGCACCGCGCCAGGCGGGGAGCAGGGAGAAGTGCAGATTGACCCAGCCGTGGGCGGGGATGTCCAGGGCGGCCCGGGGCAGCAGCGCGCCGTAGGCGACGACGGGGCAGCAGTCGGGCGCGATCTCCCTCAGCCGCGCCAGGAAGTCCTCGTCCCGGGGCCGGTTCGGCTTGAGGATCTCGATCCCGGCCTCCTCCGCCCGCTCCGCGACGGGGCTGGCGACGAGCCTGCGGCCCCGTCCCGCCGGTGCGTCGGGCCGTGTGACGACGGCCGCCACCTCGTGCCGTTCGGACGCGATCAGAGCGTCCAGCGCGGGGACGGCGACCTCGGGGGTACCTGCGAAGACGAGCCTCATGGGTGGTGGACGGCCTCTCGGGGCGGGAGTTCTGACGGGCCCACAGGTCCCCGGCGGTGCCGGAGCGTGCGGGCACACCAGTCTAGGGGCGCCGGGGCGCCGGCCTCCCGACAGCCGCCCTGACCAGCGGTGTGTGCTCCCGCAGCGCACACCACCCTCCGGGGGCGTATGCATATGCGGTTACGCCCTGCACCGTGACCACAGACCGGCACACGCGTTGGTCAAGAGAGAGTTGACCGCAACGGGCCGCGATCGCGGCCCCATCCTTTTCAACGCCGGTTCGAGAGGCTTGTTCATGGCCGACCACGCAACCCACGACGCCCAGGCCCGGGCCAGCCTGCACTTGCTGGTGCGGGACATCGAGCGGGTCCGCCGGCAGGTGGACGCGCTGCGTACCCTCACCGCCCAGTTGGGCAACGTCTACCGCCCGCGCCGCTCCGGCCCCTCCACGGGCTTCGTCGTCTACGGACGCGCCCCCGCGCCGACCGTCCGTCTCGCCCAGGAGTTGCGGGACAGCGTCGAGACCCTGGTGACCGCGGCCGTGGACTTCGACCGTTCGCTCGGCTTCTCCTGGGACGCCGTGGGCTCCGCGCTCGGGGTCACCAAGCAGGCGGTCCACCGCCGTTACGGCGCCCGCCGCGCCACCGCCCAGGCGCCGGCCGAGGCCGATCGCGCACCGGAACCGTCCGGGACCCGCACGCTCAACGTCGGCCCGGGCATGGCCACGGTGCCCGCGGCCCGCTCCATGCCGACGCAGCCCACGGCCGGCAGTCCCACCCTGCGGGACGAGGTGAGGCCGACGGCCTTCCCGGGCCCGCGCAACGGCTGAGCGACACTCCCGTATGCCTCCCGGGCCGCACCGGGAGGCAGCCGTGTCCCGGAGTGGCACGCCACGGCCCGTCGCTCGTGCACCGCCGTGCGACGCATCCCCGCCGTCAGCCGATGTCCGGCGGATCGATCCGGATCCTCACCGCCTCACTCCCCCCGCGTGCCGTCCGGGCCGCGAGCGCGGTCTTCAGCGCGGAGGCCAGCGCGGCCCCGCTCCCCGGCGGCACCCGCACCAGCGCCCTCTCCCACCGCTCCCCCGGCGGCGGTCCCCCGGCCCGACGCTGCCGCCCGGGCTCCCCGGCCGGCACCGGCACGGGCCCCAGGACCTCGGCGTCGGACGGCAGTCGGGCCTCGGCGAGGAGCCCGGACACGGCCTCGGGCGGCCCGGACACCGCGGCCATCCGCGACACCGGCGGAAAGCCCAGCTCGGCCCGCTCGGCAAGCTCCCGCACCGCGTGCCCGACGGGATCCCAGCGGACGAGCGCCTGCACGGGCCGCAGCGTCGGTTCGGCCACGACCACGACGGTCCCGCCGGCCGACTGCGGCCGCACCAGCGCGGCCGCGCCCAGCCACCGGCGCAGTGCCTCCTCGCCCGAGCGCAGATCGGGGCGTCCGAGCATGGCCCATCCGTCGAGGAGCAGCGCGGCCGCGTACCCGCCTTCGGCGACGGGCTCGGCCCCGGGCGTGCTGACGACCAGGGCGGGCGTCCCCGGCACCGTGTCCAGCACCTGCTCCCGCCCCGAGGTCCGCACCGCGACGGCCGGGAAGGCACGCCCCAGCTCCTCGGCGGTGCGCCGGGCCCCCACGATCTGGGCCCGGAGCCGGGCGCCGCCGCACTCCGGACAGCGCCAGGCGGTCTCCTCCCGACCGCACCAGCCGCACCGCAGCTCCCCGGCCTGCTGCGCGGCCAGCGGCCCGGCGCAGGACCGGCAGCGGGCGGGCACCCGGCACCGGGCGCAGGCGGTCCGGGGCACGTACCCCCGCCGCGGCACCTGCACCAGCACGGGTCCGCGGCGCAGCCCCTCCCGCGCCACCTCCCAGGCGAGCGTCGGCAGCCGTGCCGCCCTGGCCGCCTCGTCGCGCGCGAGGTCCGCGTCCCCCACGGTCCGTATCAGGGGGGCGGCGGCCCGCACCCGGTCCCGGTCGGCGACGAGCGGGGCGGCCCACCCGCTCTCGACGAGCTGGGCGGCCTCGACGGTGCAGCTCCAGCTCCCCAGCAGAAAGCCGCACTTGTCCCGGGTGGCGCGCAGCTCCAGCACCTCGCGGACATGGGGATGGGGGGCATGGTCGTCGCTGTGCCCGCTGTCGCCGTCGTCCCAGACCACGACGAGTCCGAGGTTGTGCACGGGCGCGAACATGGCGGCCCGGGTCCCGACGACGGCCCGCACGGACCCGCGCCGCACGGCGAGCCACTCCCGGTACCGCCGCTCCTGCCCGGCGTCGGCGGTCAGCACCGCGTGCTGCCCGTCGCCGAGCAGCGCCCGCAGCGCGGCGTCGACCCGCGCGGCGGGACGACCGGCGGGCACGACGACCAGCGCACCCCGTCCCGAGGCGAGCGCGGCCTGCACGGCCCGGGCGATCTCCTCCGCCCACTCCGGCCCCGGCAGCGCGGTCCACACGGCCCGCGGGGCACCGCCGGCGGCCAGCGACGCGAGGAACTGCGGCCCCCTCCCGTACCGCTGCCAGGATCCCGGGACGGGCGGGGGCGGCGGCGGGGGCGGTGGGCCCGTCGTGGCGGCCTCCGCCCGGGCATGCCGCGGCGGCACGGCGAGCTGCAGCACGTCGGCGAGGCTGCCGGCGTAGCGGTCGGCGACGGCCCGGGCGAGCCCCAGCAGCTCGGGCGAGAGCACGGGCTCGGGCGACACGACCTGGGCGAGTGCGGCGAGGGGCCCCGCGTAGTCGGACTCGGGCACGCGCTCGACGAGGAACCCGTCGATGAGCCCGCCCCCTTCGCGCCGCCCTTCCCGCACGGTGCGCCCGCCGGCCCCGAAGCGCACCCGCACCCGCACACCGGGCCTGGCGACCGCGTCGAGGTCCTCCGGCACGGCGTAGTCGAAGTAGCGGTCCAGATGCAGCACGCCCTTGTCGACCAGCACGCGCGCGACGGGCAGCTCCCCGGCCAGCGCGGCTCCCCGCCAGGTGCGCGGCCGGGCCCTGGGCGTCCTGGCCTTCCGCACGGCGTCCCGGATCAGGGCAAGCTGCTCGGGGCCCGTGTACGGACCCTCGCCCGGGCCCGAGGGGTCCCGACGGGGATTCGTAGGCAGGCTCTCGGGCGGCACGGCGTCCTCGCCGCCCGCCCCCTGCTGCCCGTTCCCGCTGTGCACGGGTGCATTCTCGCAAAGACCACTGACACGGACCCGCGCCCGAGATCGCTCCGGGCCCTGGCGTCCCCGGGAGGCGCCGGGCGGTCCGGTCAGAGCAGGAGGGAGCGGGCCGGGCCGAGCACCCCGTCGAGGTGTGCGGTGGCCTGGGGATCCCAGGAGCGGGTCGTGACGGTCACCTCTTCCGGGCGCGGGCTGCCGACGCAGTGCGGGGCGAGCGCGGCGTAGAAGTCGGCGGGTTCCAGCAGCGTCTCCGGAGTGGCCACGCCCGGCCGGCTCCCCGGCAGCAGCCCGACCGCCGCTCCCAGGGGGATGCCGGTCGCTTCGCCCATGGTCAGGCCGCCGGGGACCCGGACGAGCGCGCAGCCGACAGTCGCCGCCCTGCCGTCCCGGGTGCCGACGGCGAGGCCGAACAGCGGGGGAAGACGCCCCGGCCGCAGGAGCCTCGAGGGTCGCGCGGTGGACCGTTTTCCGACCCGTTCGGCGATCAGTGCGGCACGGTGCGGTGAGGTGAGCCGGTGGTCGACGGACCAGCGCAGCGCGTGCCGGCCGGCCCGTCAACGCCGCGAGCAGATCCTGCGGGCGATGGCCGTTGCCGTCGCCCGCAACGGGCTGGCCGGCACCACCATCGCCGACGTCGCGGCCGCCGCCGGACTGCAGCGCACTCTCGTGCTGCACTACTTCCGAGACCGCGACGAGTTGGTGACCGCGTTCATCGACGAGGCCGTCGCCTCCTACGGAGAGCGCATGCTCGGCGAAGAAGACGGCGACATCGACGAGCAGGTGGAGCGGCTGTTCGAGCCGGGGGCCTACCAGCGCCAGGAGGACCTGGTGATCTGGACCGAACTGGTCGCGCTCGCCGCCCGCGATGCCGACGTCCGCCGTCGGCTCCACCAGGTGTGGACCGGTCAGTGGCTCCCCCACGCCGAGCTTCGGCTCCGGGCCGCCCACCCCACGGCATCGCCCGAGCAGGTCGCCGCGACCGCCTACGCCCTCGCCTGCCTAGTCGAGGCGCACTGGGCATTCCAGATGCAGGGAGTCACCGACCCCACCCGCCGTCGGCAGGCGCAGGCCGCGGCGAGGACGCTCCTGGCCCGGCTCGGTCCCGTCACCGAGCAGCGATGATCGTCCGCCTCCGGTCGGTTCGGCGCTGACGGGAACGGTTGCAGGGAGGCGCCGTCACACAAGGGAGCGGGCCGGCTGAAGGCCACGGTGCCTTCCAGCCGGCCCGAGCGGAGTCCGGGGCGTGCGGCGCAAGGCGGAGGCCGGCGCCGACGCGGAGCGTCGGCAACCGACGACGCCGCGGACGTGCACCCGGACCCCGCCCGGGCCGGGACGATCCGAAGGACCGGGGCCTACAGCCCCACCGCCTTCCGCAGCGCGTCCACCCGGTCGGTGCGCTCCCAGGTGAAGTCCGGGAGCTCGCGGCCGAAGTGGCCGTAGGCGGCCGTCTGCGCGTAGATCGGGCGCAGCAGGTCGAGGTCGCGGATGATCGCGGCCGGGCGGAGGTCGAAGACCTCGCTGATCGCGGACTCGATCCGCTCCGCGTCGACCTTGGCGGTGCCGAAGGTCTCGACGAACAGGCCGACCGGCTCGGCCTTGCCGATCGCGTACGCCACCTGGACCTCGCAGCGGGCGGCGAGGCCGGCCGCGACCACGTTCTTGGCGACCCACCGCATCGCGTACGCCGCCGAGCGGTCGACCTTGGACGGGTCCTTGCCGGAGAACGCGCCGCCGCCGTGGCGGGCCATGCCGCCGTACGTGTCGATGATGATCTTGCGTCCGGTCAGGCCCGCGTCACCCATCGGACCGCCGATCTCGAAGCGGCCGGTGGGGTTGACCAGCAGGCGGTAGCCCTCGGTGTCCAGCTTGATGCCGTCCTCCAGGAGCGCCTTCAGCTCCGGCTCCACGACGAACTCGCGGATGTCGGGCGCGAGCAGCGAGTCGAGGTCGATGTCGCTCGCGTGCTGCGAGGACACGACCACCGTGTCCAGGCGGACCGCCTTGTCGCCGTCGTACTCGATGGTGACCTGGGTCTTCCCGTCCGGGCGCAGGTAGGGGATCGTGCCGTTCTTGCGGGCGTCGGACAGCCGCTTGGACAGCCGGTGGGCCAGGAAGACCGGCAGCGGCATCAGGGTCGGGGTCTCGTCCGTCGCGTAGCCGAACATCAGGCCCTGGTCGCCCGCGCCCTGGCGGTCCAGTTCGTCGTCGTCGCCCTCGACGCGGGACTCGTATGCGGCGTCCACGCCCTGCGCGATGTCCGGGGACTGGGAGCCGATCGACACCGAGACACCACAGGAAGCGCCGTCGAAGCCCTTCTTCGACGAGTCGTAACCGATCTCGAGGATCTTCTCGCGCACCAGCTGCGCGATCGGCGCGTACGCCTTGGTCGTGACCTCGCCGGCCACGTGCACCAGGCCGGTCGTGATCAACGTCTCGACGGCGACCCGGGACGTCGGGTCCTCCCGCAGAAGCGCATCGAGAATGGTGTCGCTGATCTGGTCAGCGATCTTGTCCGGGTGACCCTCGGTGACAGACTCCGAGGTGAACAGGCGACGGGACACAACGCTCCCTGTGGTTGCAGCGGCTGCTGGCTGATCATTGGCGGACGGGACGGGGGCTGCGCCCGGCGTCGTCCTGGAACAGTTTATCGGTCGCGCTCGGCCGCCGGCCCGGCGTCTCGCCTCTCGGGAGCCCTGTGACCTGCGGCACGGGCATTCTGCCCAATGCCACACGCTCTTTTCCAGGGTCGCCACGCGCGAATGTGCGAAGTCGGCGGCGGCCGCCGCCGGCGGGGGACTCAGGTCAGCCGGTCCACGACGAGGTCCCAGACCGTCTCGGCCAGCGCTTCCTTGGGCCCGTGGGGCACCGGCGTCTCGCTCCCGTCGGTGCCGAGCACGACCGCCTCGTTCTCCTCTGAGCCGAACGTCTTGCGTTCCCCCACCTCGTTCACCACGAGCAGGTCGCAGCCCTTGCGCTCCAGCTTCGACCGGCCGTTGGCCAGCACGTCGTCGGTCTCCGCGGCGAAGCCGACGATCACCTGGCCCGGGCGGGCCCGGTCCACCGAGATCTCCGCGAGGATGTCCGGATTCCTGACCAGGGTGAGGGGCTCGGGGTCCTGGCCGTCCCTCTTCTTGATCTTGCCCGTCGCGTACGCCGCCGGGCGGAAGTCGGCCACCGCGGCCGCCATCACCACGGCGTCCGCGTCCGCCGACGTCTTCAGCACCGCCTCGCGCATCTGCACCGCGGTGCCCACCTGGACCACGTCGACCCCGGCGGGATCGGGCAGGCCGGTGTTCGCGGCGACCAGGGTGACGCGGGCGCCGCGGGCCGCGGCCGTGCGGGCCAGGGCATAGCCCTGCTTGCCGGAGGAGCGGTTGCCGAGGAAGCGCACCGGATCGAGGGGCTCGCGGGTGCCGCCGGCGCTGACCACGACGTGCCGGCCGGCGAGGTCGGGCTCTCGCACGCCCCGCGCCAGCACCCGGCGGCAGACCTCGAAGATCTCGGCCGGTTCGGGCAGCCGGCCCTTGCCCGTGTCCACGCCGGTCAGGCGGCCGACCGCCGGCTCGATCACCACGGCGCCGCGGCGGCGCAGCGTCGCCACGTTGTCCTGCGTCGCCGGGTGCTCCCACATCTCCGTGTGCATCGCCGGGGCGAAGACGACCGGGCAGCGGGCGGTGAGGAGCGTGTTGGTGAGGAGGTCGTCGGCGAGGCCGTGGGCCGCCCTGGCGAGCAGGTCGGCGGTCGCCGGCGCCACGACCACCAGGTCGGCGTGCTGGCCGATGCGGACGTGCGGGACCTCGTGGACGTCGTCCCAGACCTCGGTGGCGACGGGGTTGCCGGAGAGGGCGGACCAGGTGGCGGCGCCGACGAAGTGGAGGGCGGAGGCGGTGGGCACCACGCGTACGTCGTGGCCCGACTCGGTGAGTCTGCGCAGCAGTTCGCATGCCTTGTAGGCGGCGATCCCGCCGCTGACCCCCAGAACGACCTTCGGCTTGTCCACCGGGCCTCCCCGCACTCGACGCGTGTACGCCACGACTGGCGGCGTACGACTCCATGCTGCATGACCGCGGGGGGATCTCCCGCACTCCCGGGCAGGCCACAGGCCCGGCAGTCGGTCCCGGCTGCTGCCGGGAGACCCCTGCCGGGCCTGCGGACAAAGACGCTCTGCGGTGGGCCGAGCGGAAACGCTCAGCGCCGCCGCGGGGTCATCACTGAACGGGGCCCTCGACGGCCTCGGAGGTCAGCAGACCCGCGTTGATCTCGCGCAGGGCGATCGAGAGCGGCTTCTCGTGGACGTGGGTGTCGACGAGCGGACCGACGTACTCGAGGAGGCCCTCACCGAGCTGCGAGTAGTACGCGTTGATCTGGCGGGCCCGCTTGGCCGCGTAGATCACGAGGCTGTACTTCGAGTCGGTGGCCTCGAGGAGCTCGTCGATCGGCGGGTTGATGATGCCCTCGGGCGCGGTGATGGAAGAGGACACGCTCTACCTTCCGAAAGATGGGAAAGATCAGACCTGATCACACAACCCTGATCACACAACGTCCATCAAGGCTAGCAGCTCGCGCGCCACATTCTCGACGGAGGTGTTGACCAGGGTCACATCGAACTCCGGCTCGGCCGCCAGCTCGATCTTGGCCGCCTCCAGACGGCGTTCGATCACCTCGGGCGGCTCGGTGCCCCGCCCGGTGAGCCTGCGCACCAGCTCGTCCCAGGAGGGAGGAGCCAGGAACACCAGCTGGGCCTCGGGCATGGACTCACGGACCTGGCGGGCGCCCTGGAGGTCGATCTCCAGCAGGACCGGCACGCCGGCCTCCAGGTGCTCCAGGACCGCGGCCCGCGGGGTGCCGTAGCGGTTGCCCGCGAACTCGGCCCACTCCAGCAGCTCGCCGTTGGCGATCAGCTTGTCCATCTCCTCGTCGGTGACGAAGAAGTAGTGGACTCCGTGACGCTCGCCCGGGCGGGGCCGACGGGTCGTGGCCGACACCGAGAGCCAGACCTCGGGGTATTCCTTGCGCATATGGGCGACGACCGTGCTCTTGCCGACCCCTGAGGGGCCGGAGAGCACGGTCAGCCGCGAACGTTCACTCATGCAGCGATTATTCCAGCAAACCGGAGTGGCCCGGACTCAGCTGGCGGTGCCGCCGAACTCGCGCTCCAGGGAGGCGATCTGGTTGGACCCGAGACCGCGCACCCGGCGGCTCTCGGAGATCCCGAGCCGCTCCATGATCTGCTTGGCGCGGACCTTGCCCACGCCCGGCAGGGACTCGAGGAGGGCGGAGACCTTCATCTTGCCGATGACGTCGTTCTCCTGGCCCTGCTTGATGACCTCGTGCAGAGAGGCGCCGGAGTGCTTGAGTCGATTCTTGACCTCGGCCCGCTCCCGGCGAGCCGCGGCGGCCTTTTCGAGCGCGGCTGCGCGCTGTTCAGGGGTAAGGGGCGGAAGAGCCACGCCTACGTCACCTCGGATGTCGAACTGTCGGATACGGACCGGTGAGGAACCTAGTCGCCCCACACCTGGGGAGCCACGAGCAACACGCTGCCCGTCCTCCCCCACTGCCTTGAGGGCGCGGGAGGTGCCCCCACTCGTCGGAGACTAGCGGGCAAGTCCGCCAGAGTCAGCGAGAACAGCGGAAAAGTCCTGGTCAGCCTCCGTCGAGCCAGACTTTTCGGACATATCGCCCCTGATTTGAGGGTGTATCCCGACTCGAGCGGCCTTCCAGGAGGCCCGGCGGGGCCTCGGGAACGCCCTAGGCCGCGGCCGCGGCGGCCCTGGTCTCCTCCGCGAAGCGGTCCGCGGCCTCGCGCAGCGCGAGGACGTCGGGGCCGAACCGCAGCACACCCCGGCTCACGTTCGGCACCACGTTGCGCACCGCCGCCCCGAAGACCCCGGGAAGATCGGCGGGAGTGGCGCCCTGGGCGCCGATGCCGGGCGCGAGGAGCGGCCCGTTGATGTCCAGGTCGTACGACGACAGGTCACCCAGTGTGGCGCCGACGACCGCGCCGAAGGAGCCCAGGGGCCGCTCCTCCGCGTTCTCGGCGGCGAGGTGGGCGAGCATCGTCGCCGCCACCGTTCGGCCGTCGGACCGCACGGCGTGCTGGACCTCGCCGCCTTCCGGGTTGGAGGTCAGCGCCAGCACGAAGAGCCCGGTACCGCTCTCCCTCGCCAGCTCCACCGCCGGCCTGAGCGCCCCGTAGCCGAGGTACGGGGACACCGTGAGCGCGTCCGAGAACAGCGGGGCGTCCTTGTGGAGGTAGGACTCGGCGTACGCGGCCATGGTCGAGCCGATGTCGCCGCGCTTGGCGTCCATGACGACCAGGGCCCCGGCCGCCCGCGCCTCCTCGACCGTCTTCTCCAGGACGGCGACACCGCGCGACCCGAAGCGCTCGAAGAAGGCGCTCTGCGGCTTGACGACCGCGACCCGCTCGGCGACCGCCTCCACCACCGTGCGGCTGAACCGCTCCAGGCCGGCGACATCGTCGTTCAGGTCCCACTCCGCGAGCAGTGAGGCGTGCGGGTCGATGCCCACGCAGAGCGGACCGCGCTCGTCCATGGCCCGGCGCAGCCGTGCGCCGAAGGGTTCTCCGGAAGGACTCTGCGGCCCGAGGGGCCTCGTCGAGGGGTGGTGGTCGGGTGACGGGTGGGCGGTCATGCGGACTTCCTCACGTCGGCGCCGACCGCGTCGGCGAGGGTGGCGTACGGGCTCGTGCGCAGGCGCGCGGCGAGCCCCTTGTGGACGGCGCGGGCCCAGAAGGGCCCCTGGTAGATCAGCGCGCTGTAGCCCTGCACCAGGGTGGCGCCGGCCAGGATGCGCTGCCAGGCGTCCTCCGCGTTCTCGATGCCGCCGACACCCACGAGCGTGATCCGGTCGCCCACCCGCGCGTACAGCCGGCGCAGCACCTCCAGGGAGCGTGCCTTCAGCGGCGCGCCCGAGAGGCCGCCGGTCTCCTCGACCACGGCGGGGTCGGACACCAGGCCGAGCCCCTCACGCGCGATGGTGGTGTTCGTGGCGATGATCCCGTCCAGCCCCAGTTCCACGGCGAGGTCGGCGACGGCGTCGACGTCCTCGTCGGCGAGGTCGGGGGCGATCTTCACCAGCAGCGGGACGCGCCGGGCGGTGACCGTGCGGTCGGCGGCCTCGCGGACGGCGCTCAGCAGGGGGCGCAGCGCCTCGGTGGCCTGCAGGTCGCGCAGCCCGGGCGTGTTCGGGGAGGAGACGTTGACGACCAGGTAGTCGGCGTACGGTGCGAGCCGCTCGGCCGACTTCACGTAGTCGGCGGCGGCCTCGGACTCCGGGACCACCTTGGTCTTGCCGATGTTGACGCCCACGACCGTCCGGAAGACGGGCGTGCGCGAGGCCAGGCGGGCGGCGACGGCCAGCGAGCCCTCGTTGTTGAAGCCCATGCGGTTGATCAGGGCCCGGTCCTCGACCAGCCGGAACAGCCGCTTCTTCGGGTTGCCGGGCTGCGGTTCCCCGGTGACGGTGCCGATCTCGACGTGGTCGAAGCCGGTCATCGCCATGCCGTCGATCCCGACGGCGTTCTTGTCGAAGCCCGCCGCGAGCCCGAAGGGACCGTGCATCCGCAGCCCGAACGCCTCCGTGCGCAGCTCCTTGTGGCGGGGCGCGAGCACGGCGGCGACGAAGGTGCGCAGCACCGGGATGCCCGCGGCCAGACGGATCCAGCGGAAGGCCAGGTGGTGGGCCTGCTCGGGATCCATCCGGGAGAAGACCAGGCGGAAGAAAAGCTTGTACATCTCTCAGTGTCCTCACGAAGAGGGGGACACCGTTTCCGATGTCCCCCTCAGGGCTGCTAGTCGCGGGCCGCGGTCAGGTGTTCCGCGTGTTCCTGGAGCGAGCGGACTCCCACATCGCCGTGGTTGAGGGCGTCGATGCCCTGGACGGCCGCGGCGAGCGCCTGGACCGTCGTCAGGCACGGCACGGAGCGCGCCACCGCCGCCGTGCGGATCTCGTAGCCGTCGAGGCGGCCACCGGTGCCGTACGGGGTGTTGACGATCAGGTCGACCTCGCCGTCGTGGATCAACTGGACGATGGTCTTCTCGCCCTGCGGCCCCGTGCCCTCGGACTGCTTGCGCACGATGGTCGCGTTGATGCCGTTGCGCTTGAGCACCTCGGCCGTGCCGGAGGTGGCGAGCAGCTCGAACCCGTGGGCGACCAGCTCGCGCGCGGGGAAGATCATCGAGCGCTTGTCGCGGTTGGCGACCGAGATGAAGGCGCGGCCCTTGGTCGGCAGCGGCCCGTAGGCGCCGGCCTGCGACTTGGCGTACGCGGTGCCGAAGACGGAGTCGATGCCCATGACCTCGCCGGTGGAGCGCATCTCCGGGCCGAGGACGGTGTCCACGCCCCGGCCGTGGATGTCGCGGAACCGCGACCACGGCATCACGGCCTCCTTGACGGAGATCGGCGCGTCGAGCGGGAGCTCGCCGCCGTCGCCGTTCCCCGGCAGCAGGCCCTCCTCGCGCAGTTCGGCGACGGTCGCGCCCAGCGAGATCCGGGCGGCGGCCTTCGCCAGCGGCACCGCGGTCGCCTTCGAGGTGAAGGGGACCGTGCGGGACGCGCGCGGGTTGGCCTCCAGGACGTACAGGATGTCCCCGGCCATCGCGAACTGGATGTTGATCAGTCCGCGGACGCCGACGCCGCGGGCGATGGCCTCGGTCGAGGCGCGCAGCCGCTTGATGTCGAAGCCGCCCAGGGTGATCGGCGGCAATGCGCACGCCGAGTCGCCGGAGTGGATGCCGGCCTCCTCGATGTGCTCCATGACGCCGCCGAGGTACAGCTCCTCGCCGTCGTACAGGGCGTCGACGTCGATCTCGATGGCGTCGTCGAGGAAGCGGTCGACCAGCACCGGGCGGGAGGGGCTGATCTCGGTCGACTCCGCGATGTACGACGACAGCCGGGCCTCGTCGTACACGATCTCCATGCCGCGTCCACCGAGGACGTAGGAGGGCCGGACGAGGACCGGGTAGCCGATCTCGTCCGCGATGGCCTTGGCCTCCTCGAAGGTGGTCGCCGTCCCGTGCTTGGGAGCCGGCAGACCGGCCTCGGCGAGCACCCGCCCGAAGGCGCCGCGGTCCTCGGCGGCGTGGATCGCCTCGGGCGGGGTCCCCACGACGGGCACGCCGTTGTCCTTGAGCGCCTGCGCCAGGCCGAGCGGCGTCTGGCCGCCGAGCTGGACCACGACGCCGGCGACCGGACCGGCCTGCTGCTCCGCGTGGACGATCTCCAGCACGTCCTCCAGCGTCAGCGGCTCGAAGTACAGGCGGTCGGAGGTGTCGTAGTCCGTGGAGACGGTCTCCGGGTTGCAGTTGACCATGACGGTCTCGTACCCGGCGTCGCTCAGCGCGAAGGAGGCGTGGACGCACGAGTAGTCGAACTCGATGCCCTGGCCGATGCGGTTCGGGCCGGAGCCCAGGATGATGACGGCGGGCTTCTCGCGCGGCGCCACCTCGGTCTCCTCGTCGTAGGAGGAGTAGAAGTACGGCGTCCTGGCCGCGAACTCGGCGGCGCACGTGTCGACCGTCTTGTACACCGGGCGCACGCCCAGCGCGTGCCGCACCTCGCGCACCACGTCCTCACGGAGTCCGCGGATCTCGGCGATCTGCTGGTCGGAGAAGCCGTGCCGCTTGGCCTCGGCGAGCAGCTCGGTGTCGAGCCGCTCCGCCCCGGCCAGCTCGTCCGCGATCTCCTTGATCAGGAAGAGCTGGTCGACGAACCAGGGGTCGATCCTGGTGGCCTCGAAGACCTCCTCCGGCGTGGCACCGGCGCGGACGGCCTGCATCACGGTGTTGATCCGGCCGTCCGTCGGGCGCACGGCCTCGCGCAGCAGCGCGGCCTTGTCGCCGGGGTCGCCCACGAACGTGAACTGGCTGCCCTTCTTCTCCAGCGAGCGCAGCGCCTTCTGGAGCGCCTCGGTGAAGTTGCGGCCGATCGCCATCGCCTCGCCGACCGACTTCATGGTCGTGGTCAGCGTGCTGTCGGCGCTCGGGAACTTCTCGAAGGCGAACCGCGGGGCCTTGACGACGACATAGTCGAGGGTCGGCTCGAAGGAGGCCGGGGTCTCCTGCGTGATGTCGTTGGGGATCTCGTCGAGCGTGTAGCCGACCGCGAGCTTGGCGGCGATCTTGGCGATGGGGAAGCCGGTCGCCTTGGAGGCGAGGGCCGACGAGCGCGACACGCGCGGGTTCATCTCGATGACGATGACCCGGCCGTCCGCGGGGTCCACCGCGAACTGGATGTTGCAGCCGCCGGTGTCGACGCCGACCTCGCGGATCACGGCGATGCCGATGTCCCGCAGGATCTGGTACTCGCGGTCGGTCAGCGTCATCGCGGGGGCGACGGTGATCGAGTCGCCGGTGTGCACGCCCATCGGGTCGAAGTTCTCGATGGAGCAGACGACCACGACGTTGTCGTGCTTGTCGCGCATCAGCTCCAGCTCGTACTCCTTCCAGCCGAGGATGGACTCCTCCAGGAGCACCTCGGTGGTCGGGGACAGCGTGAGCCCGGTGCCGGCGATGCGGCGCAGCTCGTCCTCGTCGTGCGCGAAGCCCGAGCCGGCTCCGCCCATGGTGAAGGAGGGGCGGACGACGACGGGGTAGCCGCCGAGCTGCTCGACGCCGGCCAGGACCTCGTCCATGGAGTGGCAGATCACGGAGCGGGCGGACTCGCCGTGCCCGGTCTTCTCCCGGACCGCCTCCACGACCTCCTTGAACCGGTCGCGGTCCTCGCCCTTGTGGATGGCCTCGACGTTGGCGCCGATCAGCTCCACGCCGTACTTCTCGAGGACGCCGTTCTCGTGCAGCTTGATGGCCGTGTTGAGGGCCGTCTGGCCGCCCAGGGTGGGCAGCAGCGCGTCCGGCCGCTCCTTGGCGATGATCTTCTCGACGAACTCCGGCGTGATCGGTTCGACGTAGGTCGCGTCGGCGATCTCCGGGTCGGTCATGATCGTCGCCGGGTTGGAGTTGACCAGGACGACCCTGAGGCCCTCGGCCTTCAGGACCCGGCACGCCTGGGTGCCGGAGTAGTCGAACTCGGCGGCCTGGCCGATGACGATCGGGCCGGAGCCGATGACCAGGACGGACTGGATATCGGTGCGCTTAGGCACGCTGGCCCTCCATCAGGGATACGAAGCGGTCGAACAGGTAGGCGGCGTCGTGCGGACCCGCTGCCGCTTCGGGGTGGTACTGGACGCTGAAGGCCGGCCGGTCGAGCAGCCGGAGCCCCTCCACCACGTCGTCGTTGAGGCAGACGTGGGAGACCTCGGCGCGGCCGTAGGGGGTGTCGGACACCGTGTCGAGCGGGGCGTCGACGGCGAAGCCGTGGTTGTGCGCGGTGACCTCGACCTTGCCGGTCGTGCGGTCCTGCACCGGCTGGTTGATGCCCCGGTGGCCGTACTTCAGCTTGTAGGTGCCGAAGCCGAGCGCGCGGCCCAGGATCTGGTTGCCGAAGCAGATGCCGAACAGGGGCGTCCCGCGCTCGAGGACGGCCCGCATGACGGAGACCGGGTGGTCGGCGGTGGCCGGGTCGCCCGGGCCGTTGGAGAAGAACACGCCGTCCGGCTGCACGGCGTACACGTCGTCCACGGTCGCCGTGGCGGGCAGCACGTGCACCTCGATGCCGCGCTCGGCCATGCGGTGCGGGGTCATGCCCTTGATGCCGAGGTCGACGGCGGCGACGGTGAACTTCTTCTCGCCGATCGCGGGGACGACGTACGGCTGGGTGGTGGCGACCTCGGCGGAGAGGTCCGCGCCCTCCATCTCGGGCGCCTGGCGCACCTCGGCGAGCATGACGCCCTCGTCGGGCAGCGCGTTGCCTGAGAAGATGCCGACGCGCATGGCGCCCCGCTCGCGCAGGTGACGGGTGAGGGCCCGGGTGTCGACGCCGGAGATGCCCACCACGCCCTGGTGGCGCAGTTCCTCGTCCAGCGAGCGCCGGGCGCGCCAGCTGGAGGGCACGCGCGCGGGGTCGCGCACGA
The DNA here is from genome assembly GCF_042869095.1 of Streptomyces sp. NPDC007264. Classification (NCBI taxonomy): domain Bacteria; kingdom Bacillati; phylum Actinomycetota; class Actinomycetes; order Kitasatosporales; family Streptomycetaceae; genus Streptomyces; species Streptomyces sp. NPDC007264. The sequence continues at coordinate 89,901 of NZ_JBIAFD010000005.1, forward strand.
CATACCCCGCGACCCAGATCCGCCGCGACTCGGGGTCCTCGTCGTTGACGCCGGTGTTGCCGACGTGCGGGGCGGTCATCACGACGACCTGGCGGTGGTACGACGGGTCGGTGAGGGTCTCCTGGTAGCCGGTCATGCCGGTGGAGAACACGGCCTCGCCGAAGGTCACCCCCACGGCCCCGTAGGCGCGGCCGCGGAAGATCCGGCCGTCCTCCAGGACGAGTACGGCGGGAACCCTGGAGGCTCCCCTGGTGGAGGTCGTCATCGTGCGCCTTCCGTCTTGTTGATCATCTGGTTCAGGGCGTCGACCCAGTCGCTGTGCTCGGCCGCCCGGTCGGAGCGGAACCCGGAGTCGATCAGCCTGTCGCCGTGCTCCCAGGTCACGACCAGCAGACCGCCCTCGGTGAGGACCTTGCCCGCGATGCCCTTGTCGAGCCGGGCGCCGCGCAGCCGTCCGGCCGGGACGAAGAAGTCGCTCGCGCCGGGGCGTACGACCTCCAGGCCCGCGTCCGTCAGCGTGAGCTCGACCCGGCTGCGGGTCCCCAGGCCGTGCGCGACGATCCGGTCCAGCCACTGCCCGGCGGTCGTGGAGCCGTGGTAGCGACCGGTCATCTCCAGTTTCACCGGGCCGGGGTCGTCCGGCGCGGCGACGAGCTCCGGCAGGTCGCTCTGGAGGGTGCCGCGCCACTTCCAGCCCTCGCGCATCAGCCAGTAGACGAGGGCGACGAACAGGGCGAGTCCCACGAGCCAGCCGACGCGGGCGGCCCAGTCGGTCACTTCCGCCGATTTCCTCCCGGCGGCCAGCAGGTAGAGAGATGTCACGCGAGCTTCCCGTCGACGAGGGTGGCCTTGCCCCGCAGCCAGGTGTGCGTGACACGGCCCGGCAGCTCACGGCCCTCGTAGGGGGTGTTGCGGCTGCGCGAGGCGAAGCCCGCGGGGTCCACCGGCCCACGGTATGCGGTGTCGACGAGCGTGAGGTTGGCCGGCTCGCCTGGCGAGACGGGCCGGCCGTGGCCCGTGGCGCGGCCGATCCTCGCGGGCGCGTAGGACATGCGGTCGGCGACACCGGCCCAGTCGAGCAACCCGGTGGCGACCATGGTCTCCTGCACCACGGACAGCGCGGTCTCCAGGCCGACCATGCCCATGGCGGCCGCGGCCCACTCGCAGTCCTTGTCCTCGTGGGGGTGCGGGGCGTGGTCGGTGGCGACGATGTCGATCGTGCCGTCGGCGAGGGCCTCGCGCAGCGCCATCACGTCGCGCTCGGTGCGCAGCGGCGGGTTGACCTTGTAGACCGGGTTGTACGTGCGCACCAGCTCGTCGGTGAGGAGGAGGTGGTGCGGGGTGACCTCGGCGGTGACGTCGATGCCGCGGGACTTGGCCCAGCGCACGATCTCGACGGACCCGGCGGTGGACAGGTGGCAGATGTGCACGCGGGAGCCGACGTGATCGGCGAGCAGGACGTCCCGGGCGATGATCGACTCCTCGGCGACGGCCGGCCAGCCGCCCAGGCCCAGCTCCGCGGAGACGACGCCCTCGTTCATCTGGGCGCCCTCGGTCAGCCGCGGCTCCTGCGCGTGCTGGGCGACGACACCGCCGAACGCCTTCACGTACTCCAGCGCGCGACGCATGATCACCGCGTCGTGTACGCACTTGCCGTCGTCGGAGAAGACCGTGACGCCCGCCGCCGACTCGTGCATGGCGCCCAGCTCCGCGAGCTGCTTGCCCTCGAGGCCGACGGTGACCGCGCCGATTGGGCGCACATCGCAGTAGCCGTGCTCCCGGCCGAGCCGCCAGACCTGCTCGACGACGCCGGCGGTGTCGGCGACCGGGAAGGTGTTGGCCATGGCGAACACGGCCGTGTAGCCACCGCTCGCGGCCGCCCGCGTGCCCGTCAGGACCGTCTCGGAGTCCTCGCGGCCGGGCTCGCGCAGATGGGTGTGCAGGTCGACCAGGCCCGGCAGCAGCACCTTGCCCCCGGCCTCGACCACCTCGGCGCCCTCGGCGGCGAGGGCCGTACCCACCTCGGCGATCTCGTCTCCGTCGATCAGCACGTCCTGCGGCTCGCCGCCGAGCACCTTCGCACCACGGATCAGGGTCTTGCTCATCTGGTTACTTCTCCTCGGTACGCAGGTCGGAGGCGGGCGCGAAGGGCCTGGCTGCCAGGGTGGTGGTGGGCGACGGCTGCGCCACGGCGGGCTCGTTGCCGCCCAGCAGCAGGTAGAGGACCGCCATGCGGATGGAGACGCCGTTGGCGACCTGCTCGACGGCGGTGCAGCGGCCGGAGTCGGCGACCTCGGCGGTGATCTCCATGCCGCGGACCATGGGGCCGGGGTGCATCACGATGGCGTGCTCGGGCATCCGGGCCATGCGGTCGGCGTCGAGGCCGTAGCGGCGGGCGTACTCGCGCTCGGTCGGGAAGAAGGCGGCGTTCATGCGCTCGCGCTGGACGCGCAGCATCATCACCGCGTCGGACTTGGGCAGCGTGCTGTCGAGGGCGTAGGAGATCTCGCACGGCCAGGACCCGACGCCGACCGGCAGCAGGGTGGGCGGGGCGACCAGGGTGACGTCGGCGCCGAGGGTGTGCAGCAGGTCGACGTTGGAGCGGGCGACGCGGCTGTGCAGGATGTCGCCGACGATCGTGATGCGCCGGCCCGCCAGGTCGCGGCCGAGCCCGGCGTCCCGGCCGACCAGGCGCCGGCGCATGGTGAAGGCGTCGAGCAGGGCCTGCGTCGGGTGCTGGTGGGTGCCGTCGCCGGCGTTGATCACCGCGGCGTCGATCCAGCCCGAGTTGGCCAGGCGGTAGGGGGCTCCGGAGGCGCCGTGCCGGATGACGACGGCGTCGACGCCCATGGCCTCCAGGGTCTGGGCGGTGTCCTTCAGGGACTCGCCCTTGGAGACGCTGGACCCCTTGGCGGAGAAGTTGATGACATCCGCGGACAGCCGCTTCTCGGCGGCCTCGAAGGAGATCCGGGTGCGGGTGGAGTCCTCGAAGAAGAGGTTGACGACGGTGCGGCCGCGCAGGGTCGGCAGCTTCTTGATCGGCCGGTCGGCGACCCGGGCCATCTCCTCGGCGGTGTCGAGGATCAGGACGGCGTCGTCGCGGGTGAGGTCGGCGGCCGAGATGAGATGACGCTGCATCTTTCAGGCTCCGTAAGGCAGTTCATTCGGGAAGCGGGGGTCCGGGGGCCCGGAGGGCACGGCCCGGCAGACGGGCGCGCGTCTGAGGCACTCGAGGGCGCACGGCAGTCGTGTGCGCCGCCGGAGCACTACTGCGGTGCGCCCGGGAGGGTCTGCTTCGCGCCGAGCAGCACGGTGTCGCGACCGTCCTCCTCGGCGAGCTGGACCTTGACCGTCTCCCGCAGCGACGTGGGCAGGTTCTTGCCGACGTAGTCGGCGCGGATCGGGAGCTCGCGGTGGCCGCGGTCCACCAGGACCGCGAGCTGGACCGCGCGGGGACGCCCGATGTCGTTCAGGGCGTCGAGGGCGGCGCGGATGGTACGGCCGGAGAAGAGCACGTCGTCGACGAGGACGACGAGGCGGCCGTCGATGCCGTCACCGGGGATCTCGGTGCGGGCCAGCGCACGCGGTGGGTGCATGCGCAGGTCGTCGCGGTACATGGTGATGTCGAGGGAGCCGACCGGGATGCCGCGGCCGGTGATCTGCTCGAGCTTGGTGGCCAGCCGCCGGGCCAGGAAGACGCCACGGGTCGGGATGCCGAGGAGCACCACGTCGTCGGCGCCCTTGGCGCGCTCGACGATCTCGTGGGCGATGCGGGTCAGCACCCGCGCGATGTCAGGGCCTTCGAGGACGGGCCGGGCATCGGAATGCTGCTGTGTGTCCATACGAAACGGACCTCCTTCTCCGTCTCACGGGACGGACCTTAAAGGACGTCGGGATTGCGCCATCCACGGTACCAGCCCGCCTCTCGCGGCCGATCGCCCCCTGGGCGCGGGCGTCACCCGTCCGGCGGCATCGCGGTCCGTCTGCCACGGAAGGGTCGGTGCGGACCGTTCGGCTTGACGGGGCAGAGTCACGCTGCGTAACCTCACAGTGAGTCACCAGCCGCGCGGCCGAGCCGCACGTCGACACCGTGTCCGGGGAGCCATATGTCCAGCGAATACGCCAAACAGCTCGGGGCCAAGCTCCGGGCGATCCGCACCCAGCAGGGCCTTTCCCTCCACGGTGTGGAAGAGAAGTCCCAGGGACGTTGGAAGGCGGTCGTGGTCGGTTCGTACGAGCGCGGCGACCGCGCCGTCACCGTGCAGCGCCTCGCCGAGCTGGCGGACTTCTACGGGGTCCCGGTGCAGGAGCTCCTGCCCGGCACCACCCCGGGCGGAGCCGCCGAGCCGCCGCCGAAGCTCGTCCTCGACCTGGAGCGGCTGGCCAACGTGCCGGCCGAGAAGGCGGGCCCGCTCCAGCGGTACGCGGCGACGATCCAGTCCCAGCGCGGCGACTACAACGGCAAGGTGCTGTCCATCCGCCAGGACGACCTGCGCACGCTCGCGGTCATCTACGACCAGTCGCCCTCGGTCCTCACCGAGCAGCTGATCAACTGGGGTGTTCTTGACGCGGACGCGCGCCGCGCCGTCGCCCACGAGGAGAGCTGACCGCTCCAGCCTCAGCAGAAACGTGCCGCCGGGGTGGCCGGAACCATGCGGTTCCGGCCACCCCGGCGGCGTGCTGCGGCCCGCGGCAGCCGCCCGCGCGGACGCGAAGCACGGACGCCGGAGGGCCCGCAGCCGATGTGCTGCGGGCCCTCCGGTGCTCGTGCGTCTCAGCGCTCGTCGCGGCGCAACGACGGCTTCAGCTCCTTCAGCCGGCCGAGCAGGCCGTTGACGAACGAGGGCGACTCATCCGTGGAGAACTCCTTGGCGAGCTGCACCATCTCGTCGAGCACCACCGCGTCCGGGGTCTCGTCGACCCAGATCAGCTCGTAGGCACCGAGGCGCAGGATGTTGCGGTCGACGACCGGCATCCGGTCGAGCGTCCAGCCGACCGCGTACTGCGCGATCAGCTCGTCGATGCGCTTCGCGTACGTCGCGTAGCCCTCGACCAGCTGCATCGTGTACTCGCTCACCGGCGGCTGCCGGGTGTCGGTCCTCGAGTGCCGGATCCAGTCCGCGAGGACCGTGCGGACGTCGGCCCCGCGCTGGTCGCCCTCGAAGAGGATCTGGAAGGCGCGCTTACGGGCCGTATTACGGGCAGCCACGGTTAGCTGTTCACCCGGCCGAGGTAGTCGCTCGTACGGGTGTCCACCTTGATCTTCTCACCGGTGGTGATGAAGAGCGGGACCTGGATCTGGTGGCCGGTCTCCAGCGTGGCGGGCTTGGTGCCGCCGGTGGAGCGGTCGCCCTGGACGCCCGGCTCGGTCTCGGCGATGGTCAGCTCGACGGCCGCCGGCAGCTCGACGAAGAGCACCTCGCCCTCGTGCTGCGCGACGGTGGCGGTGAAGCCCTCGATCAGGAAGTTGGCGGCGTCACCGACGGCCTTGCGGTCGACGTGGAGCTGGTCGTACGTCTCCAGGTCCATGAAGACGAAGTAGTCGCCGTCCATGTACGAGAACTGCATGTCGCGCTTGTCGACAGTGGCCGTCTCGACCTTGATACCGGCGTTGAACGTCTTGTCGACGACCTTGCCGGAGAGCACGTTCTTGAGCTTGGTGCGCACGAATGCGGGGCCCTTGCCGGGCTTGACGTGCTGGAACTCGACGACGGACCAGAGCTGGCCGCCTTCGAGCTTGAGCACCATGCCGTTCTTGAGGTCGTTCGTGGAAGCCACGGTTGCGGAATCTCCTGGACTGACGTACGACCCCGGGGCACGCGCTACAGCGCGAGCAGCTCCTTGGTCGTGATGGTGAGTAGCTCGGGTCCGCCGTCCGCCTCGGAGCGCACGACGAGCGTGTCATCGATCCGGACCCCGCCCCGGCCGGGGAGGTGGACCCCCGGTTCGACGGTGACCGGCACGCAAGCGTCCAGTTTACCCATGGCCGTGGGGGCCAACTGTGGGTCCTCGTCGATTTCGAGTCCCACACCGTGCCCGGTCATCGGCGGGAGGCCCTCGCCATGGCCCGCCGAATCCAGCACCTGCCGTGCGGCCCGGTCCACGTCGCGGTAGCCGGCGCCGGGCGCCAGGGCCTCGCGTCCGGCCCGCTGGGCCGCGAAGACGAGATCGTACAGCTCGACCTGCCAGTCGGCCGGCGAGGTGCCGATGACGAAGGTCCGGCCGATCTCGCAGCGGTAGCCGCGGTAGGCGGCCCCGAGGCAGACGGAGAGGAAGTCGCCCTCCTCCACCCGCCGGTCGGTGGGGCGGTGCCCGCGGCGGCCGGAGTTCGGGCCGGCGGCGACGGAGGTGGGGAAGGCGGGACCGTCGGCGCCGTGGTCGACGAGCCGGCGCTCCAGTTCCAGGGCGAGGTGGCGCTCGGTGCGGCCGACGAGGATCGATTCGAGCAGCTCGCTCAGGGCCTGGTCGGCGATCTCCGCGCCGATCCGCAGGAGGGAGATCTCCTCCTCGTCCTTGACCAGCCGCAGCTGCTCGACGGCCCCGCCGAGGTCGGCGAGCCGCAGCCGCGGCGCGACGGACCCCAGGGCGCGATGCCGGGCGACGGTCAGGTGGTGCTCCTCGACCGCCAGGGACTCGGCACCCTGTGCGGCCGCCAGATCGGCCGCGGCGACGGCGGGATCCCCGCTCGACACCGGCAGCGGATGCACCCGCACCGCCTCGTCGGGCCGGCCGTCGGCGTGCTGGTCGTCCGGTGGTCCGGCGCACAGCAGGACGTCCTCGCCCACGCCCAGCAGCAGCACGGCACCCCGCGGCGCGGCGCCCGCGAGATAGCGGACGTTGGCGGGGCGGGAGACCAGCGCCGTCGCGCTGCCGCCCGCGCTGCAGCGTTCCCTCAGCCGCTCGCGGCGGGCCGCGTACACCTCTGACATGACCCGAGCCTATGAGCGGCGGCCGGATGTCGCCGTTCCAGAGCGGCCGGACGGGCGGCGGGGCATCCGCGCGGGACGCCCGGGGGCCAGGGCCCGGGGCATGCGCGTCGGAGATTCGGGGCCCAGGGCCTCACCACGCCGGGGGGCTCGCGATGGACCGCGCCAGCACCTCGTCCAGGACGCGTGCGGTCCCCTCCACGTCCAGCTGGGAGTTGTCGATGATCGGCAGCCCGGAGCCGTACCAGCCGGCCATGCGGCCGTGGATCCGGGCGACCTCCTCGTCGCTCAGGCGCCGGTTGCCGGTGCGCTCCGCGTTGCGCTCCAGGACGATCTCCAGACCCGGCAGGAGGACCACCGGCAGCAGACCGGGACCCACATGCCGTTTCCAGCCGCCGAGGCCCACGACCGGGCGGTCGGGGAAGACGGCGTCGTCGAGGATGCAGGAGATGCCGTTGGCCAGGAAGTTGCGGGCCGCGAAGCCGCAGGTGCGGCGGGCCAGACGGTACTGCGCCTCCGAGTTGTCGTTCCACCCCGACTGCGGGTCGGCGAAGCCCGAGCGCACCCATTCGCGGACGTCGTCGAGGCTGATGTGGGCCGTCGGGACCCGGCGGTGGTCGGCCCAGTACTTCGCGACGCTGGTCTTGCCCGCGCCCGCGGGGCCGATGAGCAGCACGGCGAGCGTGGTGGACGCGGGGTCCGGGGCGCTCACGGCCGGCGGTGGGCTCGGCATGCCGACCGGGCCGCCGGGCGGGAGCCGCACATGGCCCGTGGTGTCCGGGGCGGGCGGGACGGGCGGTACGGACGCGTGCTGCGGCGGGACGGGCGGTACGGACGCGTGCTGCGGCGGTACGGACGCGTGCGGTGCGCCCGGGGGCATCTGAGGTCCGGCGAAGCCCGGCGCGGACGCGGGCGCGGGCGGGGTCTGCGGTACGGGGCCCGGGTGGGCGCCCGGCTGTCCCGGGTGGTGTGCGGCCGGTGACCAGGCGGTCGCCGGACCGTGCCCCGGCTGGTGGGGCGGCGGCAGCGGAGCTCCCACTGCGTGCTGCATCCGGTGCCACTCCGTCTCGTGCAGGCGATCGACGCTGGCAGCGGGGCGTGGCACCCCGCTCCCTACCGAACGGTACCGTCCCCGGCCGCCGTTGTGTGAACGCCCTGCCGTGCCCCGAAGTGCCCATTGCCACAGGCAAATCGGGGCAACCGGCGCCGAGCGGAACGAGTCACCCGCCCCACGCCTCCCGGAAGGGGACTACTCCCCCACTTCGCCGTACGCGGCGAGCAGGACCGCCGGGTCGGGGCCTTCCAGCACGGTGGGCTTGGCCAGGCCGTCCAGGACGACGAAGCGGAGCAGATCGCCGCGGGACTTCTTGTCGACCTTCATGGTCTCCAGCAACTTCGGCCACTGGTCGTGGCGGTAGTGCAGCGGCAGCCCCACCGACTCCAGGACCGTGCGGTGGCGGTCGGCGGTCGCGTCGTCCAGCCGGCCCGCCAGGCGGCCGAGTTCGGCGGCGAAGTGCATCCCCACCGCGACGGCCGCGCCGTGCCGCCACGTGTAGCGCTCGTTCTTCTCGATGGCGTGGCCGAGCGTGTGCCCGTAGTTGAGGATCTCCCTGAGGCCCGACTCCTTCAGGTCGGCGGAGACCACCTCGGCCTTGACCCTGATGGAGCGCTCGATCAACTCCGCGGTGTGCGGGCCCGCCGGGCTGCGGGCGGCCTGCGGGTCGGCCTCGATCAGCTCCAGGATCACCGGGTCGGCGATGAAACCGGCCTTGATGACCTCGGCGAGCCCGGAGACGTAGTCGTTGACCGAGAGGGACTCCAGCGCGGCCAGGTCGCACAGCACCCCGGCCGGGGGGTGGAAGGCACCCACCAGGTTCTTGCCCTCGGCCGTGTTGATGCCCGTCTTGCCGCCCACCGCCGCGTCCACCATGGCCAGCACGGTGGTGGGGATCGCGATCCAGCGCACACCGCGCAGCCAGGTCGCGGCCACGAACCCGGCGAGGTCGGTGGTCGCGCCGCCGCCCACTCCCACGATGACGTCGGTGCGGGTGAAGCCGGACCGGCCCAGTGCCTTCCAGCAGTAGGCGGCGACCTCGGCGGTCTTGGCCTCCTCCGCGTTGGGCACCTGGATGGCCACGGCCTCGAAGCCCTGCTCCGCGAGATCGGCGCGCAGTGCCTCGCCCGTCCCCTCCAGTGCCTGCGGATGGATCACCGCGACCCGCTTGGCCCGGTCGCCGATCAACCCGGCCAGCTCGCCGAGGAGCCGCCGGCCGACCAGGACCTCGTACGGGTCGGTGCCGGCGGTGCCGCCGACCTGGATCCGGGTCACTGCCTCACTCATGCCTGCTTCAACTCCACTGCGTCCAGGACCGCTTGGGCGACCTCTTCGGGGCTGCGGCCGTCGGTGGCCACCACCGCCGTCGCGACCTCCTCGTACAGAGGGCGGCGCGCCTCCATCAGCTCCCGCCACTGCTTGCGCGGGTTGACCGTCAGCAGCGGCCGGGCCACGTTCAGGCCGGTGCGCTTGACCGCCTCCTCGACGTCCATCGACAGATAGACCACATGCCGGCCGGCGAGCGCCGAGCGCGTCCCGCCGTCGAGGACGGCGCCGCCTCCCAGGGCGAGCACCCCCTCGTGCTCGGCGAGCGCCGTGCGCACCGCCGCCTTCTCCAGGGCACGGAAGACCGGTTCGCCCTCGTCCACGAAGATGTCGGCGATGGAGCGGCCCTGTGCGGCCACGATGTCGTCGTCCGTGTCCCGGTAGCCCACGCCGAGCCGCTGCGCCAGCACCCGCCCGACGGTGGACTTGCCCACCCCCATCGGGCCGACGAGGACCACCACCGGCGCGCTCATCGGATCCCCAGGTGGTCGAGGTACGACTGCACGTTGCGGCGGGTCTCGGCCACGCTGTCGCCGCCGAACTTCTCCGCCACCGCGTCCGCCAGGACAAGGGCGACCATGGCCTCGGCGACGATCCCCGCCGCCGGCACCGCACACACGTCGGAACGCTGGTGGTGCGCCTGCGTGGGCTCGCCCGTCGCGACGTCCACCGTCCTCAGCGCGCGCGGCACGGTCGCGATCGGCTTCATCGCCGCCCGCACCCGCAGCAGCTCACCGGTGGACAGACCTCCCTCGGTGCCACCCGAGCGACCCGTCGCCCGCCTGATGCCCTCGGGCGTCGTCAGGATCTCGTCGTGCGCCTTCGAACCCGGCACCCGCGCCAGCTCGAAGCCGTCACCGACCTCCACCCCCTTGATCGCCTGGATGCCCATCAGCGCCGCCGCCAGCCGCGCGTCCAGCCGCCGGTCCCAGTGCACGTGCGAGCCCAGGCCCACGGGAACGCCGTACGCCAGGACCTCGACGACACCACCGAGCGTGTCGCCGTCCTTGTGCGCCTGGTCGATCTCCGCGACCATCGCCTTCGACGTGTCCGCGTCCAGGCAGCGCACCGGGTCCGCGTCCAGCCGCTCGACGTCCGCCGGTGTCGGGTACACCCCGTACGGCGCCTTCGCCGCCGCCAGCTCCACCACGTGCGAGACGATCTCGATACCGGCCGTCTCCTTGAGATACGACCGGGCCACCGCGCCCAGTGCCACACGCGCCGCGGTCTCCCGGGCCGACGCACGCTCGAGCACCGGCCGGGCCTCCTCGAACCCGTACTTCTGCATGCCCGCCAGATCCGCATGCCCGGGGCGGGGGCGGGTCAGCGGCGCATTGCGGGCCAGTTCGGCCAGCACCGCCGGGTCGACCGGGTCGGCCGCCATGACCTTCTCCCACTTGGGCCACTCGGTGTTGCCCACCATGACCGCCACCGGGGAGCCCAGGGTGAGACCGTGGCGGACGCCGCCGAGGAAGGTGACCTCGTCCCGCTCGAACTTCATCCGCGCACCGCGTCCGTAGCCGAGCCGCCGCCGGGCCAGGTGGTCAGCCACCATCTCCGTCGTGATCGGCACGCCGGCGGGAAGGCCCTCCAGCGTGGCGACGAGTGCGGGTCCGTGGGACTCCCCCGCGGTCAGCCAACGCAACCTGCTCAACGGTGCTCCTCATGCTCGCGCCTGGAACTGCGGTGGCGCGACCGGGTGCGCGGCCCTGGCCCGCCACCTCCGATCCTCCCACGTTCGGGGGCCCGGACCGGTCGCGGTCCATCAAGCGGACGTGAAAGCTGACGTCAGCGCTCCGACAGCGCCTTCTCGCCGGCCCTGCGCATGGCGTCCAGGGGGGCAGGGAAGCGGCCCGTCATCTGCTCGACCTGCAGGACGGCCTGGTGCACGAGCAGGTCCAGGCCGCTGACGACGGCGCCGCCGTACGCGCTCCACCGGGCCGCGAGGGCGGTCGGCCAGGGGTCGTACAGCACGTCGAACAGGGTCGCCGGACGCTCCGGTACGGCGGCGGCCAGCGCGTCCGTCGTCCCGGCCGGTGTGGTGGCGACGACCAGCGGGGCGTGCAGCGCCCGGTCGGCGTCCGCCCAGTCCGCGATGCGGACGTCGACGCCGAGCCGCTCGCCCCACTGCCGCATCTCGGCGGCCCGCGCACCGCTGCGGACGTAGGCGACGATCTCGCCGGTGCAGATCCGGGCCAGGGCGGCCAGCGCGGAGGACGCGGTGGCGCCCGCGCCGAGGATCGCTGCGGAGGCGACCTCCTCGATGCCGCGCTCGCGCAGCGCGGCGACCATCCCGGGGATGTCGGTGTTGTCGCCCGCGCGCCGCCCGTCGTCGGTGAACACGACCGTGTTCACCGCCTCCACCGAGGCCGCCGTGTCGCTGATCGAGTCGAGCAGCGGGATGACGGCCCGCTTGAGCGGCATGGTCAGGGACAGCCCGGCCCACTCGGGACCGAGCTTCCCGACGAACCCGGGCAGCGCCTCCTCGTCGATCTCGAACCGGTCGTAGGACCAGTCCGTCAGCCCCAGCTCGTCATACGCGGCGCGGTGCAGCACCGGGGAGAGGGAGTGGGCGATCGGGGAGCCGAGGACGGCGGCTCGGCGCTTGCTGACGGTGCCCGTCATTGACCCTTCTTCTGCTCTTCGAGGTACTTCTGGCGGTTGCGGTTCTGCTCTTCGTTGGTCTCGGCGAAGAGCGTCTCGTTGTCGTTGATCGAGACGAAGTAGTACCAGTTTCCCTCGGCCGGGTTGAGGGCGGCCTTGATGGCCACCTCTCCGGGGTTGTCGATCGGCCCGGGGGGCAACCCCTTGATCTTGTACGTGTTGTACGGGTCGTCGATCTGCCGCAGCGCGTTGACGGAACCCGTCGCCAGCTTGGACTGGCCGCGCAGGTAGTTCACCGTGGAGTCGAAGTCGAGCAGGCCGTAGGTCTCGGTGTTGTCGGGCTTGAGCCGGTTGTAGACGACCGTCGCGACCTTCTCGAAGTCGTGCTTGTACTTGCCCTCGGCCTGGACGAGGCTCGCGACCGTCAGGACCTGCAGGGGGTTCTGCAGGTTGAGGCTCTCGGCCTTGTCCTGGATGCCGAACTCGGCGTACTTCTCCTTGGCCGTGTCGACCATCTGCCGGAGGACGTCCTCGGGCTTCATACCCTTGGCGACCGGATAACTGGAGGGATACAGGAATCCTTCCAGCGGGTCCTTGACGCCCTTGGCTCCGTCGGCCCAGTCGGGCAGGCCGAAGGTCTTCCACTCCTTCCTGGCCACGTCCCGGGTGGTGCCCGCCTCGAGCTTCAGACGGTCGTCGATGGCCGCGTAGATCCTGGAGTTGCGCCAGCCCTCGGCGATGATCAGGTTGTTCTTGCTCTTCGGGCTGAGCATCAACTGCACCGCCGCGGCCGCGGACATGTGCTTGTTCAGGGTGTACGTGCCGGCCTGGATGGTCTTGCCGTCCGGGTTCTGCTCCTGCGCCGCGACGAACGCGTCGACGCTCTTGACGACACCGGCCTGCTTCAGCACCTGGCCGATGGCGTAGCCGCCGGAGCCCTTGGGAATGGTGACCGTCACCTGCTCGCCGTTGCCGTCACCCGCATAATCGGGGGCCGGGCCGAAACGATTTTGGTAGAACTGGTAACCGAGGTACCCGACTCCGCCCACACCCCCGACAAAAACCAGGACGACCACCAGGCAGGCGACTCCGCTGCGGCCCTTCTTGGCCTTGCCACCGCGCCCCCGCCGGTCGCCGCGGCCGCGCCGGCCGTCCGGTTCGTCGTCGGTGTCGTCGTCGCCGTCGTCGCCCGCGAAGAAGGCGTGTTCGCCCTGGTCGGGCCCGGGATCCCAGTCGGTCTCGGGCTCCGGCTCGGCGCGTCGCCGATGCGGCGGCTCGGGGGGCGGATACGCGTCGGGCGTCTGGTAGAAGTCGGGCTGTCCGTCGGCGTAGGCACCCGGCTGGGCGCCGTACGGGTCGACGGGGTCGGCGGGGTAGGGAGCCTGCGGCCGGCCGCCGTCCCAGCCGCCGTTGCCGTACTCCTGCTGCGGCTGACCGCCGTACTGCGCTCCACCCTGCTGCGGGTACTGCTGCCCGCCCTGATCCTGTGCGTACTGCTGCCCGCCCTGATCCTGCGGGTACTGCTGCCCGCCCTGATCCTGCGGGTACTGCGGACCGCCCTGACCCTGGGGGTACTGCGGACCGCCCTGATACTGCTGCCCGCCCTGGCCCGCGTACTGCTGGTAGCCCTGCTGCCCCTGGCCGTACCCGGCCTGATGGGCGCCCTCCCAGTCGCCGTAGTGCTGCTGCGGCTGCTGCGGATACTGCTGCTGGCCCCCGTAGGGGGACGGGGCCACGTCGGCCTGCTGCCCTCCCCATCCGACGTCCCCGTACAACGGGTCCTCCGGATGCCACGGTGCGGGGCCTGGGCCCCGGCCATACTCAGTCATCGATCCCCTAGAGCCGCGAGGCGGCGGTCACGCGGCGCGTGTGGCCCGGCTTCCGGTCCGCCTCTTTTGCTGTGCGGCGGCTGTTCGAACACCGCCACATCGCGCGGAACGTTACCGTATCGCGATCAGATGACCACTTCGACGCCCTCGCCGGGAGATTTCCCTGACACCCGTTCGGATTCCAGGGCCTGCTGCAGGATGACGACGGCGGCGGCCTGATCGATGACGGACCGGCCCTTCTTCGCCTTCACGCCCGAGGCACGCAGTCCCTGACCGGCCGTCACCGTGGTCATCCGCTCGTCCACGAGCCTGACCGGAACCGGCGCCGCCAAACGTGCCAGTTCCTGGGCGAAGCCGCGGACCTTCACCGCGGCGGGGCCCTCGCCCCCCGAGAGGGAGCGAGGGAGGCCGATGACGATCTCGATCGGCTCGTACTCCTCGACGAGCTGCTTCAGCCGGCGGTGGGCTGCGGGGACGTCCCGTCCCTGGACCGTCTCCACCGGGGTGGCGAGGATCCCGTCGGGGTCGCAGGAGGCGACCCCGATGCGGGCGTCGCCGACGTCGATGGCGAGTCGGCGTCCTCTTCTCATGCTCGTGACCGTTTCCCGCTCGTTCCTACCGGGCGCTCTCGGCGACCAGACGCTGGACGGCGTCCACTGCGTCCCCGACGGCGGCCGGGTTCTGCCCGCCGCCCTGGGCGACGTCCGGCTTGCCGCCACCGCCGCCGCCGAGGGTCTTCGCCGCCGTGCGGACCAGGTCGCCGGCCTTCAGCCCGCGCTCGCGGGCCGCCTCGTTGGTGGCGATGACCGTCAGCGGCTTGCCCCCCGTGACGGCGAACAGGGCGACCACGGCGGCCCGGCCGCCCTGGATGCGGCCGCGCACGTCCAGGACCAGTTTGCGCAGGTCGTCGGCGGTGGTGCCGTCCGGCACCCGGCCGGTGACGACGGCCACACCGCGGACGTCCTCGGCGGACTCGGCCAGCCCGGCGGCGGCCTGCAGCACCTTCTCGGCGCGGAACTTCTCGATCTCCTTCTCCGCGTCCTTCAGCTTGCCGAGCATGCCCGCGACCTTCTCCGGCAGTTCCTCGGGGCGGCCCTTGAGCAGCTCGGTGAGCTGGTTGACGACCGTGTGCTCACGGGCGAGGAAGGTGTAGGCGTCCACGCCGACCAGGGCCTCGATGCGCCGCACCCCGGAGCCGATCGAGGACTCGCCGAGCAGCTTCACCAGGCCCAGCTGGGCGGTGTTGTGCACGTGGGTGCCGCCGCACAGCTCCTTGGAGAAGTCCCCGATGGTGACGACGCGGACGCGTGCGCCGTACTTCTCGCCGAACTCGGCGATGGCGCCCTGCTTCTTGGCCTCCTCGATCCCCATGACGTCGGCGCGCACGTCCAGGTCCCGGGCGAGCACCTCGTTGATCTTCTGTTCGACGTCGGTCATCACCGAGTGCGGGACCGCGGACGGGGAGCCGAAGTCGAAGCGGAAGCGGCCGGGCTGGTTCTCGGAGCCGGCCTGGGCGGCCGTGGGGCCGAGGGCGTCGCGCAGCGCCTGGTGGGTGAGGTGGGTGGCCGAGTGGGCGCGGGCGATGGCCTTGCGGCGGCGGGCGTCGATCGAGGCGTGGGCCTTGGCGCCCACGGTCACCTCGCCGACCTGGACCACGCCCTTGTGGACGTAGACGCCCGGTACCGGCTTCTGGGTGTCGCGGACCTCGATGACGGCACCGGACTCCACCTTGATGCGTCCGGTGTCGCCGATCTGGCCGCCGCCCTCGGCGTAGAACGGGGTGCGGTCCAGGACGATCTCCACCTCGTCGCCCTCGGTGGCGGCCGGGGAGGAGGCGCCGTCGACGAGGATGCCGACGACCGTGGACTCGCCCTCGGTGTCGGTGTAGCCGGTGAAGTCGGTCTCACCTGCGCTGTCGGCGATCTCGCGGTAGGCGCCGAGATCGGCGTGGCCGGTCTTCTTGGCCTGGGCGTCGGCCTTGGCGCGCTCCCGCTGCTCCTTCATCAGGCGGCGGAAGCCGTCCTCGTCCACGGACAGGCCCTGCTCGGCGGCCATCTCCAGGGTGAGGTCGATCGGGAAGCCCCAGGTGTCGTGGAGCAGGAACGCCTTGTCGCCGGAGAGCACCGTGCCGCCGGTGTCCTTGGTCTCGCTCACCGCGGAGTCGAGGATGTTGGTGCCGGCCTTCAGCGTCTTCAGGAAGGCGGCCTCCTCGGCCAGGGCGACCTTCTCGATGCGCTCGCGGTCGGTGACGAGCTCGGGGTACTGCTGCCCCATCATCGCGATCACGGTGTCGATCAGGTCCTTGACGACCGGACCGGTGGCGCCGAGGAGGCGCATGTTGCGGATGGCGCGGCGCATGATGCGGCGCAGGACGTAGCCGCGGCCCTCGTTGCCGGGGGTCACGCCGTCACCGATGAGCATGGTGGCGGTGCGCATGTGGTCGGTGACCACGCGCAGGGAGACGTCCGAGTCATGGGCGTCGCCGTAGGAGACACCGGTCAGCTCGGTGGCCTTCTTGATCACGGCCATGGAGGTGTCGATCTCGTACATGTTCTGCACGCCCTGCAGAATCATGGCGAGCCGCTCGAGGCCGAGCCCGGTGTCGATGTTCTTGCTCGGCAGGTCGCCGAGGATCTCGAAGTTGTCCTTACCGGTGCCCTCGCCGCGCTCGTACTGCATGAAGACGAGGTTCCAGATCTCCACGTACCGCTCGTCGTTGACAGCGGGGCCGCCCTCGGCGCCGAACTCGGGGCCGCGGTCGTAGTTGATCTCGGAACAGGGGCCGCAGGGGCCGGGCACGCCCATGGACCAGAAGTTGTCCTTCATGCCCAGGCGCTGGATGCGCTCGGCGGGCACGCCGATGACGTCGCGCCAGATCTGCTCGGCCTCGTCGTCGTCCTTGTAGACGGTGATCCACAGGCGCTCGGGCTCCAGGCCGTAACCGCCCTTGTCCTGGGGCGCGGTCAACAGCTCCCAGGCGAGCTTGATGGCGCCTTCCTTGAAGTAGTCGCCGAAGGAGAAGTTGCCGCACATCTGGAAGAACGTGCCGTGCCGCGTGGTCTTGCCGACCTCTTCGATGTCGGGCGTGCGCACGCACTTCTGCACGCTGGTGGCGCGCGGGAACGGCGGCTTGACCTCACCCAGGAAGTAGGGCTTGAAGGGCACCATGCCGGCCGGGACGAGGAGCAGAGTCGGGTCGTCCGCGATGAGCGACGCCGAAGGAACGACGGTGTGACCGCGCTCCTCGAAGAAGCTCAACCAGCGGCGGCGGATCTCGGCCGACTCCATCAGTGGTCCTCATTCCGGTTGTACGGGTGCGTCGGGCTCTCGACGTACTTCGGGCTGTTGCGGTTCTCGATGGCGGCGTGCCGCCGGGGGGCGGGGAGTTGGTCCACGGGTGCGTTCAGACCGAGTGCCTCGCCCAGTTCGGCCTCCCGCTGGAGCATGCCCGCGCGGACGTCGAACGCGAAGTCCGTCGCACGGTCCTTGATCCGGTGGCCCGCGGCGAGGGCCTTGTTCGCCGCCTGGGCGGCGAGGCTCTCGGGGGTCAGCTGCCTCAGCTTGCGGTTGACCTTGGTGGTGGCCCACACACCGGCGGCGACGCCCGTGGTGAACCAGAAGGTACGGCGGAACATCGCTCGGTCAGTCTCTCTTTTCCCGGGTGTTCCGCTTCCCCCGTCGCGGGGACGGGACGGTGCGGCCCACGATCACGGTACGCCGGGGCGCCTTGGCGGGTTCGTCCTCTCGACGGCCGGCGATCGCCCGGCGCACGCCGTAGCCGAACGCCGCGACCTTGACCAGGGGGCCGCCGAAGGTGGACGCCACGGTCGTCGACAGCGCCGACGCGTTCGACGTGACCTCCTGGACGTCCGACGCGATCGCGTCGACCCGGTCGATCTGGGTCTGCGCCGAGCGCACCGCGGTGGAGGCGTCCGCCAGCAGCGGCACGGCCTGGTCGGTCACGTCCGCCACCAGTTTGGTGGTCGCCTTGAGCGTCTGGGCCAGCCTCGCCAGCGCGACGGCGAGGAAGGAGACCAGGATCGCCCAGAAGACGGCCACCAGGATCCCGGCCACCTCTCCACCGGACACCGCGTGCACCCGCTCCCCTAGAACGTGCCTGAACGTCGAAAAGTCGTCTCCCGAGCCTATCGCGCCGGGACGGCCGACCCGTACCGGATTCGGGGCCGCGGACAGCGGGAGTTGCGCGACGCGCCGGTACGGTCGCGCAGGGGGCGCCGCGTTCCTTGCGCGGCTCCCGGCTCCCGGCTCCCGGCTCCCGGCTCCCGGCCCCTGGCTCCCGGCCCCTGGCCCGGCGAACGCGCCGGCCCGCCGGCTCGCCCGCCCGGGAGGGCGGGGAGACGGCGGGCCGACGTGCTGGGAGTACCGCGTCCGACGAGAGCGTCAGCGGGCGTAGTACTCGACGACGAGCTGCTCGTCGCAGATGACCGGGACTTCCTTGCGGTTGGGCTCGCGGTCCAGGCGGAACGCCAGGGCCTTGAGGTTCACCTGGAGGTAGCGCGGGGTCTCGCCGTCGGGGGCGAAGCCACCCTCACGGGCGATCTGGAAGAGCGTCTTCTCGCGGCTGCGCTCGCGGACCATCACGACGTCGTCGGGACGGACGCGGAACGACGGCTTGTCGACCTTCTGGCCGTTGACCTCGATGTGGCCGTGCACGACCATCTGACGGGCCTGGTAGATGGTGCGGGCGATGCCCGAACGCAGGACCAGGGCGTCGAGACGGCGCTCGAGCTCCACGATCAGGGCCTCACCGGTCTTGCCCTGCACCTTGGAGGCACGCTCGTAGGCGCGCACCAGCTGGCGCTCGGAGATGTCGTACTGCGCGCGCAGGCGCTGCTTCTCCAGCAGACGGACCTTGTAGTCCGAGTTCTGCTTGCGGCCGCGGCCGTGCTCGCCCGGCGGGTAGGGGCGGGCCTCGAAGTACTTGACGGCCTTCGGGGTCAGCGCGATACCGAGGGCACGCGACTTCTTGACCTTGGGGCGGGACTGGTTCGCCATGAACCGAACACCTCGTGTTTCTGTCTGTAACCGGCTTCACCAGGGTTAGGGGAGGTCGCATCCGCAGCCGGGGAAACCCTGCGGGTCCGCGAGGGACCTGCCGGGCAGCCGCTCCCCTGGTCTGGGCACATACGTGCAGCACGCGAGTGGCCCACCGACCCGTACCCGGGGCTGCCGGGAAGGTGGTGGGCTGCCCGCGACACCGTTCGACGGTGCGCGACGCTCCTGGATCCCCGTGCCGTACGGCCACGAGGTTCCGGCTGGATGTCCCGCTCTGGTGGTGCCGGCCTCCTCTTGTCGAGGTGCCGGACACGGGACGCAGCGCTTCGCGCAAGTCTACAGGGTGGTCAGGACTGCTTCCGCCCGAGGTGCTTGCGGGTCCACTCCACCGCGTCCGCGTACCGTGTCTCGGCGCCGTGGCGGGTCGGACGGTAGTAGGCGCGGTCCTTGAGCGCGTCCGGGGCGTACTGCTGGGCGGCGATGCCCTCGGGCAGGTCGTGCGGATACACGTACCCCTGCGCGTGGCCGAGCTGGGCCGCGCCCTTGTAGTGCCCGTCGCGCAGGTGCGCGGGCACCGGCCCGGCCAGTCCCTTGCGGACGTCCTCCATGGCGGCGCCGATCGCCGTGGTCGCCGAGTTGGACTTGGGGGCCAGGGCGAGGGCGATGGTGGCGTGGCTGAGGGTGAGCGCGGCCTCCGGGAAGCCGATCATGGCCACGGCCTGGGCGGCGGCGACCGCGATCGGCAGCGCGTTCGGGTCGGCGAGGCCGATGTCCTCGCTGGCCGAGATCATCAGACGGCGGGCGATGAACCGGGGGTCCTCCCCGGCCTCGATCATCCGGGCCAGGTAGTGCAGCGCGGCGTCCACGTCCGAGCCGCGGATCGACTTGATCAGGGCGCTCGCCACGTCGTAGTGCTGGTCGCCGCCGCGGTCGTAGGTCACCGCCGCCCGGTCGACGGTCTCCTCCAGGGTGGTCAGGCCGATCTCCGGCTCGCCCTTGTCGAGCGCGGCCCCGGCCGCGGCCTCCAGCGCGGTCAGGGCGCGCCGCGCGTCGCCGCCAGCGATGCGCAGCAGGTGGTCCTCGGTGTCCTCGGGGAGCGTGAGGGCGCCCCTCAGCCCGCGCTCGTCGGTCAGGGCCCGGCGCAGCAGGCCGCGCACGTCGTCGTCCGTGAGCGGCTCGAGGGTGAGCAGCAGGGAGCGGGACAGCAGCGGGGAGATGACCGAGAAGTACGGGTTCTCCGTGGTCGCCGCGATCAACGTCACCCAGCGGTTCTCGACGGCCGGGAGCAGGGAGTCCTGCTGTGCCTTGCTGAAGCGGTGGATCTCGTCGAGGAAGAGGACGGTCTCCTTGCCGAAGCCGCCGCTGGCGCGGCGGGCGCCGTCGATGACCGCGCGGACCTCCTTGACGCCCGCGGTGATCGCCGACAGTTCGACGAAGCGCTTGTTCGTGGCCTTCGAGACGACGTACGCCAGCGTCGTCTTGCCGGTGCCGGGCGGGCCCCAGAGGATGACCGAGGAGGGCCCCGCCGGACCGCCGCCGCCCTCGCCGACCAGTCTCCGCAGCGGTGATCCCGGCTTGAGCAGGTGCTGCTGGCCCACCACCTCGTCGAGGGTGCGCGGGCGCATGCGGACCGCCAGGGGGCTGCGGGTCGGGTCCTTCTCCTGGCGTTCTTCTGCGGCTGCGGTGAACAGGTCGGGCTCCACGCCCAAAACCCTATGTCACCCCGCCGACAACGCCGCCGGGTCCGGTCAGGCCCAGAGCTGGCTGCCCCACCGGGTCAGGATCAGCATCACGATGACGCCGGTGTGCGTGACCGGCAGCACCCAGGTGAACTCGGCCAGGAAGTTCTTCACCGGGCGCGGGGCGGGCAGGAAGTCGTTGCGTACGGTGAACGACGTCACGTACCAGAACATCGTGATCGTCGCGACCCAGGCCAGCGAGCACCACAGGCACAGCGCGTTGATCCGGTACAGCGACTGGAACTGCAGCCAGGTGCAGAACGCCACACCGAAGAAGGTGCCGGCGTTGAAGGTCAGCCAGTACCAGCGCGGGAAGCGGGCACGGGTGAGCAGGCTCATGCCGACGCAGATGACGATGCCGTAGCAGACGAGGCCGAGCATCGGGTTGGGGAACCCGAAGACGGACGCCTGCTTGCTCTCCATGACGCTGCCGCAGGACACGATCGGGTTGATGCTGCACCCGGGGGTGAACGTCTTCCCGCTCACCTTGCCCTCGAGGATCTTGATCTTGTCGATCGTGATGACCCAGGCGGCGAGCAGGCCGGCCGCGCCCGTGACCACCAGCAGCAGCGCGAACGCACGGCTGCCGCCCGCCGCCCGGGACGAGTCCGTGCGCTCCGGCTCGGTGGATCCGGTGGAGACGTCCTTGACTGTCGTCTTGCTCATCACGCCGTTTCCGATGCTCGGGGAAGGGATCTGGCTCGCCGCCATTGTGCCGCACGAGGACGGATCTTCACCCTTCGATGGACACAGGGAGGTACGTACGGCACTCCTGGAGCGTTCGATTCCGGCCGAGTCCGTTCGGTACCACCACACACGCGAACGGACTCGCGGTGAACGTCCGGGGGCTGCACAAGGGATACGGGGACGTGACCGCGGTCGACGGCCGGCGCGGGGCACCCGCGCGGGGCACCCGAAAGTGGGGATCGTCCGGCAGGACGAATCGGCGCCCGCGGAGTTGACGGTCCGCGAGACGGTACCGCACGTCGAGCGCTGCCCTCCGCAGTCCCAGGCAGCCGGTCGGGGGTGGACCACAGGACTGCGGCGATGACCACCGCGATGTGGAGGGGGTGTGACGTTCGGGTGCGCAGCTCGTTGTCCCGGGTGCTCCGACCGCCGTTCCCCGCCGACGCGGGGGTGGTCCAGGCGCCATGAAGAGCGCGAACCGAAGCGGAGCGTGGTCCCTGCCGACGCGGGGTGCCGGGCCGGACGGCCGCGTGCCGTCCGGCCCGTCTGTCACGCGAGCCGTGCCCGCAGCGTTTCCACCGTCTCCCCCAAGGGGACCGCGTGCTGCTCGCCGGACTCCATGTCCTTGAGCTGGACGACCCCTTCTGCCAGGTCACGCCCGCCCAGCACGAGGGCGTAGCGCGCGCCGGACCGGTCGGCCGCCCTCATGGCCGCCTTGAGGCCCTTGGCGCCGTAGGAGAAGTCCGCCGCGATGCCCACCTTGCGCAGCTCGGTGATCTTGGCGAACAGGACGCGACGGGCCTCCTCGCCCAGTGGGACCGCGAACACGCTGGTGCCGGCGGGCAGTTGAAGTTCCACGCCCTCGGCCTCCAGCGCCAGCACCGTGCGGTCGACGCCCAGCGCCCAGCCCACCGAGGGCAGCGAGGGGCCGCCGATCATCTCCGAGAGGCCGTCGTAGCGGCCGCCGCCGCCCACTGCGGACTGGGAGCCCAGGCCGTCGTGGACGAACTCGAAGGTGGTCCGCGTGTAGTAGTCCAGGCCGCGCACCAGCTTCGGGTCGTCCTCGAAGGCCACGCCCGCCGCGGTGATCAGCTCGCGGACCTCCTCGTGGTACGCCTTGCAGGCGTCGCACAGGTAGTCGCGCAGCAGCGGGGCGCCCGTCAGCTGCTTCTGGACCGACTCCCGCTTGTCGTCCAGCACCCGCAGCGGGTTGATGTCGACGCGGCGCCGGGTGTCCTCGTCCAGGTCGAGGCCCCGCAGGAAGTCCTGGAGCGCGGCCCGGTAGACCGGGCGGCACTCCTTGTCGCCGAGGCTGTTCAGCAGGATCCGGAAGTTCCTCAGGCCCAGCGACCGGTACGCCTGGTCGGCGAGGATGATCAGCTCGGCGTCGAGCGCCGGGTCCTCCGCGCCGATGGCCTCGGCGCCCACCTGCGAGAAGTGCCGGTAGCGGCCCTTCTGCGGTCGCTCGTAGCGGTAGTACGAACCGGAGTACCAGAGCTTGACCGGCAGGTTGCCCGCCTTGTGCAGGTTGGCCTCCAGCGCGGCGCGCAGCACGGAGGCGGTGCCCTCGGGGCGCAGGGCGAGCCTGTCGCCGCCCTTCGTCTCGAAGGCGTACATCTCCTTCGTGACGATGTCGGTGGACTCGCCCACGCCGCGCGCGAACAGCTCCACGTTCTCGAAGCCGGGGGTCTCGATGTAGCCGTAGCCGGAGGTGCGCAGCGGCGCCGCGATCGCCTCGCGCACGGCGAGGTACTTGGCGGACTCCGGCGGGATCAGGTCGTAGGTGCCCTTGGGCGCCTTGAAGGTGCTCACGGAAGGTCTCTCGTCACATTCCTCGTCGGGGAGCGGGCTCGGCTCCCTGGCCGGCGGCCACCTGCCGCAGATAGGGGTTGGTGGCGCGCTCCTGGCCGATGGTCGTCTGGGGGCCGTGTCCGGACAGCACCACGGTCGAGTCGTCGAGCGGCAGGCACACGCGGGCCAGCGAGTCGAGCATCTCGGCCATGTCACCGCCGGGCAGGTCGGTGCGTCCGACGGAGCCGGCGAACAACAGGTCGCCCGAGAAGAAGACCGGCGGGATGTCCGCGGTCTCGGGCAGCCGGAAGGTCACCGACCCCTTGGTATGGCCCGGCGCGTGCGCGACGCGCAGGTCCAGGCCGGCCAGCCGCAGGTGCGCTCCGTCGGTCAGCTCCCTGACGTCGTCGGGCTCCCCCACGGTCAGCTCCCCCATCAGCGGCATCCCGATGGAACGCCCGAGCGCCTTCTCGGGGTCGCTCATCATGTAGCGGTCCCGGGGGTGGATCCAGGCGGGCACGTCGTGCGCGCCGCACACCGGGACGACCGAGGCCACGTGGTCGATGTGCCCGTGGGTGAGGACGACCGCCACGGGCTTGAGCCGATGTTTCCTCAGCGCGTCCTCGACTCCCTGAGTGGCCTGGTGGCCCGGGTCGATGATCACGCACTCCTCGCCCGCGGCGGGGGCGAGGAGGTAGCAGTTGGTCCCCCAGGCCCCGGCGGGGAAGCCGGCAATCAGCACGATCGTCCTTCGGTGTGTCGTACGGCGGTGACTCGCTGTGGGTCAGAGCCTACCGGCGCTGCCGATTCCTCAGCGAACCCATATACGGTACGGGGCACGCGCGGGCAGTCGTCACACCAGACGCACGCGTACCGGTCGGCGGACGAGACGCATGAGGAGAGAACCCCGTGGTCACCCAGGAACAGCGGCGGCGACAGCTCGCCCGGGAGAAGTTCTTGCGGCAGCAGCAGCGGCGTACGGAAGCGCGGCGCAAGACGCGCCTGCGCACCTCCGTGATCGCGTCGGTCCTCGGCGTGGTCCTGGTGGGGAGTGTCGTGTCGTACGCGGCGGGCGCCTTCAAGAACGAGGACGAGAAGGCGAACGCGGGGTCCCAGGCATCCCCGAGCGCCGCGGCGACCAGCAAGGCGCCGGACCCGTGCCAGAAGCCCGCTGCGGGCAAGGTCAAGTCGCTGAGCTGGAAGAAGGAGCCGACGATGACGATCGACACGTCGGCGAAGTACACCATGAGGCTCGCGACCACGTGCGGTGAGATCGGCGTCGCGCTGAAGACGGCGGCGGCCCCGCACACCGTGAACTCGTTCAACTTCCTCGCGGGCCAGGGCTTCTTCGATCACACCAAGTGCCACCGGCTCACCACCAACGGCATCTACGTGCTGCAGTGCGGCGACCCCAAGGGTGTCGGCAACGGCGGCCCCGGCTACACCATTCCGGACGAGAACCTCAAGGACAAGAGCCTCAAGGGGAACGTGTACCCGGCGGGCACGGTCGCCATGGCGAACACCGGGCAGAAGCACACCGGCGGCAGCCAGTTCTTCCTCGTGTACCAGGACAGCCAGTTGCCGCCCAACTACACGCCGTTCGGGACCATCGACGCGGCCGGCATGAAGGTTCTGAAGAAGATCGCGACGGCCGGTGAGAGCACCGGTGCGGGCGACGGCGCACCGAACGCAACTGTCGTGATCAACAAGGCGAGCGTGACGAAATCCTGACCGTCAACTGCGGAATTTCGGTCGCGCGGGATGCGGACAGCCGCCCCGCCGGTCGCCTATGTTGGCGGTGACGAAACTGTGGACGATGCCCGGGAGCACTGGAGCTTCCCGCAGGCATCATGTGGAGGAGGCGCTGTGAGCAGCGACCCGTGGGGCCGCGTCGACGAGACGGGGACCGTGTACGTGCGGACGGCCGACGGCGAGGAGGTCGTCGGCTCCTGGCAGGCCGGCTCCCCCGAGGAGGCGCTGGCCTACTTCGAGCGCAAGTACGAGGGCCTGGTTGTCGAGATCGGCCTCCTCGAGAAGCGAGTCCGGACCACCGACCTGTCGACGAAGGACGCCCAGGCCGCGGTCGACCATCTGCGGGAACAGGTCGACGCGCACCACGCGGTCGGGGACCTGGAGGCGCTGCGGGGCCGCCTGGACAAGCTCATGGAGACCGTCGAGGCGCGCCGCGAGGAGCGCAAGGCACAGCGGGCCAAGCAGTCGGACGAGGCGCGCACGGCCAAGGAGACGCTGGTCGCCGAGGCCGAGGAGCTGGCCCGGTCCGACCAGTGGCGGGCGGCCGGTGAGCGGCTGCGGGCGCTGGTGGACACCTGGAAGGGGCTTCCGCGGCTCGACCGGAAGTCGGACGACGAGCTGTGGCACCGCTTCTCGCACGCCCGGTCGGCGTTCTCCAAGCGCCGCAAGGCGCACTTCGCACAGCTCGACGCCCAGCGCGAGGAGGCCCGCAAGGCCAAGGAGAGGCTGGTCGCCGAGGCCGAGGCGCTGTCCGGCTCGACGGACTGGGGGCCGACCGCGGCGCGCTACCGCGAGCTGATGGCCGATTGGAAGGCCGTCGGCCGCGCCCAGCGCGAGTACGAGGACGACCTGTGGAACCGCTTCCGCGGTGCCCAGGACGTGTTCTTCGCGGCGCGCGGCGCCGTCTTCGCGGAGCGGGACGCCGAGCAGGGCGAGAACCTCAAGCTCAAGGAGGGGCTGGCCGAGGAGGCGGAGAAGCTGCTGCCGATCACGGACCTCAAGGCCGCCCGGGCCGCCTTCCGCTCGATCAACGAGCGCTGGGAGGCCATCGGCCATGTGCCGCGGGACGCGCGCGCCCGGGTCGAGGGCCGGATGCACACGGTCGACCGGGCGATCCAGGAGGCCGAGGAGACCGAGTGGCGCCGCACCAACCCGGAGGCGCGGGCCCGCGCGGAGGGCCTCACCGGCCAGTTGCAGGCGGCCGTGGACAAGCTGAAGGGCCAGATCGAGCAGGCCAGGGCGGCGGGCAACAACGCCAAGGCCGACAAGCTCGAGAAGGAGCTGGAGGGCCGCCAGGCGCTCCTGGACCAGGCGTTGAAGGCCCTCCAGGAGTTCGGCGGCTGACGGCCGGCCCGTCCCTCGGACGGAAGGGGCCCCGTACGCACCGTACGGGGCCCCTTCCGTGCGTCCGTGTCCGCGACCGGGGCCGCGGGAGCAGCCGACGGGCTACGGCCTGCGCGCCGACGTCACCCGGTACACGTCGTACACGCCCTCCACGCCGCGTACCGCCTTCAGCACATGGCCGAGGTGCTTCGGGTCGCCCATCTCGAAGGTGAAGCGGGAGGTCGCCACGCGGTCGCGGGAGGTCTGGACGGCGGCCGAGAGGATGTTGACGTGCTGGTCGGACAGAACCCTGGTGACGTCCGAGAGCAGACGCGAGCGGTCCAGCGCCTCCACCTGGATCGCGACGAGGAAGACCGACGACTGGGTCGGCGCCCACTCCACCTCCAGGATGCGCTCGGGCTCCCGGGACAGTGACTCCACGTTCAGACAGTCGCTGCGGTGCACCGACACACCGCTGCCGCGTGTGACGAAGCCGATGATGGGGTCGCCGGGGACGGGCGTGCAGCAGCGGGCCAGCTTGACCCAGACGTCGTCGACGCCCTTGACGACCACACCCGGGTCGCTGCTGCTGCGCCGCTTGCGGCTGCGGCCCCGCGCCGGCGGGACGGTCTCGTCGATCTCCTCGGTGGCGGCCTCCTCGCCGCCGAGCGCCTGCACCAGCTTCTGCACGACGTTCTGCGCGGCGACATGGCCCTCGCCGATCGCCGCGTACAGCGACGAGATGTCGGGGTAGCGCATCTCGTGGGCGAGCGTGACGAGCGAGTCCCCGGTGAGGATGCGCTGGATCGGCAGGTTCTGCTTGCGCATCGCCCGGGCGATCGCGTCCTTGCCGTGCTCGATCGCCTCGTCGCGCCGCTCCTTGGAGAACCATGCGCGGATCTTGTTGCGGGCGCGCGGCGACTTCACGAAGCCGAGCCAGTCGCGGGAGGGTCCCGCGCCGGGCGCCTTGGAGGTGAAGACCTCCACCAGGTCGCCGTTGTCCAGGGTGGATTCCAGGGGTACCAGGCGCCCGTTGACCCTGGCCCCTATCGTCCGGTGGCCGACCTCCGTGTGCACGGCGTAGGCGAAGTCCACCGGGGTGGCACCGGCCGGCAGCGCTATGACGTCGCCCTTCGGAGTGAAGACGAAGACCTCGTTGCGGGACAGGTCGAAGCGCAGGGACTCCAGGAACTCGCTCGGGTCCTCGGTCTCCTTCTGCCAGTCGAGCAACTGGCGCAGCCACGCCATGTCGTTGACGGCGTCCTTGTCCTTGGCGTTCGAACGAGGCGCGTCCGTACGGACCTTGGAGGCGCCGGCGACCGCCTCCTGCTTGTACTTCCAGTGCGCGGCGATGCCGTACTCGGCGCGGCGGTGCATGTCGAACGTACGGATCTGGAGTTCGACGGGCTTGCCGCTGGGGCCGATCACCGTCGTGTGCAGCGACTGGTACATGTTGAACTTGGGCATGGCGATGTAGTCCTTGAACCGCCCCGGAACCGGGTTCCAGCGGGCGTGGACCGTGCCCAGCGCCGCGTAGCAGTCGCGGACGGTGTCCACGAGGACGCGGATGCCCACCAGGTCGTAGATCTCCGCGAAGTCGCGACCGCGGACGATCATCTTCTGGTAGACGCTGTAGTAGTGCTTGGGGCGGCCGGTGACGGTGGCCCGGATGCGGGCCGCCCTGAGGTCCGCCTGGACCTCGTCGATCACCTTCGCCAGGTACTCGTCGCGCTTGGGGGCGCGCTCGGCGACCAAGCGCACGATCTCGTCGTACATCTTGGGGTAGAGGATCGCGAAGGCGAGGTCCTCCAGCTCCCACTTGATGGTGTTCATGCCCAGGCGGTGGGCGAGCGGCGCGTAGATCTCCAGGGTCTCGCGCGCCTTCTTCTCCTGCTTCTCCCGCTTGAGGTAGCGCATGGTGCGCATGTTGTGCAGGCGGTCGGCGAGCTTGATGACCAGCACCCGCGGGTCCTTCGCCATGGCGACGACCATCTTGCGCACGGTCTCGGCCTGCGCGGCCTCCCCGAACTTGACCTTGTCCAGTTTCGTGACGCCGTCGACGAGGAGGGCGACCGTGTCGCCGAAGTCGCGGCGCAGCTGGTCCAGGCCGTACTCGGTGTCCTCCACCGTGTCGTGCAGCAGCCCCGCCATCAGGGTGGCCGGGTCCATGCCCAGCTCGGCGAGGATCGTCGTCACGGCGAGCGGATGCGTGATGTACGGGTCGCCGCTCTTGCGCTTCTGGCCGCGGTGCCAGCGCTCGGCCACCTGGTAGGCGCGCTCGATCTGGCGGAGCGTGGCGGCGTCGGTCTTCGGGTCGTTGCCGCGCACTATGCGCAGCAGCGGCTCGAGGACCGGGTTGTACGGGTTGGCCCGCTGCACGCCGAGGCGGGCGAGGCGGGCCCGGACACGGTTGGAGGAGCCGGAGCGGGAGGGCGGCGCGGACGCCGGGCGGACCGCCGGGGCCCGCTCGGGGACCGGCTTGGGGCGCGGCTGCTCGGCCGTGTGGTCGACGGGTGCCGACTGGGCGTGCTCGACCGGCCCGCGTGGGGCGTCCTTCGTGCGGCGCGCGGGCGTGGCCGCGGCCGTCGACGTCGCGTCGGGCTTGGCGGCGGTCAGTGGCTGGGCCTCGTCTGGCAACAGGGCTCCTCGTGCGCGATCCGGGTCCCCCGGTCAGGCTCCGGAGACCCCATGGTAGCGATCCCGGGCTCCGGGCTCCCCCCAAGGCCGCTGAGACGACCTTCTACAGAAGAAACGCACGAGGCGGGCGCCGGATTCCTCCGGCACCCGCCTCGTTTCGTCCTGCGGCCCTGCGCGGCCCTGCGCGGGGGGTGCCGCGCGGGTCTCAGACCCGGATCAGTGCCTCCAGCGGGGCGCCGTCCAGGGCCGGCTCCAGACGGGCGCGGCCGCCCAGGAAGCCCAGCTCCATGAGCACGGACACACCCGCGACCTCGGCGCCCGCCCGGCGGACGAGCCGCAGCGACGCCTCGGCGGTGCCCCCGGTGGCGAGGACGTCGTCGACGACCATCACGCGGTCGGCCCCGGTCAGGTCCTCGGCGTGCACCTCGATCTCCGCGGAGCCGTACTCCAGGTCGTAGGCCTGGCTGAGGGTCGCTCCGGGGAGCTTGCCCGCCTTGCGCACGGGGACGAAGCCGACGCCCGCTCGGACGGCGGCCGGGGCGCCGAGGATGAAGCCGCGGGCCTCCAGGCCGACGATCTTCGTGGCGCCGTACCGCACGGTCAGCTCGGCCAGTGCCTCGGTGAGCGCGGTGAACGCCACCGGGTCGGCGAGCAGCGGGGTGATGTCCTTGAACATCACCCCCGGCTCCGGGTGGTCGGGCACGTCCCGGATGCGGCTGAGCAGGAGGGCCGCTATGTCGGTCATCGGCGCTTCCCCGTGGCGCGGCCGCGGCCCCGGCCGCGGGGCGCGTCCTGACCGCGCGGGCCCACGACCGCGGCGGCCGCGTCCTGCGGCTCGCCGCCGGACCGCGCGTCGACGAGCTCCCCCTCGGCCGCGGCCTGCGCCCGCTTGGCGAGGACACGCTTCCTGAGGGCCTTCATCTGCGGCTCGCGCTCCTTGAGGTCCGCGACGAGCGGCGTGGCGATGAAGATCGACGAGTACGCGCCGGCCGCGAGGCCGACGAACAGCGACAGCGAGATGTCGTTGAGCATGCCGGCGCCGAGGAAGCCGCCGCCGATGAACAGCAGACCCGCGACGGGCAGCAGCGCGACGACCGTGGTGTTGATGGAGCGGACGAGGGTGCTGTTGATCGAGCGGTTGGCGATGTCGCTGTAGGTCCAGCGGGTCTGCTTGGTGATGTCCTTCGTCTGCTCCTTGAGGCTGTCGAAGACGACGACCGTGTCGTAGAGCGAGTAACCGAGGATCGTCAGCAGACCGATCACCGTGCCGGGCGTGACCTCGAAACCGACGAGGGCGTAGATACCGGTCGTGATGGTGATGTCGTGGACCAGTGCGACGAGCGCGGCCAGGGCCATGCGCCACTCGAAGGCGATCGCCAGGTAGATCACGACGAGGACCATGAAGATCCCCAGGCCCTGCCACGCCTTGTTGGCGATCTGCTCGCCCCAGCTGGGGCCGACCAGGTCGGCGTTGATGGACTCCGCGTCGACCTTCAGGTCCTTGGCCAGGGCGGTCTTGATCTGGTCGGACTTGTCGGTGTCGATGCCGGCGATCTGGATGCGCAGGGTGTCGTTGCCGAGCTTCTGCACGATCGCGTCGTGACCGGACGAGTCCTGCGCGTACTTCTCGGCCTGGGCGACCGAGACCTGCGTCTTCGGCGTGGTGAAGACGGCGCCGCCCTGGAACTCGATGCCCATGTTCAGGCCTCGCACCGCCAGGCCGAGGATGGCCGTGATGGTGATCAGGATGGAGACGCCGTACCAGATCTTGCGGTTGCCGACGAAGTCGTAGCCGACCTCGCCGCGGTGCAGTCGGGCGCCGAGGGTGCCGAGCTTCGACATCTCACGCCTCCTTCGGGTCGACGGGGGCGGAGGGACGGCGGGTGCGGCGCAGCGGGGGCTTGGCACCCAGTCGCTTCGGGTCGAGACCGGACCAGCTGTGGCCGCTGGAGAAGAACCTCCCACGGCCCAGGATCGTCATCAGCGGCTTGGTGAAGAGGAAGACGACGACTACGTCGAGCACGGTGGTCAGACCGAGCGTGAACGCGAAGCCCTGGACCTTGCCGACGGTCACGATGAAGAGCACTGCGGCGGCCAGGAACGAGACGAAGTCGGAGACCAGGATGGTGCGCCGGGCGCGCGGCCAGGCCCGCTCGATGGCGGGGCGCAGCGAGCGGCCCTCGCGGATCTCGTCCCGGATGCGTTCGAAGAACACGATGAACGAGTCGGCCGTGATGCCGATCGCGACGATGGCACCGCAGACGGCCGGCAGGTTCAGCGCGAAGCCGATGGTCGGGCCGAGCAGCGACATGATCACGTAGGTGAGGACGGCGGAGACCAGCAGCGAGGCGACGGCGATCAGCGACAGACCGCGGTAGTAGACCACCAGGTAGATGATGACCAGGGCGAGACCGATCGCGCCCGCGATCAGGCCGGCCTGCAGCTGCTCACCGCCGAGCGCCGCGGTCACGGTGGTGACGCTGTCCTCCTTGAAGCTCAGCGGGAGGGCGCCGTAGGACAGCATGTTGGCGAGGCTCTGGGCCTCCTCCTGCGTGAAGTTGCCGGAGATCTCCGCGTTGCCGGCGGTCAGTGCCTCACGGACGTACGGGTCGGAGACGACCTCGCCGTCCAGGACGATGGCGAACTGGTTCTGCGGGGACTGCTTCTGCGCGAGCTGGCCGGTGATGTCCGCGAACTTCTTGGTGCCCTTGGACGTGAAGTCCATGGTGACCGTCCAGCCCGCTGCGGTCTGGGTGTTGTAGACGGCCTGGGCCTTCTTGACGTCCGTGCCGTCGACCGCGGCGGGGCCGAGGACGTACTTCTGCCACTGCCCCTGCGAGTTCTGACCGCAGGCCACGGTGGGCTCGCTGGGCTTGGCGCTCTTGCCGGCGGTGGCACGGGTCTTCTTGTCGGTGCAGTCCAGCGCCGCGTACTGCGCCTGGAGCTTTGCGGCCGAGTCGGCGGCGGAGCCGCTCGCGGACGGGGAGGGGCTGGACGACGCCTTCGGCGAGGAGGAAGCCTTCGGCGAGGAGGAGCCGGTGGCGGACGGCGAGGAGCCGGCCTTCAGGGCGTCGGTGACCGCGCGTCCCTGCGAGGTGGCGCTCGACGAGGGGGACGCGGAGCCCGACGGAGAGGCGGAGCCCGACGGGGACGTGGACGGGTTCGCCTTGCCGGTCGCCTTGCCGGGCGAGCTGCCGGAGGCGCTGGGCGACGAGCTGGCCTTCGGGGCGGCGCCGGAGACCTCGGTGGCCAGGACCGGGCGGAAGTAGAGCTTGGCGGTGGTGCCGACCTGCTCCTGGGCCTGCTTGGAGTTCGTGCCCTTGGGGATGTTGACGATGATGTTGCGATCGCCCTGGGTCTGGACCTCGGCCTCGGAGACGCCCAGACCGTTGACACGGCGGTTCATGATGTCGACCGCGGTGTCCATGTTGGTCTTGTTGATCGCGGATGCCTGGCCGGGCTCGGCGACCGCCCTGAGCGTGATGCTCGTACCGCCGGCCAGGTCGATGCCGAGACGCGGAGTGGTGTGTCCGGAGGCGAACATTCCCCCGGTGAGCGCCGCGATGGCGATCAGGATGAGGGCCAGCGAGCGCCCCGGCTTGCTCTGGGCGCCCGCGCTCCGGCCCTTCTTCGGTGCTGCCACCTTCTCGTACTCCCTCTCGGGCCGGCCGGCGCCGGGTGGGCGCGCGGACGGCCATGCCATGGTGTCGGGACTCCGTGCACGAACGACGCGTCCCGGGAGGCACGCGGCGCGAGCGGTCCGCGCCGGCTTCCCGGGGCGGTACTACTTCGCCTCGGAGTCGCCGTCGGTCTTCTTCGGCTCCGCTTCCTCGGCCTTGGCGTCGGCCACCTCGTCGGCCGCGTCGTCCGCGTCCTTCTTACCGAGGTCGACGGTCTGGGCGTCGGAGGCGGCGGCCGTGGCGTCGGCGGCCGGCTCGTCGGTCTCGGTGAGGGAGGAGGCGTCGTCCGGCACCACGGTGCCGTCGGCCTTCAGGTCGTGCTCGATGCCGTGGACGATGCGGTTGTACTCGTCGTCGGTCAGGACGGCGCCGATGGCGTTCTTCGCGAAGAGCAGTTCCACTCCGGGGCCCGCGTCAAGAAGGACCGTGTCCTCGTTGACCTCCTTGACCGTCGCGTACATGCCCCCGATCGTGCGGACGCCCGAGCCGGGCTGCATCTGGTTCCGCATCTCCGCGGCCTGGTTCTGCTTCTTCTTGGCCGAGCGCGTCATCAGGAACATGGCCGCGATGAGCACGATGAAGGGGAGGAGGGTCAAGGTATTCACGGGACGGAGTTTCCTTCGCACGACCGCCCGGTCGGCGGCCTGATGGATGGGGGTGGTCGGCACCGCCCGCAAAGGCGGCATCGGCGGAGTCTAAGCGAGTCCGCACGCAAGGAACAACGCTCAGCATGGCACCCGGGTTCCTGCCGGTGCGAGTCCCGCGCCGTCACGCCCCGAACAGGTCCTGTTGTCCGTTTCCCCCGGTGGTCCCGCGTGGCGCGGTGAGGCCGAGGTGCGCCCAGGCTGCCGGTGTCGCCACGCGCCCGCGCGGGGTGCGGGCCAGCAGCCCCTCCCTCACCAGGAAGGGCTCGGCGACCTCCTCGACGGTCTCACGTTCCTCCCCCACCGCGACCGCGAGCGTCGACAGGCCCACGGGGCCGCCGCCGAAGAGCTTCAGCAGGGCCTCCAGGACGGCCCGGTCCAGCCGGTCCAGACCGCGGGCGTCGACCTCGTAGACGGTGAGCGCGGCCGCCGCGATGTCTCGGGTGATCACTCCGTCGGCCTTGACCTGCGCGTAGTCGCGTACACGGCGCAGCAGCCGGTTGGCGATGCGGGGCGTGCCCCGGGAGCGGCCGGCGATCTCGCCGGCGCCGTCGGGATCGATCTCGACGTCGAGCAGGTTCGCCGACCGGTGGATGACACGCTCCAGCTCGGCGGGCCCGTAGAACTCCATGTGGGCGGTGAAGCCGAAGCGGTCGCGCAGCGGGGGCGGCAGCAGGCCCGCCCGCGTGGTGGCGCCCACCAGGGTGAACGGCGGCAGTTCCAGGGGAATGGCGGTGGCTCCGGGCCCCTTGCCGACGATGACGTCGACACGGAAGTCCTCCATCGCCATGTAGAGCATCTCCTCGGCGGGCCGGGACATGCGGTGGATCTCGTCGAGGAAGAGCACCTCGCCCTCCTGGAGGGAGGAGAGGATCGCGGCGAGGTCGCCGGCGTGCTGGATGGCGGGGCCGCTGGTGATGCGGATGGGGGCGCCCATCTCGGCCGCGATGATCATCGAGAGGGTCGTCTTGCCGAGGCCGGGGGCGCCCGACAGGAGCACATGGTCGGCGGTGGCGCCCCGCGCGCGTGCGGCACGCAGCACGAGGTCGAGCTGCTCGCGGACCTTCTCCTGGCCGATGAACTCGTCCAGGTCCTTGGGCCGCAGGGCGGCCTCGACGGCCTGGTCCTCGCGGTCGGCGACAGGGCCTACCAGCCGCTGGGGGGCGGGGGTGCCGGTCGTGTCGTCCCAGTTCATCGCATGTGCCTCGGGGTCGCGGTCGGTCGGTTCGTACGAGGACGGGTGCACTGCGGGGCCGCGCAGGGCACATGGAGCAGCGGCGCCGGTCAACGCGCCCGGTTGAGGGTCTGCAGGGCCGCCCTCAGCAACTGCCCCACCTGGGGGGTGCTCTCGGCGGCCTCGGCCTGGGGGGCCACCGCGGCAACCGCCTCCTCCGCCTCCCGGGTCGCGTACCCCAGCCCGATCAGCGCGGCGTGCAGCTGGTCGCGCCAGCCGGCGGAGATCGCCGTGCCGACCGCGGGGGCGCCGACCGGCTCGCCCAGCCGGTCCTTCAGCTCAAGGAGCAGCTTCTGGGCGCCCTTCTTGCCGATGCCGGGAACGGCGGTGAGCGCCTTCTCGTCCCCGGTGGCCACGGCGCGGCGCAGGGCGTCGGGGGTGTGCACGGCCAGCATCGACTGGGCCAGGCGCGGGCCGACGCCGCTCGCGGTCTGCAGCAGCTCGAAGACCTGGCGCTCGTCGTCGTCCACGAATCCGTACAGCGTCAGCGAGTCCTCGCGGACCACCAGGGACGTGGCGAGCCTGGTCTGCTGGCCCTGACGGAGCCCGGACAGCGTGTTCGGGGTGCACTGGACGGCGATGCCGATGCCGCCCACCTCGACGACCGCGGAGTCCGGGGCGAGGGCGGCGACCGGGCCGCTGACGAAGGCGATCATGCGGGACGGCCTTTCGATGCGTGCAGGGCGGCGGCCTGCTGGAGTCGGTTCTGGGCGGGCGCGCGCCAGATGTGGCAGATGGCGAGGGCGAGCGCGTCGGCGGCGTCGGCGGGCCTGGGCGGCGCGTCGAGCCGCAGCAGCCGGGTGACCATCGCGCCGACCTGGGCCTTGTCGGCGCGGCCCGTGCCGGTGACGGCGGCCTTGACCTCGCTGGGGGTGTGCAGGGCGACGGGGATGCCGCGGCGGGCGGCGCAGAGCATGGCGACGGCGCTGGCCTGGGCGGTGCCCATCACCGTCCGCACGTTGTGCTGGCTGAACACGCGCTCCACGGCGACGACTTCGGGCCGGTGCTCGTCCAGCCACCGCTCGATGCCCTGCTCGACGGCGACGAGGCGATGGCCCAGGTCGGCGTCCGCGGGCGTGCGGACCACGCCGACCCCGAGCATGGCCAGCGGCCGGCCCGGAACTCCCTCCACCACGCCGACGCCGCATCGGGTCAGCCCGGGGTCCACCCCCAGCACGCGCACGCGCCCCTCCCTTCGCCTACCTGTTCGTGCAGGCTATCGGCTGCCACCGACAACGACCGGCAAAGCGGCGGGCCGACATGACGGGCCGACGTGAAGGGAGGGGCGGACGGAGCCCTCACCGAGGGGCCGGGCGACGGGTGACCGTCCCGTCGGCCCCTTCGGTCCGCGGCGGCGCTACGCGCCGGCCTTCTCCATGATCTCGTCGCTGACGTCGAAGTTGGCGAAGACGTTCTGCACGTCGTCGCTGTCCTCGAGCGCGTCGATCAGCTTGAAGATCTTCTTGGCGCCCTCCTCGTCCAGCTCGACCTGCATGGTCGGGACGAAGTTGGCCTCGGCGGAGTCGTAGTCGATCCCGGCGTCCTGCAGGGCGCTGCGGACCGCGACCAGGTCGGTGGCCTCGCTGATCACCTCGAAGGACTCACCGAGGTCGTTGACCTCCTCGGCGCCCGCGTCCAGCACGGCGCCCAGGACGTCGTCCTCCGTGAGCTCGCCCTTGGGGACGATCACGACGCCCTTGCGGTTGAACAGGTACGAGACGGAGCCGGGGTCCGCCATGGAACCGCCGTTGCGGGTCATGGCGACGCGGACGTCGGAGGCGGCGCGGTTGCGGTTGTCGGTCAGGCACTCGACGAGCACCGCGACGCCGTTCGGTCCGTATCCCTCGTACATGATCGTCTCGTAGTCGGCACCGCCGGCCTCCAGGCCCGCACCGCGCTTGATGGCCGAGTCGATGTTCTTGTTCGGCACCGACTGCTTCTTGGCCTTCTGGACGGCGTCGTACAGCGTCGGGTTGCCCTCGACGTCGGCGCCGCCCATGCGCGCCGCGACTTCGATGTTCTTGATCAGCTTCGCGAAGAGCTTGCCGCGCTTGGCGTCGATCACGGCCTTCTTGTGCTTCGTCGTGGCCCATTTAGAGTGGCCGGACATCTGCCTGTCTCCTTCGCGTAACCCATCTCTGTACGGAACGCCAGAGATCCTACAAGGACTCCGGTGCCCGCCCGGCGCGCACCATGTCGACGAACAGGCCGTGCACGCGGTGGTCGCCGGTCAGCTCCGGGTGGAACGACGTGGCGAGCGCGTTGCCCTGGCGCACGGCCACGATGTGGCCGTCGTACTCGGCCAGCACCTCCGCCCCCGCGCCGACGGACTCGACCCACGGGGCGCGGATGAAGACGCCTTCCACAGGATCGCCCTCGACGCCCCGGACGTCGACCGCCGCCTCGAAGGACTCGTTCTGCCGCCCGAAGGCGTTGCGTCGCACGATCATGTCGATGCCGCCGATGGTCTCCTGGCCCGAGCGCGGGTCGAGGATCTTGTCGGCGAGCATGATCATGCCCGCGCAGGTGCCGTACACGGGCATGCCGTCACGCACACGCGCGCGCAGGGGTGCCATCACTCCGAAGAGGACGGCCAGCTTGGAGATGGTGGTGGACTCGCCGCCGGGGAGGACGAGGCCGTCGACCTCGGCGAGCTCTTCGGGGCGCCGCACCGCCCTGGCCACGGCGTCGGCCGCGGCCAGGGCGATGAGGTGCTCCCGTACGTCGCCCTGGAGCGCCAGGACGCCGATGACGGGTGCGTCAGTCATGTGGGTGATGTCCTCGTGCGGTGATGCGGGCGGTCGTCACCAGCCGCGGTTGGCGTAGCGCTCGGTCTCGGGGAGGGTGTCGCAGTTGATGCCGACCATGGCCTCGCCGAGGTTGCGGGACGCGTCCGCGATGATCTTGGGGTCGTCGTAGAAGGTGGTGGCCTTCACGATGGCGGCGGCGCGCTTGGCCGGGTCGCCGGACTTGAAGATGCCCGAGCCGACGAAGACGCCCTCGGCACCGAGCTGGCGCATCAGGGCCGCGTCGGCCGGGGTGGCGACGCCGCCGGCGGAGAACAGCACCACCGGAAGCTTGCCGAGCTCGGCGACCTCCTTGACCAGCTCGTACGGGGCGCGCAGGTCCTTGGCGGCGGCGTACAGCTCGTGGTTGTCGAGGCCGCGCAGCCGGGCGATGTCGCCCTTGATCTGCCGCAGGTGGCGGACCGCCTCGACGACGTTGCCGGTGCCGGCCTCGCCCTTGGAACGGATCATCGCGGCGCCCTCGGCGATGCGGCGCAGGGCCTCTCCGAGGTTGGTGGCACCGCAGACGAACGGCGTGGTGAAGGACCACTTGTCGGAGTGGTTGACCTCGTCGGCGGGGGTCAGCACCTCGGACTCGTCGATGTAGTCCACGCCCAGCGACTGCAGGACCTGGGCCTCGACGAAGTGGCCGATCCGCGACTTGGCCATCACGGGGATGGAGACGGCGTCGATGATGCCCTCGATCATGTCCGGGTCGGACATGCGGGCCACCCCGCCGTCCTTGCGGATGTCGGCCGGCACCCGCTCCAGGGCCATGACCGCGACGGCGCCCGCGTCCTCGGCGATCTTCGCCTGCTCCGGCGTGACGACGTCCATGATCACGCCGCCCTTGAGCTGCTCGGCCATGCCGCGCTTGACGCGGGCGGTGCCGGTCTCGGGGGTCTGGGGGGAGGAGAGCGTGCTGGACACGGGTTTCGACCTCATTCTGGGAAGGCGGAATGCTGCTGGACCGAGGAAACGGGACGGAGGCAGGCCACGGCAAGGGCCAATGGGGAGCCGGTGGCTCATTTTGCCTGGGCGTGGGGCCCTGACCTGCGAGTTCCGCCCCGGCCCTGCCCGAGCCGCCCCGGTCGTCGTCAGGTGGTCGGCCGGTCCGTCAGCGCCGCCGGTGGTTCGTCGTCCATCTCGAACGCGAGCGGGAAGGGCGCGTGGCCCGCGAGACGGAACCAGCGCACCTTGCGGTGGCGCCGCAGCGCCCGCGCCGCCCGCACCGCGTCGTTGTGGAACCGCCGGGCCATCGGCACCCTCCGCACCGCCTCGGTCAGCTCCCGCGCGGCGGCCTCCCCGCCGGGGGCCTCCCGGACCGCCTCGACCTGCTGCGCCTCCTCGAAGACGGCCCGCAGGGCGTGGCTCAGCTCGCTCTCGGCGACCTCCCGCTGCTCCTCCTCCGCCTGCCGGGCGGCGTGCGCAGCCTCGTAGAGGACGATGGAGGCCGCCGGGTCGAGCACCCCCGAGGTCGCCAGTTCCTGGGCGACCGAGGCCCGCCGCAGCAGCTGCGCGTCGAGCGCGGCGCGCGCCGCGTCGATCCGGGAGTGCAGCCGGTCGAGGCGGCCCGCGGTCCAGCTCAGGTAGAGGCCGATCGCGACGAGGGCGACGAGGATCCAGATGAGGGTTGCGGTCACGGGCGGCAAGGCTACCGGGCCGCCACGGAACCCCCTCCGGGCCGGTGCGCTTCCCCGGCCGGCCGGGCCCGCCGCGGGGCTTCGGGCGCCCGGGGCCCTCCGGTGGGCCGCACAGGGCCCGCGACGTGCCGGCCGGTCCCGGCGGCGGCGGCGCGGAGCCCGGCCGCCCGAGCGCGACGGCAGGCGGCCGCCGCCGGCCGGTTCCCGGCTCGCCCTCCCGCCCGCACCCGCGGCGTTTCGGTCGTCCGTGCGGCCCGGGCGTGCCCGCAGGGGCCGGCGGCGACGACCCGCCGGCCCGACGGGACACCGGTCCGAAGCCCGGGCCGGGCCTGAGGCCCCGCGGGCCCGAGACCACGCCGGGCCCGAGACCACGCCGGGCCCGAGACCACGCGAGGCCCAAGACTCCGCCGGGATCAAGACTCCGCAAAGCCCAAGGCTCCGCCGGACCCGAGATGCTGCCGGACCCGAGACCCTGCCGGGATCAAAACCCCGCCAGGCCCGAGCCTCCGCCAGGCCCGAGACGGCGCCGGTCGCGCCGGCCGGGCGGCGTTCGTTCGGCCGGCCGGCCGCTTGGTTCAGTTGGTTCAGTCCCGTGCCAGGCCGAGGCGTGCCCGCAGGCCGGTGCGTTCGTCCGTCGCCACCGCCGCCGCGCCGTCCGTCACCGTCTCGTAGACCGACAGGATGTCCGCCCCGACCCTCGACCAGTCGAAGCGCCGTACGTGGGCGCTCCCGCGCGCCCGGAGTTCGGCGCGCCGCTCGGGGTCGCCCAGCAGTCGTATCGCCGCGTCGGCGAGCGCGTCGGCGTCCTCATTGGCGAACAGCTCACCGGCCGCCCCCCGGTCCAGTACCTGGGCGAAGGCGTCCAGGTCGGAGGCCAGCACGGGCGCCCCCGCCGACATCGCCTCGACCAGGATGATCCCGAAGCTCTCGCCGCCGGTGTTGGGGGCCACGTACAGGTCCACGCTGCGCAGCAGGCGCGCCTTGTCCTCGTCGCTGATCATGCCGAG
Source organism: Streptomyces sp. NPDC007264 (assembly GCF_042869095.1). Taxonomy (NCBI): domain Bacteria; kingdom Bacillati; phylum Actinomycetota; class Actinomycetes; order Kitasatosporales; family Streptomycetaceae; genus Streptomyces; species Streptomyces sp. NPDC007264. The sequence continues at coordinate 129,579 of NZ_JBIAFD010000005.1, forward strand.
GAACTCCACGCGCGAGCGCAGCTCGGGGGGCAGCTTCTCCACCGCCTCCTTCTCGTCGCCCCGCCCGGCGACCAGCAGCCGGGTGCCGGGGCGGGCGGCCAGGATCCTGGGCAGGGCCCTCATCAGCACCGGCAGGCCCTTGCGCGGCTCGTCGATGCGCCCTATGAAGCCGATCGTCTCCCCCTGCCACTCGGACTTGGGCTCGGCCCGCGCGAAGAAGTCGACGTCCACGCCGTTCGGGATGACGACCGCGTCGCCGCCGAGGTGCTCGACGAGCGTGCGCCGCGCGTACTCGCTGACGGCGATCCGCGCGCTGATCTTCTCCAGTGCCGCCTGGAGGATCGCGTACGCGGCGACCATGGCCCGGGAGCGCGGGTTCGAGGTGTGGAAGGTCGCCACGATCGGGCCCTGCGCCGCCCAGCAGGCCAGCAGGCCCAGCGACGGCGACGTCGGCTCATGGATGTGGATGACGTCGAAGCGGCCCTCGTGCAGCCAGCGCCGGACCCGGGCGGCGCTGAGGATGCCGAAGTTCAGGCGGGCCACGGAGCCGTTGTACGGCACCGGGACCGCACGGCCCGCCGAGACGACGTAGGGCGGCAGGGGGGTGTCGTCGTCGGCGGGGGCGAGGACCGAGACCTCGTGTCCGAGGCGGATGAAGTACTCGGCCAGATCGCGGATGTGGAACTGGACGCCGCCCGGCACGTCCCAGGAGTACGGACAGACGATGCCGATCCTCACGAGGTCCCCTTCCCGGGATCCCCCGCAGGATCCAGGTCGGCGAGCCACAACCGCTGCAGCATGTGCCAGTCCTCCGGATGCTCGGCGATCCCCGTGGCGAAGGCGTCCGCCAGCGCCTGTGTCATGACGGACGTCCTCTCGGCCCGGTCACCTGTCGTCGGTACCTCGATCGGGGGATGCACGCGCCCCCGCATGACGGGCGAGTCGTCGTACCAGAGGGTCACCGGCAGCAGCAGCGCCCCGGTCTGCTGGGCGAGCAGCGCGGGTCCGGCCGGCATCCGGGCCGCCCCTCCGAAGAAGTCGACCTCGACGCCGGAGGCGGACAGGTCGCGGTCGGCGACCAGGCACACCAGCCCGCCGTCCCGCAGCCGCCGCGCCAGGGTGCCGAACGCGGAGCCTCCGCTGTGCGGCAGCACCTCCATGCCGAGGCCCTCCCGGTAGGCGACGAACCGGTCGTAGAGCGTCTCGGGCCGCAGCCGCTCGGCGACCGTCGTGAACGGTATGCCCAGGCCGGTGGTGACCCAGGCGCCGGCCAGGTCCCAGTTGGCCAGGTGCGGCAGCGCGAGGACGACGCCGCGGCCGGCGGCGAGTCCGTCGGTGAGGTGGTGCAGGTCCTTCGCGTCGAAGCCGCTCCTGATGCGCTGCTCGCTCCACACCGGGAGCCGGAAGGACTCCATCCAGTAGCGCAGGTACGAGCGCATGCCGGCCCGGGTGAGTTCGGCGAGCCGCTGCGGACTCGCGTCGGGCAGCACGCGCGCGTAGTTGCTCTCCAGCCGTCGCACGCCCTTGCCGCCCTGCTTCCAGGCGAGGTCGGCGATGGTCCGGCCCAGCCGGACGGCGACGGGCTCGGGCAGCGTCTTGACCGTGCTCCAGCCGAGGCCGTAGAGCCCGTCCGTCAGTCGCTCCTGGAGGCTGGTCATGCCGCCGCCTCGCTCCCGTACCGGCCGCTCACTTCGCCGCCCCGCTCCCCCGCGAGGCGTTCTCGTTCGTCCCCGCGTGCGGGGCGGCGGCCGCGGCGTCGGCCTCCGCGGCCTCCCGGCGCACCGTGACGACCCGCTGGATCAGCGTGACCAGGCTCCCGACGGCGACGATCCACAGAGCGACCGGCAGCAGCACCTGGATGCCGGGCACGCCGAACTTGTGCAGTCCGGCGAAACCGGCCGCGACCAGCGAGATCACCAGGCGTTCGGCGCGCTCGACGAGACCGTTGACCGCGACGGGCAGGCCGATGGACTCGCCGCGGGCCTTGGTGTACGACACCACCTGGCCGCTGGCCAGGCAGAAGATCGAGACCGCGCAGAGAACGTTGTCGTGGCCGCTGCCCGCGTACCAGAGGGCGAAGCCGCCGAAGACGGCGCCGTCCGCCACCCGGTCCAGCGTGGAGTCCAGGAAGGCGCCCCAGCGGCTGGAGCGGCCGAGCTGGCGGGCCATGTTGCCGTCGACGAGGTCCGAGAACACGAAGAGGGTGATGACGACCGTGCCCCAGAAGAACTCGCCCCTGGGGTAGAAGACCAGTGCGCCCGCGACCACGCCGGCGGTGCCGAGGAGCGTGACCGTGTCGGGGCTGACCCCCCGGCGGATCAGAAATGCGGCGAACGGTGTGAGGACACGCGTGAAGAATGCACGCGCGTACTTGTTCAGCATGGCCTTCCCGACGGTCGGTGAGCCGCGCGGCCCTGCTGGCCACCGGCTGGCCCATCGTAGCCACGCGTGTGCGTACGCGAGGGACGGGCACCCGGGCCCCGGGTCACGTCCTGGTGGCGCCCGGGTCACGGCGCGATCGCGACGGACGGGGCACGCCCCGGCGTCGGGATCACGTCCTTCGTATGGACGCACCGTGACACGAGTGCAAAGCTCGAAGACACCGCGGGCGTCGTCGGAGCCGCCACTCACGCGGAGCCGGCCGCCCGCGCCCACAGTGACCTCACCGTGCACGGGAGGCAAGGCCATGGGCGACAAGGCGAACGCACACCCCGGAGCCGCCGGCAGGGCTACGGCGGCCGACCACCCCGCGTCCGTACGGAATGTGGTGCTGGTCGGCCACAGCGGATCGGGCAAGACGACTCTGGTGGAGGCTCTCGCGCTGACCGCGGGAGCGGTGAACCGGGCGGGCCGGGTGGAAGACGGCAACACCGTCTCGGACTACGACGACATCGAGCACCGGCAGCAGCGCTCGGTGCAGCTCTCCCTGGTTCCCGTCGCATGGGACGGGACCAAGATCAACCTACTGGACACCCCCGGATACGCCGACTTCGTCGGGGAACTGCGGGCCGGTCTGCGCGCCGCGGACGCGGCCCTCTTCGTCGTCTCCGCCTCCGACGGCGTCGACGGCTCGACGCGCATGGTGTGGGAGGAGTGCGCGGCCGTCGGCATGCCGCGCGCCATCGTGATCACACATCTGGAGGCCGCGCGGGCCGATTTCGAGGAGATGACCCGCGTCTGCGCCGAGGCGTTCGGAGCCGATGACCCGGACGCGGTGCTTCCGCTGTACCTGCCGCTGCACGGTCCCCAGGGACCCGACGGGCACGCGCCCGTGACGGGGTTGACCGGGCTGCTTTCGCAGAAGCTGTTCGACTACTCGGCCGGCGAGCGCAAGGAGTCCGAGCCCGGCCCGGAGCAGCTGCCGCGGCTCGAGGAGGCCCGCAACCGGCTCATCGAGGGCATCATCGCGGAGAGCGAGGACGAGACCCTCATGGACCGGTACCTGGGCGGCGAGGAGATCGACCTCGGCATCCTGGTGCAGGACCTGGAGCGGGCCGTGGCCCGCGGGGTCTTCTTCCCGGTCCTGGCCGCCGCCCCCGCCGCCGACGGTGCCCGCCAGGGCCTCGGCACGGTGGAACTGCTGGAGCTGATCACCGGCGGGTTCCCGACCCCGCTGGAGCCGGAGGCACCGACGGTCACCACTCCGGACGGCAAGCACCGTGAGCTGCAGCTCTGCGACCCGGCCGGGCCCCTCGTGGCGGAGGTCGTCAAGACGTCCTCCGACCCGTACGTGGGCCGCGTCTCGCTGGTGCGCGTGTTCTCGGGCACCCTGCGTCCCGACGAGACGGTGCACGTGTCCGGGCACGGCCTGGCCGACCGCGGACACGAGGACCACGACGTCGACGAGCGCGTCGGCGCCCTGTCCGCGCCGTTCGGCAAGCAGCAGCGCCCGCTGTCGCACTGCATCGCGGGCGACCTGGCGTGCGTGGCGAAGCTGAGCAGGGCCGAGACCGGGGACACGCTCTCGGCCAAGGACGACCCGCTGCTGATGCAGCCCTGGGAGATGCCCGACCCGCTGCTGCCGCTCGCCATCCAGGCGCACAGCAAGGCGGACGAGGACAAGCTGAGCCAGGGGCTGGCGCGGTTGGTCGCCGAGGATCCCACCATGCGGCTGGAGCAGAACCCCGACACGCACCAGGTGGTGCTGTGGTGCCTGGGCGAGGCGCACGCGGACGTCGCGCTGGAGCGGCTGCGCAGCCGGTACGGCGTGCAGGTCGACGTGGTGCCGCACAAGGTCTCCCTGCGCGAGACGTTCGCCGGCAGGTCCGCGGGGCGGGGCCGCCATGTGAAGCAGTCCGGCGGCCACGGCCAGTACGCGATCTGCGAGATCGAGGTGGAACCGCTGCCCGGGGGCTCCGGCATCGAGTTCGTCGACAAGGTCGTCGGCGGGGCCGTGCCACGGCAGTTCATCCCGTCCGTCGAGAAGGGCGTCCGCGCGCAGGCGGCCAGGGGCGTGGCCGCCGGCTATCCCCTCGTCGACGTCCGGGTCACGCTCCTGGACGGCAAGGCACACTCCGTGGACTCCTCCGACGCCGCCTTCCAGACGGCCGGCGCCCTCGCCCTGCGCGAGGCGGCGGCCGACGCCACGATCCACCTCCTGGAGCCGGTCGCCGAGGTGACGGTGCTCGTCGGCGACGACTACGTCGGCGCCGTGATGAGCGACCTGTCCGGGCGGCGCGGCCGGGTGCTGGGCACCGAGCAGACGAGCGGCGGCCGCACTCTCGTACGGGCCGAGGTACCGGAGTTCGAGATCGGCCGGTACGCGGTCGACCTCCGTTCCCTCTCCCACGGCACGGCCCGTTTCAGCCGCTCCTACGCGCGGCACGAGCCGATGCCGCCCCAGGTGGCCGAGAAGATCCGCCAACAGGCACAGGAAACCTCGTAGTCGGGTGCTGCTGCGGGGGGCGCCCGTCGGCGGACGGCTTCTGGGCCGTCCGCCGACGAATGTCCGCGCCTGCCGATACGCTGATGACCTGATCAAGTTGAGACGCGATCAGCGCGATGACCTGTTCAACAGGTGTGCGGAGCAAGGAAGTCGGGAAGGCCGCAGGAGCGGGTTCGGCGGCGATGGGGGCGGCAGTGACGGACGGATTCGATTTCAGCCCCGGGGCCCAGGTGCCCCTCTCGGGCTCCGCGGGCCAGACGGCGGCGACGTACGCCCTGGCGTCGGCGGCCTACCGGGACGCGAAGGTCGAGACGATCCTCGACGCGAACAACGAATGGCACCAGTCGGCCGTCAGCACCGGCCGCCCGTGGGCGAAGATCTTCCGGCCAAACCTCGGCGAGGCGTTCTCGCTGGCGGTGCGGGACCGCATGCTGGGCGCCGGCCGCAAGGCGCTCATCCAGTCCTTCGGCACCGAGCCGCAGGTGATCGTGGAGCACTGCCTGGCCGCCCACCGCATCCGCAGGGAGCGCGACAACTGGCTGTCGGCCGTGACGGTGCTGTGCGGGGTGCTGTTCCTGCCGGGGCTGCTGGTGTGGCTGGTGGTCTTCCAGATCCGCGCCACCATCGCCAGGCGGGACGACAAGCGGGCCCCCGCCCTCGCCACCACGCTGCTGGTCGCCGTGGGCGCCCTCGCCGTGATCTTCCTGATCCGTATGCCGTTCACCGGCTTCTGGGCGTGGTACGCACGCGCGTCGGTCGTCATGCCGGTCGTCGGCTGGTTCTGGGCGAAGCAGATCTGCGAGCGCACGGCGAAGGACCTGCGCGACCGCTGGGACAGCCTGCTCGCGGGCGGCGGCCTCGGCGCGAAGATCCCCGAGGCCGTACCCGGCAGTCCCGGCGAGACCGCCGCCGAGCGGCTGCGTCAGGCGCTCGCCCGGCTCAGCGCCGAGCAGCAGTCCAACTCCGTCTTCTACGCCGGGCCCAAGGGCATCCTCGGCATGGGCACGCGCTGGGGCAGTTGGCAGCTCGCCGAGGACCTGGTGTCGCGCGATCCGGGCAAGGAGATCCACCCCTTCCGCAGCTGGGACGTGATCAAGGCCATCCACGACCAGCTGCGCATGCTGGAGCGCGGCCCGCTCAACACCGGCGGTTTCCCGACGCCCTCCATCAAGCACTGGATCGTCAGCCCGATCGGGGAGAACGCGAAGGAGGTCTCCCGCCCCGCAGGCACCGACGTGGACGCGTACCGGATCAAGCCGCACGCCATACAGGAGATCTGCAACAAGCAGCAGTTCGGCAGCGGTGAGCGGCACTACCTGGGTGTCCAGTGGACCCTCTGGGACGGCCAGCTGATCATCACCATGATGATCACGGTGACGGTCCTGCACGAGACGCTGCGCATCGAGGTCACCGGGCATGCCCTGGGACCGGTGAACGGGCTGTTCACGACGAAGCCGTCGGCGCCGACCAAGAACGTGCAGAAGTCGGTCAGGTTCTGGGAGACCCGAGAGGTGAAGCTCCCGCTGGTCGACACGGACGAGGTGGTGCGGCTCGCGGTCCGCGCCCCGCTCACCGGATACCCGCCGCTGCTGAACTGGCTCGGCGGCTCGCTGACCCTGCCCGAGCCGTTCGGGTTGCGGCACGCCTGGGCGGACCAGCCGTGGCGCCACCGCTTCATGGCGGACGACGCGCTGCGCGCGGCCACGCCGGTGCTGCGGGTCGTGCACGCGGCGGCGATCCGGGTGCTGAAGGAGAACGGCGTCGACACGGAGAAGTTCGGCACGCGGTCGTCGTTCCTCAGCACGCAGGTGCAGGACCCGTCGCCGCGGAAGGCGGACGTGTACGACGCGTAGTGCCTCCGGCGGTGGTCGGCCGCCGGTGGGCGCCGCGCTCCCGGACCCGCTGCCGGCCCGGACGGTCCCGTCCGGGCCGCCGGACGGGCCGGGTGTCCGGGGGCCTTCGGCGGTCAGGTCGGGTCCGGCGCGCCCGGGTCCTTCGGCCAGGCCTCGGCGAGCATCTTCCGGGTGTCGGCCAGCAGTTGCGGCAGCACCTTGGTGTGGCCGACCACCGGCATGAAGTTCGTGTCGCCGCCCCAGCGCGGCACGATGTGCTGGTGCAGATGGGCGGCGATGCCCGCGCCGGCGACCGCGCCCTGGTTCATGCCGATGTTGAAGCCGTGGGCCCCCGAGGCGCCGCGCAGGGCGGTCATGGCCTGCTTGGTCAGCTCGGCGAGCTCCGCGGTCTCCGGCAGTGTGAGGTCGGTGTAGTCGGCGACGTGACGGTAGGGCACGACCATCAGGTGCCCGCCGTTGTACGGATACAGGTTGAGGACGGCGTACACCTGCTCACCGCGCTTGACGATCAGCCCGTCCTCGTCGGACTTGGCCGGGATCGAGCAGAACGGGCAGCCGTCGCCGGCTCCGGGGCCGGTCGGCTTGTTCTCGCCCTGGATGTAGGCCATCCGGTGGGGCGTCCACAGGCGCTGGAACGCGTCCTGCGTCCCCACTCCGATCTGCTGCTCCGGCTCACTCGTCATGCAGTGCAGCATATGGCTTCGCCCGTTCGCGGCGTGTCGGCGGGGCCGCGGGGACGGCGCGGGCCCCGAAGAGCCGAGGCTCCTCGGGGCCCGCGTCCGGCGAGAGCCGTACGGATCAGACCTGGGCCCGCTCCTCGACGACCTTCACGATCTTCGCGATGGCCTCGTCGAACGGAATGCCGTTCTCCTGCGAGCCGTCACGGTAGCGGAACGAGACCGACCCGCCCGACATGTCCTCGTCGCCCGCGATGACCATGAAGGGGACCTTCTGCTTCTGGGCGTTGCGGATCTTCTTCTGCATCCGGTCCGAGGAGGAGTCCACCTCGACGCGCAGGCCCTTCGCCCGGGCCGCCGCGGCGAACTTCTCCAGGTACTCCACGTGCGCGTCGCCGATCGGGATGCCGACCGCCTGCACCGGGGCCAGCCAGGCCGGGAAGGCGCCCGCGTAGTGCTCCAGGAGCACCGCGAAGAACCGCTCGATCGAGCCGAAGAGGGCCCGGTGGATCATGACCGGACGCTGCTTGGATCCGTCCGGACCCGTGTACTCGAGGTCGAAGCGCTCCGGCAGGTTGAAGTCCAGCTGGACCGTCGACATCTGCCAGGTGCGGCCGATCGCGTCCTTCGCCTGGACCGAGATCTTCGGGCCGTAGAAGGCCGCGCCGCCCGGATCGGGAACCAGCGGGAGACCCTGCTTCTCGGCGACCTGGCGCAGCGTCTCGGTGGCCTCCTCCCACGCCTCGTCCGAGCCGACGAACTTCTCCGGGTCCTTGGTGGACAGCTCCAGGTAGAAGTCCGTGAGGCCGTAGTCGCGCAGCAGGTTCAGCACGAAGGTCAGCGTCTTGTCGAGCTCGTCGGCCATCTGCTCGCGCGTGCAGTAGATGTGCGCGTCGTCCTGGGTGAAGCCGCGGGCACGGGTCAGACCGTGCACGACGCCCGACTTCTCGTACCGGTACACGGTCCCGAACTCGAACAGGCGCAGCGGCAGTTCACGGTAGGAGCGGCCGCGAGCGTCGAAGATCAGGTTGTGCATCGGGCAGTTCATGGGCTTGAGGTAGTAGTCCACGCCCTCGTCGAGCTGCATGGGCGGGTACATGCCGTCGGCGTACCAGTCCAGGTGGCCCGAGGTCTCGAAGAGCTTCCCCTTGGTCGCGTGCGGGGTGTAGACGAACTCGTAGCCCTCCTGCTCGTGGCGGCGCCGCGAGTAGTCCTCCATCACCCGGCGGACGATGCCGCCCTTGGGGTGGAAGACGGCGAGGCCGGAGCCGATCTGCTCCGGGATCGAGAACAGGTCCAGCTCGGCGCCGAGCTTGCGGTGGTCACGCTTCTCGGCCTCGGCCAGGAACTCCAGGTATGCCTTCAGCTCGTCCTTGGACGGCCAGGCGGTGCCGTAGATGCGCTGGAGCATCGGGTTCTTCTCGCTGCCGCGCCAGTAGGCCGCCGCGTTGCGCATCAGCTTGAACGCCGGGATGGCGCGGGTGGAGGGCAGGTGCGGACCGCGGCAGAGGTCCTTCCAGCACAGCTCGCCGGTCCTGGCGTCCAGGTTGTCGTAGATCGTCAGCTCGCCGGCGCCCACCTCGACGTCCGCGCCGTCCTCGCTGGAGGCCGAGCCCTTCAGACCGATCAGCTCCAGCTTGTACGGCTCGTCCGCCAGTTCCTCGCGGGCGGCCTCGTCCGTGACGACGCGGCGCGCGAAACGCTGGCCGCGCTTCTGGATCTCCTGCATCTTCTTCTCGACGGCCTTGAGATCCTCGGGCGTGAACGGCCTGTCCACGTCGAAGTCGTAGTAGAAGCCGTCCTTGACCGGCGGGCCGATGCCCAGTTTCGCCTCGGGGAAGATCTCCTGCACGGCCTGTGCCATCACGTGCGCCGTGGAGTGGCGCAGGATGTTCAGGCCGTCGTCGGAGGAGAGCTCGACGCCCTCGACGGTCTCGCCGTCCTTCACCTCGTAGCTGAGGTCCTTCAGCTCACCGGCCACGCGCGCGGCGATGATCGAGCGTTCACCGGCGAAGAGGTCGGCGGCCGTAGTGCCCGTCGTCACCACGCGCTCTTCCCGCTCGGAATCGCGTTGGATGATCACACGGACGTCTGACACCGGTCTCTCCTGACTGCTGGCGGATGCGGCGCCATACCTGGAGCGCGCGCATGACTGGGATCGTACCGACCGGGGGCCGCCCCCCGCGAAACGGCGACGTCACTCGCCGCCGCACGCCTCCTCGAAGAAGCCCAGGTCGTCCTGGAGCGACTTCATCAGCCGGTCCCGCTCGGCGTCGTCGACCTGCACCGGCGCCACCCCGGAGGGATCCACGAGCCGCCGGAAGCCGCCCCGGCTCTCCAGCCGCCCGTGCACCCGCAGCGGCAGCCCCACGAGATGGGCGTGGCCCGCGATCCGGTAGGCGTCCTCGTCGAGCGTCATCCGCACATGGGAGACCTCGGCCCCCGCGACGACCCGCAGCCGCACGTCGCCCGCTCCGCGGGGCCCCGTCCTGCGCAGCCGGACCACGGCCCCGGTGATCCGCACCGGCACGGACGGCTCCTCGCGCAGATAGCGGGCGGCGGCCTCGCGCAGCGCGGGCAGGTCGCCGGGCGAGAACTCGACCGGCTCCGCGGGGGTCGCGCAGTCCTCGGGGACGCCGGCGGCAGGCGCCCACTCCACGGCGATCCGGGCGCCTTCGGACCCCCGTACCAGAGCCACGAGCGCCTCGGTCAGCTCATGGCTCACGCCCGCCGCGACGGCCGCGTCGAAGGCGTCCATGCCCCCGGTGGCCCGCCGGTGGTCGACCGCCTCCCGGGCCGCGAACAGCGCCTGGTGCAGGCGCACGGCGAGCGGCCGGCCCGTGGGGACGGGCACGAAGGCGGTCAGCCGGCGGCCGCCGGGCGCGGCGCCGACCAGGACGTTCTCCAGCGTCGCGGCGGCGGGCCCGCGGTGCCGGGCGCCGTAGTAGCCGGCACGGGCCCGTGCCGCGAGCGCGCCCGCGAGCAGCATCCGGCGGGCCGCGGCGCGCAGCTGGTCCTCGACGTCCCAGGGCGCCGTGCCCATGACCGACGTGGGCACGTCCCGCCACCAGCGGATCTCGTCGCTGGGCACGGCGAGCCCGACCAGCACGTCGCGGGCGGAGGGCGAGCCGCTGCGGTACAGGGCGACGAGGGCCTCACCGAGCAGGTCGTCGCTGTCGGGGAAGGACCGGCTCTCCGGCACCAGCAGGCTCGTCCCCCCGCCGCCGGGGCCCGGCGGGGTCCAGCGGCCGTAGCGCCCGGGGGCGCCGCCGCGGCGCTGCCAGCCGTGGCGGTGCAGCAGGGCGCCGAGCACGGCCGGGTCGACCTGGTCCGCGGTGGGCGGCCGGCTCCACGGCGGTTCGGCCGGGTGCGGCCGGACGGTGCCGGACGGTTCGTCGACGGGACGGTGCGTCACGGTCTGCCTCCCGCTCCGACCCGGGTCATGATCTCGCACAGCGCGCGGTCGTCGAAGATGCGCGAGGTCGGAATGCGTACGGTGGTGCGGCGCCGCCCCGTGATCGGGTGTCCGGCGAGGTTGCTCCAGTAGCAGCAGTGCCGCAGGTCGAGGCGGTCGTGGCCGGCCCGCAGCCATTGGTCCTGCGACCGCGGGACGATCATCACGACGAGGATCTTGTGCACCGAGACGGGGGTGCGGGCGAGCTTCGCCAGATGCTCGTTGTCGAGGGTGAAGGAGAAGAAGCGGCCCGGGGGGTTCGGCGGGATCTGGTAGGTGCACTTGAGCTGCACCTTGATCGTGACCTCGTCGTCGACCGTGTGGCCGGGGGCGCTGTGGCTGACGTGCCAGTCGATGCCGTTGTCCGGGAAGGGCTGGGACAGCGAGCAGCCGGCCGCGGCGGCGACCGCGTGCAGATAGCCCACCTGCAGTGTCTCCATGCAGGCGGTGGTGGCGAGTGTGCCGCGATGGGGTGCCGTCCGTTCGGGCAGCAGCCCGCCCCGCTCGGGCTGCGCAATCGCCATGGCCAACAGCCTTCCCATTCAGGTGGATCGCCGCCGCGGGTCGCTGAACTGCAAAGACCCGTACTCGTGTTGTGTCCTTCCGGCGTACGGCGCAAACAGCCCGGGTATCACCAAACAGGGCAGAAGGCGGTTGTCAACTGCTGAAGGTGAACGAGGAGTTGGGTGCGCATGACGTGCTGGTACGAGGGCCCCCTGGCCGCATTCGACACGGAGACCACGGGCGTGGACGTCGAGACCGACCGGATCGTGTCGGCCGCCGTCGTCGTCCAGGACGCGCCGGGCGCCCGGCCGCGGGTGAGCCGCTGGCTGGTGAACCCCGGGGTGCCGGTGTCCGCGGAGGCGACGGCGGTGCACGGGCTGACGGAGGAGCATCTGCAGCGCAACGGCCGCTGGCCGTCGCCGGTGATGGAGGAGATAGCCAGGGAACTGGGGGCGCAGGCCGCGCGGGGCCGGCCGCTGGTGGTGATGAACGCGCCGTTCGATCTCACGCTGCTGGACCGGGAGTTGCGCCGGCACCGGGCGTCCTCGCTGGACCGCTGGTTCGCCTCGGCACCGCTGTGCGTGCTCGACCCGCGGGTCCTGGACAAACATCTGGACCGCTACCGCAAGGGCCGGCGCACGCTCACCGACCTGTGCGGGCACTACGGGGTCGTGCTGGCGGACGCGCACGACGCGGCGGCGGACGCCCTGGCCGCGATGGAGGTCGTACGGGCACTGGGGCGCCGTTTCGCACCTCGTCTGGAACGGCTGACGCCGACGCAACTGCACACGCTGCAGGCCGTGTGGCACGCGGCGCAGGCGCGCGGGCTGCAGGCGTGGTTCGCGCGCACGGGGACCGAGGAGCCGGTGGATCCGGCGTGGCCGCTGCGTCCCGAACTGCCGGCGGCGGCCTGATCCGGGGCGGCACCGGAGTCCACCCCCGGCATGCGAAAACCGGCCCGTCGACGACGGACCGGTCTTCTCCGGGTGGGCGATACTGGGTTCGAACCAGTGGCCTCTTCGGTGTGAACGAAGCGCTCTCCCACTGAGCTAATCGCCCGGGAACGCACTGAACAATACAGGTCCCGGCGGGTCTCCTTCAAACCGCTTCCAGATGTGCCAGGAGTCCGCGCCGTCCCGCCCGCATCATCAGCCGGTGGTTGGCGCGGAAGGCCGGCCGTCCCGGCACGGCGAGCCGACGCAGCAGCGGCTTGTGCACCTCGGCCACCTGCTCGTAGCGGGCGAGACTGCCCGCACCGGCCGCACCGACCGTCCAGCGGGCCCAGCCGCCGATGTCGCCGCTCGTCGAGACCTCCAGCACCCCGGCCGCCGGGTCCCGCCGCGCCTGGCGGACGGTGAGGGCCAGGTCGTAGGGCAGGAACGAGCGGACGCGGACGGTGCCCGTCGCGCCGTCGATCCGGTGCACCTCGCGCACCTGCGGCCACCAGCGGGGATAGTCCTCCACCCGCTCCAGCGCGGCGTACACCTCGCCGGGCGGCGCGGGCAGGACCCACAGGCTGCGGAAGTGGTACCGGTTCCAGTCCATGGGCGAAGTCTGCCCGCGCCGGGCCCCGCCGCTCGGCATCCCGGTACGGGCCTGAGTACCCGTACTCATGGGCTGCCACAGCGCAGGTGCCACACTTCAGGACATGACCGCCATACCACCCCCCGCCGAGGAGCTGCGGCTCATCGACGTCGAGCTTCGGCAACTGGACGCCCGCCGGGCCCAGTTGCTGGCCCGGCGGGCCCTGCTGACCGGCCCGCCCCGGCCGGCCGCCACGCCGCCCGCAGCGCTGCCCGCCACGCCGCCCGCGGCACCGCTCGCCGCACCGCCCGCCACGCCGGCCGTCCCTGCGGCCGTCCCCGCGGCCGTCCCCGCGGCCGTCCCCGCGGCCGTCCCCGCGGCCGTCCCCGCGGCCGGCAAGCGGCACGAGACCACCGCGCCCCGGGTCCAGAACGTGCTGCTCGTCCTCGGCGGCACCCTGCTGACCATCGCCGCGGTCGTGTTCACGCTGGTCAGCTGGGGACAGCTCGGGATCGTCGGGCGGTCGCTGGTGCTGGGCGCGGTGACCGCGGCGGCCCTGGGCGCGCCCGTCCTCCTGCTGGCGCGGGGGCTCCGCTCGACCGCGGAGGCGGTGGCGGGCCTCGGCCTGGCCCTGACGGTGCTCGACGCCTACGCCCTGCACGAGGTCGCGCTGCCGAGGGCCGACGGCCCTGGCTACACGGCCACGGCGGCGGTGGTCCTGGCCGGAGCGTGGTGGGGATACGGCAGGCGCCTCGGCTCCCTGCGCCTGCCCCACCCGGCCGCCGTCGCCGCCGCCCAACTCCCCCTTCCGCTGGGGGCGGTCGCGGTCGGCGGGGACGAGTACACGATCACCGCCGCGCTGCTGTCGACCGCCGCGGCCGGCACCGTGCTCGCGCTCCGCACGCCGCGGCGCCCGGTACGCATCACCGCCGCCGTCGGCGCGTGCGGCATGGGTGGCCTGGGCGTGCTGGTGGCCGGCGGGCTCTCCTTCCGGGCCGCCGGCCCGGGCGCCGCCGCTCGTGCGGCGGCGCTGCTGCTGCTCGCGGCGGCGATCGCGCTGGGCGTCGCGTGGCGGACCTCCGGGCGGGCCCTGGGCGCCGGTGCCGCGGTGGGCGGCGGGCTGCTCCTGGTGGCGGCGCCCGGGGGTGTCCTGCGCGCCTCGCTGCCCGCGGTGTGGACGGTGCCCGGCTACTTGGTGTGCGGTGTGGCGCTGCTCGCGGCCGTGCGCCGCCCGGTGCCCGGGCCCGTGCGCCGCGGCTTCGCCCGGGCTTCGGGGGCCGTGCAGGCAGGGGCGGTGGTGTGGGCGCTGCCCATGGTCGTCGCCGCGCTGCTGGGGCCGCTCGGCTGGACGGCACGGGTGTGGTCCGGGGCGCCGCGGGACCTGCGCGCCGCGGTGACGGTGGGGGCGCCCTGGCCACCGGACAAGGCCACCGCGGTGGTGGTGCTCGGGATCGTCGCGGTGGTGGCGGCCGGCGTCGCCCGCGCCGCCGCCGACTGGCGCGCGCCGGCCGCCGCCGGTGCCGTGGGCCTGGCATGGGCGGGCGCGCTCGTCCTTCCGGCGACGCTGGAACTGCCGTACGCGGCGGGGCTGTCGGTGCAGGGGCTGACGGTGGCGGCGGCCCTGGCCGGGGCGGCGTACGCGCGTCCGGCGGCGGTGTCCGCCACCGCCCTCGTGGTGTCCCTCCTCACCGCGGCCGGTCTCACCCTGCTCTCCCTCGCCTCCCGGGACGCCACCTTGGCGGTGCTCGCCTCGCTGACCGCGCTCTTCGCCCTGGCCGCCGTGCGCCCGCGGTCGACCGCTGTCGGCGCAAGCGCGTCGCTGGCCGGGGCGACGGGCCTGGCCTGTGCCGTGGGTGCCGCGGCCGGACTGCCGGCCCCGCGCATCGCGCTGCTGGTCCTGGTCGTCCCTGCCGTCGCGGCGGTGCTCGCGGCGCGGGTGGCCCGGGCCGCGGTCCCGGTCGAGGGCGCGGCCGCGGCCGCCGGGCTGGTGGCCGTGGGGCTGGCCGTCACGGACGGACCGATGCTGGCGCTGGTGCTGGGGCTGTGCGGGGTGATCGCCGCGGGCACCGCCCTGCGCGCGGACCGCCGTCGGGCCGGGTACCTGGCCGCCGTGCTGTTCGTGCTGGCCACGTGGGTGCGGTTGGCGTCCTGGTCGGTGGACGCCCCGGAGGCGTACACCCTGCCGGTGACCGTGCCGGCGCTGGTCGTGGGGTTCGTCCGGCGACGGCGGGACCCGTCGGCCTCGTCGTGGGCGGTGTACGGACCGGGGCTCTCGGTGACCCTCGTGCCCAGTCTGCTGACGGCCTGGGGCGACGCGGACTGGCCGCGCCCGCTGCTGCTCGGCGTGGCCGCGCTCGCCCTGACGCTGCTGGGTGCCCATCACCGCCTCCAGGCGCCGCTGATCCTCGGTGGCAGTGTGCTGGTGCTGGACACGCTGCATGAACTCGCGCCGTATCTCGTGCAGTTGGCGGGCCTTCTGCCCCGCTGGGTGCCGCCCGCGCTGGCCGGGCTGCTGCTCCTCGCGATCGGCGCCACGTACGAACAGCGGATCCGGGACGCCCGGCGGATGCGGGAGGCGCTGGGACGGATGCGCTGAGGGCCGGTCACCGGGCCCCGCCTGCCGGCTGTTCACCGGCTCTCTCCCGGCGGCGCAGGGTCCCCGCTCGCGAACTGCGCCGCCCGCGGGTCCCATTCCCCTTCGATCTGCCACTCACTGCCACTCGGGGCTCGCGGCCCACTTCTCCCGCCGTACGTCCGGAGAATTGGGACGGTGTTCTGGAATACGTCCGGCGGATTTCCGCCTGCCAAGGGGTCCGGCACGTTTCCCACCACGCGAGGGAATCCGCAAATCCGTTGCGGGAGGCGGTGTCGCGGACCCCCGGGGTGGCCGGTCCGTCCGTGGACGGCGGCCCGGTCTCGACGGCGGTGATCGCCCCCGGCGGCCGACGCGGCCTGCGCGTCGTGTGCGGCCCGCGGGGCCTCTGCCGGGCATGCGGCGGGACGTACGACGAGGGCGGCGCGGCCCGCTTCCTTCGCGAGCACGCGCCGCCCTCGGTGCTGTGGGCGATACTGGGATCGAACCAGTGACCTCTTCGGTGTGAACGAAGCGCTCTCCCGCTGAGCTAATCGCCCGGGCGCAGGAAGAAGGTTACCCCATGTCAGCGGGTGCCTCCGACCGTGGAGCGGATCACTGGTCCGTGATGTTCCACGGCATCGCGAGGCCGAACTTCCAGATGTAGACGCAGACGAGGACGGCCGTGATCGACAAGCCGATCGCCGTCAGGACGAGGTTGCGGCGGCGCACCTTGGGGTCGAGCGCACGCTGGGCCGCCTCCGTGACCTTGCGCTTCGTCCATCGGAGCACGAGCTGGGCCCAGACGAACTCGGTCGCCCAGATCGCCATGCCGGCGAAGATCACCAGCCAGCCCGGGCCGGGCAGCGGCAGCATCACCACGCCGCCGGCGACCACCGCGAGGCCGACGACGAAGACGCCCGCCTGCCAGCTCAGATGCAGCGCCCGCCGCGCCTTGACGAATGCCGGCGCCCGAGAACCGAGCGCTCGCTCACCCTTCGCCTCCCGCGGGGTCATGACGACCTCACCCCGCTCGTCACTCCCCGTATTCATAACCTCCAACCTACCGGAGAGAAACCGGTCACCGGAACGGTCGTACCGCCCGAACCGTATCTCGGCCGGAAGAGCTACCTAAAGCCAGGCAAAACCCTCAGAGGGGTTTACAACGGCACTGTAGGTGGCATGTCGATTTCGCCGACGTGCGAATCCCCGAGCGCACACTGAGCGAAAGGCCTTGGCGCTTATGAACACCACGGTCAGCTGCGAGCTGCACCTGCGCCTCGTTGTGTCGAGCGAGTCCTCACTGCCTGTACCCGCGGGACTGCGGTATGACACGGCCGATCCCTATGCCGTGCACGCCACCTTCCATACCGGAGCCGAGGAAACGGTCGAATGGGTGTTCGCCCGCGACCTCCTCGCGGAGGGTCTGCACCGGCCCACAGGGACCGGTGACGTCCGCGTCTGGCCGTCCCGCAGTCACGGCCAGGGCGTCGTCTGCATCGCCCTCAGCTCCCCGGAGGGCGAGGCCCTGCTCGAGGCCCCGGCGCGGGCCCTCGAGTCCTTCCTGAAGCGGACGGACGCGGCCGTGCCCCCCGGCACGGAGCACCGTCATTTCGATCTCGACACGGAACTCTCCCACATTCTGGCCGAGAGCTAGCGCGAGACAGCAAGCCGCCCGGCGCCGTCCACTCGGGGAGACGGCTCGGGCCAGGACAACCGCATACGGCACACCGGGCGCCGTCACCGCGAGCCCACGCGGAGGCGGCGCCCGGACATGCACGGAGAGTGAGAACCCCGGTGCACGACGTGACGGAAACGGGCGACGACGATGACCGGAAACCGTCGCCGTCGTCACCAGGCATCGCCGTCTCGGCCTGCGGCGGCCCCCCGGCGGCGGTGAGCCGCTAGGCTCGGCCAGCATCGGCGGGCGCCCGCCCGACCTTCAGGCCAGGGAGCGACACGTGCTGATCACCCACGACACCCGGTGCGCGCTCGACCTCGTGGTGGATCTGGTGAACACCGCCCCGGAGGGCGACGAGCCGGACGCCCTCCCGGACGTCGCCGCCCTGCACGCCTTCGCGCGCAGCCATGAGCTCAGCGACGTCAGGGCCCTGTCGGAGTTCGACCTCTCGGCGGTGCGCAAGATCCGCGGGCGGTTCTCCGCGGTCTTCGCCGCGGCGGACGCCCGGACCGCGGCCGGGCTGATCAACGAACTGGTGGCGGCGGCGGGGACGACCCCCCGGCTGACCGACCACGACGGCTACGACTGGCACGTGCACTACTTCGCACCGGGGGCCTCCGTCGCCGATCACATCGCCGCGGACTGCGGGATGGCGCTGGCGTTCTTCGTGGTGGCCGGGGAGCAGGAGCGGCTGCGCCGCTGCGAGGCACCCGACTGCCGTCGCGCCTTCGTGGACCTGTCCCGCAACCGCTCCCGCCGCTACTGCGACAGCCGCACCTGCGGCAACCGCCTCCACGTGGCCGCCTACCGGGCACGCCGGAAGGAAGCGGCGGGCTGAGGGGCGAGCCGCCCTCTGCGGTACGGCGGGCAGGGCACGAGCCGCCCTCCGCGGTGCGGGGACCGCGGCCGGGGAGCGAGGCGTCGCGATGCGGGTGGCGGGGCTGACGGAGCCCTCGGCGGGTGACGCCAGGGGCTCCGCATACGGCTCAGAGCAGCAGCAGGTCGTGCAGTGATGCCATGAGCAGCAGACAGCCGATCACCGCAAGGAAGATCATCAGCGGTGGCTGGGAAAGCGCGAAGAGACAACCCCGGCGCTCCTCGGGAGGGGCAACGGTGTCGCTCTGGGTTCTGTCCAGCATCTCGCGGCGATGATGACGCAGCAGGGACCCGCTACGCGATCAACACGCCCGGAATGTCAGGGAGTTCGCCAATATCCGCTCCGTGTGGAACGAAGATGATCTCGGCGTGCGCCCCTGTGATCACCGGGCGTCGCGGTCCGACCGCCGTGCATTCCGAGCCGTCATATGCCGTGCTTCTTGAGGATGGCCTCGATGTCGCTGAAGTCGTCCGCGGCGTCGGTCCTCCGGGGAGCGGTCGTGGGCCCGATCGCCCGCCGGTCCCCGGCGTCCAGGGCGGGCTCGGAGGCCGGGGGAGCCTCCCCCCGCCGCCGGGCGGCCTTCGCCGCCCTGCGCTCCTTGCGGGTGCCGCCGCCCCGGCGCTCCACGGCCCGCGTGGTCGCGAACAGGAGCCAGGCGGCGCCGAGCACGCCGAAGCCCGCCCACGCGGTGGGGCTGAAGGCGGTGCTCGCCAGCCATCCCACGACCCCCGTCATCACCAGACCGACGGGCAGGAGCGCGTACGCGGCGATGCGGGCCGCCGCGAGGAAGCGCTTGCGATAGGCCGTGACCGCGGCGATGCCCAGGCCGGCCGCGGAGACGGCGGAGCAGACTGTCTCGGCGATCATCCGGTCCTCCAGGCGTGGTCGGTCGGCGGGGCGGGTTCGTCCCTTCCATCCTGCACCGCCCCACACCCGGTGTGCCACGGCCGGACCGGACCTCAGGGAGATCTCCGGGTCGGCTCCTCCTCAGGGTGCGGGCCCGTCTCCACCCTCGACGCCACGGACCCCGGCCGCCCCTCCGCCCCGGCCGCGGGGGCAGGTCAGGGGCACCCCGCCGATGCTGGGAGACTGGTGACCATGAGTGACTCCTCCCCCGCGCCCGCCGCCCCCGTTCTGGACGTGTGGTGCGAGCTCCAGTGCCCCGACTGCCGCAGCGCCCTCGACGACCTGCGCGCCCTGCGCGCCCGGTACGGCGACCGGCTGGAGCTGCGGCTGCGCCACTTCCCGCTCGACAAGCACCGGCACGCCTTCGCCGCCGCGCAGGCCGCCGAGGAGGCGCTGGAGCAGGGGCAGGGCTGGGCGTACGTCGAGGCCGTGCTCGGGCGGGTCGCGGAGCTGGACCGCAAGGGGGAGGCGTTCCTCGTCGAGGTGGCCGGCGAACTGGGGCTGGATGCCGAGGAGTTCGACACGGCGCTGATCGACGGCCGGCACATCCTGGTCGTGGACGCCGATGTGGCCGAGGGTAAGGCGATCGGCGTCACCGGCACCCCGACCTACGTCATCGGGGGTGAGCGCCTCGACGGCGGCAGGAGCCAGGAAGGGCTGCGCGGGCGCGTCGAGGCGATCGCGGACCGGCTGCTGGCGGAGCGGGAGGCCTGACCGCCCGGGCCCGGTGCCCTGCGCCCAGTGCCCTGCGCCCCGCGCCCTCCCGACGACGGGTCCGGCGGTCACACCAGCGGCTTGTACAGCACGTACCGCGTCGTCGCGTACCCGAGGGACTCGTACAGCCGCTCGGCCGGAGTGTTCCCCGCGAACACGTTGAGGCCGAGGGCACGCCGGCCGGCGGTGATCGCCTGGACCTCCGCCAGCAGCATGAGCGTGCGCCCGTGCCCCCGGCCGCGGTGGGCCGGGTCGGCCTCGACGTCGAAGACGAAGGCGGACCCCTCGCGCAGCGCCACCCACAGGGTGCCCACGCGGGTCCCCTCGTGCTCCAGGATACTGAAGAGCATGTTCTCGGTGCCGGACCCCTGTGGCAGGAACAGCTCGTGGTCGCGCCGGGCCTTGGCGTACGCCGCGGCCTCCGGTACGCCCCGCTCGATCCAGGTGCGCGCGTAGTGCTCCGACTGGTAGGCCAGCCACGCGTCGTACTCGGCGCCGCTCATGGGCCGTGCGCGGCTGCCGGCGGGCAGCTCGGGCGGGGTGCCGCCGAGCCGCTTCTCCATGCCCCGGTTGCGCAGGACGTAACCGAGCGTGCGCGTGAGCCGCAGTGCCGCCTCCGCGTCCGCGGGAACGTCCGTCTCGATCTGCCGGCAGCCCCAGCCGCGCGCCACCTCCTCCGCGGCGAGCGCGGCCACCGTGCCCCGCCCGCGCCGCCGGTCGGGTTCCTCGATGCGCAGGTCCAGGATCCGGGCCACCGTGTCGCCGAGGGCGGGAGAGGTGCCGAGGCGGAGCACTCCCACGGGGCGGCCGTTCACGCACACCTGGTAGCGGCGCGAACGCGTCCCGTCGTCCGCGTGCTGAAGCGGCTCGGTCGGCCGCAGGGTCGTGGTCATCAGGGGTGTTTCTACCCGGCCGGTGCGCCTGCGTCATCCCATATTCCGCCCGCCCGTCCCCCGGCGGCGCCCGGGAGGACGAGGGTCAGGGATCCAGGTCGTCACCGGCCCGCTCGTCGAAGATCCGCATGGCCTTGGCGGTCACCGGTCCCGGCGCGCCCGGCAGTTCGCGGCCGTCGACCCGGTGGACGGCCTGGACGTCCCGCAGCGTGGAGGTGAGGAACACCTCCTCCGCCCGCTCCAGGACGTCCAGCGGGAGGTCGGTCTCCTTGGCGCCGGTCCACTCGACGGTGAGCGCACGCGTGACGCCCGCGAGGCAGCCGGAGGACAGCGGCGGGGTGTGGATCTCACCGTCGAGGACGACGAAGACGTTGGACCCGGTGCCCTCGCAGAGCTGTCCGACCGTGTTGGCGAACAGCGCCTCGGAGGCGCCCTGTCGGGAGGCCCGGGCGAGCGCGACGACGTTCTCGGCGTACGAGGTGGTCTTGAGACCGGCCAGCGCTCCGCGCTCGTTGCGGGTCCACGGCACGGTGATCACGGCGGTGGAGTCGGGGCGCCGGGCGGCCTCACCGAGGGCGACGACGAGGGTCGGGCCCGCCTCGCCGCGGTCGGAGCCGAGCGGCCCGTGACCGCCGGTGTAGGTGATCCGCAGCCGGCCGAGAGGCATCGGGTTGGCCTCCAGCACGGCGGCGCAGGCGCGGCGGACCTCGTCGAGGTCGGGGTCCGGGAGGCCCAGGCCGCGCGCCGAGCGGGTGAGCCGGTCGAGGTGGCGGCTCAGCGCGAACGGCCGCCCGTCCGTGGCCTTGACGGTCTCGAAGATGCCGTCGCCGACGGTCAGTCCGTGGTCGAGGACGGAGACGCGGGCGGACTCGAGGTCCTGCAGTCTGCCGTCGAGCCAGAGCTTCACTGGTCATTACCTCGCAAGATGGTGGCGGAAGCGTCGTCCGGCGCGTGTGCCCGGCCCGGCTCCGCGCCGGCCGTGCCCCCGGACGGGACGTGCCCCGGACGGGCACGGTACGTGGGGGTCACCGCGGTCCCGTGTCCTGGTACTCCCCCGACGCTACCGCGAGCAGCCGGGCGGCCTTCAGCTCGGTCTCGCGCCATTCGCCCTCCGGGTCGGAGCCCCAGGTGATGCCCGCACCGGCGCCGAAGCGCAGCACGGCCCCGCCGCCGGCGGTGCGGTCGATCCAGAAGGTGCGGATGCCGACGGCCAGCTGGCCCACCCGCCGGTCCGCGTCGACCCAGCCGACCGCGCCGCAGTAGGGACCGCGGGGCGCGGTCTCCAGGGCGTCGATGATCCGCAGGGAGCTCGACTTGGGGGCACCGGTGATCGACCCGGCCGGGAACGTGGCGGCGAGGAGTTCGGGCCAGCCGGCGTCCGCGCGCAGTTCCCCGCGGACCGTGGACACGAGGTGGACCAGGCCCGGGTGCTTCTCGACGGCGCACAGGTCGGGGACGGTCACGGTGCCGGTGGCGCAGACACGCCCGAGGTCGTTGCGGACGAGGTCCACGATCATCACGTTCTCGGCGTGGTCCTTCTCCAGGAACTCCGCCTCGGTGGTCGCCGTTCCCTTGATCGGACCGGATTCGACGACGCGACCGTCGCGGCGCAGGAACAGCTCGGGGGACGCGGTGGCCGTCTCGACGCCGTGCTCCGGCAGACGAATCGTTCCTGCGTACGGGGCCGGGTTGCCGCGCGCCAGCACGGCGGTCAGGGCGTCCACATCGGCGTCGGGCGCCACCGGCGCGGACAGCACACGACAGAGGTTGACCTGGTAGACCTCGCCGGCCGCGATGTGCTCGCGGATCCGCCGCACGCCCGCCGTGTACGCCGCGCGGTCGAGCGAGGACGTCCAGTCACCGGCCGACGGCCCCCGCCACCGGCCCGGCACGGGGGTGGGCACGGGCTCCTCCCGTACGTCGCCGAAGCGGGCGCAGGTCAGACGCCCCTCGTAGTCCGCGCACACGGCCCAGAAGCCCGAGGAGTCGAGCGCCGCGGGATCGTTCGTGACATCGAGGAGACCGGTGGCGACGCGATGGCCGAAACGGGCGAGGGGAGGCAGGTCTTGCACGCAGCCGAGTCTATGGCCGGTGACCGGCCGGTGGCCCGGACGAGGTGCCCCGGGCGCCCTGACCACGTCCTCGGCCGGGCGCAGGGCAGCACGCTGCGCAAACGCGTTTTTGTACTGGCCCCGGAATCCGCTAGAGTTCAACACGTCGCCGGGACGCGCGAGCGTACCGAAACGACAGGCGGACGTAGCTCAGTTGGTAGAGCGCAACCTTGCCAAGGTTGAGGTCGCGAGTTCGAGCCTCGTCGTCCGCTCGAAGGAACCAGGGGATCCCACGATCCCCTGCACTCCTGGTGGAGTGGCCGAGAGGCGAGGCAACGGCCTGCAAAGCCGTCTACACGGGTTCAAATCCCGTCTCCACCTCCAAGGACGATTAGCTCAGCGGGAGAGCGCTTCCCTGACACGGAAGAGGTCACTGGTTCAATCCCAGTATCGTCCACTGGTTCGCTCGGGCCCGTACCATCGGTCCGCTCGGATCCTCGCGCGATTAGCTCAGCGGGAGAGCGCTTCCCTGACACGGAAGAGGTCACTGGTTCAATCCCAGTATCGCGCACGCGACACCCACGGCCGCCTCCCCGGAGCGATCGTGGTCCCGAGGACGATTAGCTCAGCGGGAGAGCGCTTCCCTGACACGGAAGAGGTCACTGGTTCAATCCCAGTATCGTCCACACACCGAAGCCCCCGGCCCTGCGGCCGGGGGCTTCTTCGTGCGGCTCAGCTGGAGAACAGCATGTGGCCGAAGCTCTTGTGGCGGTGGTGTCCGTAGTGCCCCTGGTGGCCGCCGTGCTGGGCACCCCAGGCGGGGGCGGCCGGGTAGGCCTGCGGGGCGGGCGGAGGCGGGGCGGGCTGCGCCCACTGGGACTCCAGTCGGGTCAGCGCCTCCAGCTCCCCGTAGTCCAGGAAGATGCCGCGGCACCCGCTGCACTGCTCGATCTGGACGCCGTTGCGGTTGTACGTGTGCATCGGCGCGTGACACTTCGGACACTGCATGCTCGGCTCAACTCCTCGCCGGTCGGTGGGGCTTCGCCAGGTAGGGACTCGGTCCGAACCTGGTCGGTTGCAGCCTACGTCGTGAACCCGTGCGCCAACCCCGGCGGAATGATGACCATTCGGACACAGGTGTCGACGACCGCGCGCTCCACCTCGTCCAAGGGGCGACCCGCGGCCACGGACTTGGCGATGGCGAGGGCCGCGGTCTGCACGGTGAGGGCGCGGGCCGGGACGTCGAGCGCGGGCCAGGGATCACCGGCGGGCGGGACGGCCGGGCCGCCCTCCTGCCGGTAGGCGGTCAGGAAGCGGGTCCACTCGTCGGGCGGCAGCAGGCCGCAGGCGTACCAGGCGGCCGGGCGGGCCAGGTCCCACGCCGGGTCGCCCACCCCGAGGTCGTCGACGTCGATGAGGAGCCAGGGGCCGGTGCCCGCGGGATGGCGGACGAGCTGGCCGAGATGCAGGTCGCCGTGGCAGAGGGCGCCGCCGGGCGGCACGGGTGCCTCGTCCCGGGCCCAGGCGGGCAGCGCGCTCCAGGCCCGCAGGACGGGTTCGGCGTCGGGGTGGGGGTCGGCCGCCCGCAGACGCCGGATCGCGCGCGCGGCCTTGGCGGGGCCGCGCATCGGCGGGAGGCCGGCGGCGGCGGGCGCCTGGTGCAGCCGGGCAAGGAGGGCGGCGGCCTCCTCCCAGGGCGCGGCCTGCGGGGCGTCGGGGTCGACGGGGCTGCCGTGGGGCCAGAAGGTCACGAGGCGGCCCTGGAGACCGACCGGGGCGGGGCGGAGCGGGGCGAGCAGTGTGCCGGCCAGCCGCGCGGCGGTGGCCAGACGGAGGGAGAGCGCGACGGGATCGGTGCCGGGGGCGTGGGCCTTGGCGACGGTGCCGCCGTGACGGACCACGGTGGAGTCGTCCCGGTCGGCCAGGACGGTGCCGGGCACGGGGCAGGCGCAGGCCGCACCGGCGTCGCCGTGCGCCGCGCCGTGCGCCTCGGCGAGCAGCGCGGGCAGTAGGACGGCTGCGGTCACGGGTCCTCCGGTGTGGGTACGGCCCTGTGCCGGGAGCCTACGCGGACGGGACCCGGCAGGCGGCGACGGGGCCTGGTGCCGCGGCCGGGCAGGTCGGTGGCGGACAGCGGGCGGCGGGCGGACGGGAGCGGTCGGTCGGACCGGTGGCCGGCCGCATGTCGCCGGCGGGGCGCCGCCGTCGGACGCGTGGCCCCCGGAGGTGGCACACCGGGCCGCGGGCATGACAACGCCCGCGCAGCTCCCCAGCTGCGCGGGCGTCTGTGCCGTCCGCCGCACCCCCGTCCCCACGGGGTTTCATGGGTGGATGTCCCCGCCCGGACCGCTCTTCCGGGCCTGGGGCGCCGCTCAGCGCCCCAGCATCACACCCACGGACGACGCCTGTGTGACCACTGCCTCCCAGCCGCCGAAGGCGTACACGAGCAGGGCCGCCAGGGGAAGGACCATCGCGGTCGCCACCAGCGGGTGGCGGCGGCCCTGGCGGCGGGTGCCGAACGCGGCGCCGTACGCCTTGCGTCCCTGCGTGCGGATCAGTGTCCGCGGTGCCGTGTGGGCCATGGTCCCTCTCCTGACCTCTGTGCTGTGGTTCTTGGGAGCGGCGGGTGTCTGACCTCGGGGGACGAGTGCTGCACCCGCCGCTTGACCTCAAATCTAGGCGCCGGGCGGGTGGGGGTCGTCATGCCTTCGTACCGATTGCCTGGCCTCCCGGAGGATGAGCGATGACCTGCGGTGTACTCCCCTGGGTGGAGATGGGGCCCTGGGTCTCAGGGTCTTCCCCGAGGGGACGGTGGGGTGCGCGGTACGCGCGCCGGGTGACCTCGCTCACGTCGGCCCCCGCCCCCCGCGCGGTGGACCTGGCCGGACATCGGCCGCGCTCGCCGGCACCTCGCGGGCGCCCGGCGTGCGCACCGGTCCCCGGCCGGCTCGGCCCGATCACCCCTCCCTGCCAATCGCCCTTCACCGCAGGGCCGTTGGGACAACGGGCAGCGTGCCGCCATTGCGTCCACAGCTGCCCTGACCGCCTGTCAAGTTTCCCGCCCGGCAGTGACAATCGATCGGGGGAGAGGGCGCGGCCTCTGCGCGCACCCGGGCGTGGAAACGTAAGCTGTGGCTCGTCAGACGGACCGGGCAGCGGGGATGGACATGGCGATGATGCGCCTGAGGCGTGAGGACCCGCGTGTCGTCGGCTCGTTCAGGATTCACCGGCGGCTCGGCGCGGGCGGCATGGGCGTCGTCTACCTCGGGTCCGACAAGCGGGGGCAGCGGGTCGCGCTGAAGGTGATCCGGCCGGACCTGGCGGAGGATCAGGAGTTCCGGTCGCGGTTCGCCCGCGAGGTCTCGGCCGCGCGGCGGATTCGCGGCGGGTGCACGGCGCGGCTCGTGGCCGCCGATCTCGACGCGGAGCGCCCGTGGTTCGCCACGCAGTACGTGCCCGGCCCCTCCCTGCACGACAAGGTGGCCGAGGAGGGACCGCTCGCGGCCGCCGACGTGGCCACCGTGGGCGCCGCCCTCTCCGAGGGGCTGGTGGCGGTGCACGAGGCCGGGGTCGTGCACCGCGATCTGAAGCCGTCCAACATCCTGCTGTCCCCGAAGGGGCCGCGGATCATCGACTTCGGCATCGCCTGGGCGACCGGCGCCTCGACGCTCACCCACGTCGGCACGGCCGTCGGGTCACCCGGCTTCCTCGCCCCCGAGCAGGTGCGCGGCGCCGCCGTCACCCCGGCCACGGACGTGTTCTCGCTGGGAGCCACGCTGGCCTACGCGGCGACCGGCGACTCGCCCTTCGGGCACGGCAGTTCCGAGGTGATGCTCTACCGGGTCGTGCACGAGGAGCCGCTGCTGCACGGCGTGCCGGACGCGCTGGCGCCCCTCGTGCGGGCCTGTCTGGCGAAGGACCCCGAGGAGCGCCCCAGCACGCTCCAACTCTCGCTGCGGCTCAAGGAGATCGCGGCCAGGGAGGCCCAGGGGATCGCGGACGTGCGACCGCCGGCACAGCGCGGCGGGGCCGACCGGCCCTCGGCACGGCCGACGGAGCAGTACACCGCGCAGCACACCGAGCGCCGCCCGCAGGGTCAGGGTGCTCCCCCGTCCCGGGGCAGCGGCCGGCGGCCGGGCATCCGTCCGGCCGCCACGCAACGCGGCACCACCCGCTCCGGTGCCACACCCCGTGCCACGGGCAGCACCCGCACCGGAGGACGGCCCGCGCCGCGCAGCGGGACCGGACGGCCGGCTCCGCGGAACACCGGGACCGGGCTGCGCCCGGCCAACCCGCGACTGCTGCGCCAGCGGCTCTTCGTGTTCGTCGTGGTGACCCTGCTGGCTGCGCTGGGCATCGCGGCGGCCCAGGGCTGCCAGGGGCCGGCGCGCGGACTGGACGACGGGGGCGTGCGCAAGGACCCGCGGCAGGAGCGGTCGTACGCTCCCCCGCACGGCGATCCGACGGCCGGCCGCCACGGAAGCGGTCCGGGCCGGGACGCCTGAACGGCGCCCGCCGGTCCGCGGGGCCCTCACAACCGGGGGCGGCCGGTGGCCACCGCGTAGAAGGCGACGGCGGCGGCCGCGCCCACGTTGAGGGAGTCGACGCCGTGGGCCATGGGGATGCGGACCCATTCGTCCGCCGCGACCAGCGCCTGCGTGGACAGGCCGTCGCCCTCCGCGCCGAGCATCAGCGCGACGCGGTTCATCCTGTGCGGTGCCGCCTCGTCGAGCGTTCTGGCCTTTTCGTCGGGGGTGAGCGCGAGCAGCGTGAAGCCCGCCTCGCGGACCGCCTCCAGGCCCTTGGGCCAGGTGTCGAGGCGGGCGTAGGGCACCGCGAACACCGCGCCCATGGAGACCTTCACACTGCGGCGGTAGAGCGGGTCGGCGCAGTCGGGGGACAGCAGGACCGCGTCCATGCCGAGGGCCGCGGCGGAGCGGAAGATCGCGCCGATGTTGGTGTGGTCGTTCACGGATTCCATGATCACGACGCGGCGGGCGGTCGCCAGGAGTTCGTCCGCCGTCGGCAGCGGCTTGCGCTGCATGGAGGCGAGCGCGCCACGGTGCACGTGGTAGCCGGTGACCTTTTCCGCGAGCTCCGGGCTGACCGCGTAGACCGGGGCCGGGAGTTCGTCGATGACGTCGCGCATGACGTCGATCCACTTGGCCGACAGCAGCATGGAGCGCATCTCGTACCCCGCGGCCTTGGCCCGTCTGATGACCTTCTCGCCCTCGGCGATGAACAGTCCCTCGGCCGGCTCGCGCTTGCGGCGCAGCTCCACGTCGGTCAGGCCCGTGTAGTCGCGCAGGCGCGGGTCGTCGGCGTCCGCAACGGTGATGAGATCAGCCACAGGGTGATACTGCCTTGTCCTGGGAACGGTGCCAACGGCTGGAACTGGACGTGTTACCCCGGGTTACTCCCCGGGTCGTGGCCCTGCCTCCACCACGTCGCCGATGACGATGACCGCCGGGGGCCGCACGTCCTCGGTGCGCACGGTCTCGGCGACCGTCGCCAGGGTGGCGTCGACGCGGCGCTGGGCGGCCGTCGTGCCCTCCTGGACCAGGGCCACGGGGGTGCCGGGCGCCTTGCCGTGGGCGACGAGCGTGTCGGCGATCTTCCCGATCTTGTCGACGCCCATGAGGATCACCAGCGTTCCGGTCAGCCTGGCCAGCGCCGCCCAGTCGACCAGCGAGCGCTCGTCGTCGGGGGCGACATGCCCGCTGACGACCGTGAACTCATGGGCGACGCCGCGGTGGGTGACGGGGATGCCGGCCGCGCCCGGCACCGAGATGGAGCTGGAGATGCCCGGGACCACCGTGCACGGGATGCCCGCCTCGGCGAGCGCCTGGACCTCCTCCATGCCACGGCCGAAGACGAAGGGGTCGCCGCCCTTGAGACGTACGACCGACTTTCCCTGCTTGGCGTGCTCGATCAGCGCGTTGTTGATGGCCTCCTGGGCCATGAAACGGCCGTACGGGATCTTCGCCGCGTCGATGACCTCTACGTGCGGCGGGAGTTCGGCGAGCAGGTCGCGGGGGCCGAGGCGGTCGGCGATGACCACGTCGGCCTCGGCGAGCAGGCGCCGGCCGCGGACGGTGATCAGATCCGGGTCGCCGGGTCCGCCGCCCACCAGCGCGACGCCGGCCGTACGGGTGCGGTGGTGCGGGGCGACCAGGGTGCCGTCGCGCAGGCCCTCGACCACGGCGTCGCGGACGGCCGCGGTGTGCCGGGGGTCGCGGCCCTCGGCCGCGGTGGTCAGGACGGCCACCGTGACGCCTTCGCTGTGCCCGGTCGCGGGGGTCCAGGCGGTCGCCGCGTCGGCGTCGTCGGCGCGCACGCACCACACCCGGTGCGTCTCGGCCTCCGCCGAGGCGCGCGTGTTCGCCTCGCGGTCGCTGGTGGCGATCAGGGCGTACCAGGCGCCCTCCAGATCCCCGGGCCGGTACGGGCGCCTCGCCCAGCCGATCTCGCCGGAGTCGGCCATGGCCTCCACCGAGGGGGTGGCCTCGGGGGACACGAGCAGGACGTCCGCGCCGGCCGCGATCAGCGCGGGAAGCCGGCGCTGGGCGACCTGGCCGCCGCCGAGCACGACCACGCGACGGCCGGTCAGGCGCAGCCCTACGGGGTAAGGGGGGTGTTCGGCCATGGCGGTGCGGCTCCTCGTCCAGGCGGTGCGAAACGGGGGCCTCTACGGCTTTGGAGCGGCCCTGACGTGGGAATTTTATGCGCCGGGTGGCTGATCGCGGTGGTGGGTACCGGCGCACGGCCGGGGGTGCGGAGGCGCGCGGCGCCACGACACCGCCCGCCGCCCCGGCCCGTCCGGTGCGCGGGGGCCCGGGGCGTGCGGCCCCGGACCCGCGCCCCTACTTCTCGGTGACGCCCGCCGAGTCGAACGTCGCCACCTCGTGCATCGCCCGCGCCGCGCTCTGCACGAGCGGCAGCGCGAGGAGCGCGCCCGTGCCCTCGCCGAGGCGCAGGTCCAGGTCGACGAGCGGGCGCAGGCCCAGCTTGTTGAGGGCGGCCACATGGCCCGGCTCCGCGCTGCGGTGGCCGGCGATGCACGCCGCGAGGACCTCGGGGGCGATCGCCCGGGCCACGAGGGCGGCGGCGCCCGCGCTGACGCCGTCGAGGATCACCGGGGTACGCAGCGACGCGCCACCGAGCAGCAGCCCCACCATGGCCGCGTGCTCCAGGCCGCCGAAGGCCGCCAGGACGCCGATGGGGTCGGCCGGATCCGGCCGGTGGAGTTCGATGGCGCGCCGGACGACCTCCGTCTTGCGCGCCAGCGTCTCGTCGTTGATGCCCGTGCCGCGGCCGGTCACCTCGGACGGGTCGGTGTCGGTGAAGACCGCGATCAGGGCGGCCGAGGCCGTCGTGTTCGCGATGCCCATCTCGCCGGTGAGCAGGGCCTTGTTGCCCGCCGCCACCAGGTCGCGGGCCGTCTCGATGCCGACCTCGACGGCCTGCACGACCTCTTCGCGGGTGAGCGCGGGGCCGGTCGTCATGTCGGCCGTGCCCGCGCGGATCTTGCGCGGCAGCAGGCCCGGGGTCGCGGGCAGGTCGGCGGCCACGCCCACGTCGACCACGCAGACCTCGGCGCCCACCTGGCCCGCGAAGGCGTTGCAGACCGCGCCGCCGCCGAGGAAGTTGGCGACCATCTGGGCGGTCACCTCCTGGGGCCAGGGGGTGACGCCCTGGGCGTGCACCCCGTGGTCGCCGGCGAAGATCGCGACGGCTGCGGGCTCGGGAACCGGCGGCGGGCACTGCCGGGACAGGCCCGACAGCTGCGCGGAGATGATCTCCAGCATGCCGAGCGCGCCCGCGGGCTTGGTCATGCGCTTCTGGCGCTCCCACGCCTCGCCGAGGGCCTTGGCGTCCAGCGGGCGGATGCCCGCCACGGTCTCGGCGAGCAGGTCGTGCGGCTCCTCGCCGGGCAGCGCCCGGCGGCCGTACGTCTCCTCGTGCACGACCCAGGACAGCGGACGGCGCTTGGACCAGCCCGCCTGCATCAGCTCCGGCTCCTCCGGGAACTCGTCGACGTAGCCCACGCAGAGGTAGGCGACGACCTCCAGGTGCTCGGGCAGTTCGAGGGCGCGGACCATTTCGCGCTCGTCGAAGAAGCTGACCCAGCCCAC
The DNA here is from genome assembly GCF_042869095.1 of Streptomyces sp. NPDC007264. Taxonomy (NCBI): domain Bacteria; kingdom Bacillati; phylum Actinomycetota; class Actinomycetes; order Kitasatosporales; family Streptomycetaceae; genus Streptomyces; species Streptomyces sp. NPDC007264. Next base: position 160,305 of record NZ_JBIAFD010000005.1, read on the forward strand.
GCCGAGGCCCTCCGCGCGGGCCGCGAGCCACAGGTTCTCGACGGCGAGCGCGGAGGAATAGGGGGCCATCTGGGGCTGGGTGTGCCGGCCCAGGGTGTGGCGGCCGCCCCGCGTCGGGTCGGCGGTGACCACGATGTTCACCGGGGTGTCGAGGATGGCCTCGATCTTCAGTTCCTTGAACTGCTTGGCCCGGCCCTTGGGCAGCGACTTGGCGTACGCCTCGCGCTGGCGCTGCGCCAGCTCGTGCATCGTGCGGCGCGTCTCGGCGGAGCGGATCACGACGAAGTCCCACGGCTGGGAGTGACCCACGGAAGGTGCCGTGTGGGCGGCCTCCAGCACGCGCAGCAGCACGTCGTGCGGGATCGGGTCGCTGCGGAAGCCGTTGCGGATGTCCCGGCGCTCGCGCATCACGCGCAGCACGGTCTCGCGCTCGGCGTCGTCGTATCCGGGCGCCGCCGGGCCGGTGGACTGTCGTACGTCTTCCACTGCGGCGGTGCTCTCTTCCTGGTCGGCGGCCCGGGTGTCCAGGTCCTCCGCCTGCTGCGCGGCCACGGGCTGCGGGGCGGCGGCCGGCGGCTGCGGAGCGGGGGCCTCGCCCTCGCGGGGGGCGGGCACGGTGACGACGGGTTCCGCCGCCGGTGCGGCGGTCGCCGGCCCGTCCTCCCCGGCCGCGGTCGGGGCGGGCTCCGCCGCTACGGGCTGCTCGTGCGGGGGCAGGGGCGGCACCCGCAGGGCGTGCGGCGGGGTGGGGGCCAGGTGCGGGGTGGTCGGCACCGTGCCGTCGACGGGCACGAACCGGCCCAGCGACTGGTCCGGCTGCGGCTCGAGGGGGCCGCCGGCCGGCTCACCGGTCGCGGGCTGCTCGCCGTGGGCCCCTTCGGCGGACGCCTGGGGCACCGCGGCCCCGGCGGCCGTGCCGTGCTCGGCGACCACGGGCTGCTCCTGCGGGGCGGGGCCCTCCTGCGCGGGCTCGGCGGACACGGCGGACACGGCCGCGGCGTCGGGGAGCGGGGCTGCGAGCGCCTGCGGTTCCGGTGCCGGGGCGGGCGCCTGGACCGGGTCCTCGGCGGGGTCGTGGACCTGCTGGTCCGGCACGAGGACGACGGGCTGGGCGGGGTCCTGGCCCGGCTCGCCCCGGGCCGGCGCCTGGGCCTCGGGAGACGGGACGGACGGCACCGTGGGTCCGGCGGGCGCGGGCTCGACGGCCTCGGCCTCGGTCTCCTGCGGGGGTACGCCTGCGTCGGCGGGCACGCCGGCCTGCGCGGCGGCGGCGTCCTCCGGCCGCGGAGCGTTCGGCGCGGACGCGGCGTCCGCGTCCGCGGCGTCCGCGGCCTGGGCGTCCGGTGCCTGGACGGCCCCCGGCTCGTGCGGCGCGGGGGAGACGGCCGGCTCCACCGGCGCGGCCTCGGGGTGCTGCGGGGCGGGGGCCGGTGAACCGTCCGGAACGGGTGCGGCACCGGCGGCCGGCACGCTCCCGGACGCGTCGGTCACCGCCTCGGGCGCCGGGGCGGCGTGCACGGCGTCCGGAACCTGCTGCACGGCTGCGGGCACACCGTGGCCGTCCTGCGGCAGGCCTGGGGCCTGCGGCTGCTCGGCGGCGGTCCGGGGGGCGGGCTCCTGCAGTGCTCCGGAGCCCTCCGGGGCCATGGGGAAGGGCTCGGGGGCGGCCGGGAGCGGCTCCGGCGCGGTCACCGGGTCGGGCGCCGGCATCGGGGCCACCGCGTCCGCCACGGCGTTCTCCGGCAGGATCGTCTGCCCCTGCGGCGGAGCGCCCCACGGCACCGCTCCCTGCGGGGAGTTCTCCACGAGGTGTGCCACGTCCAGGTACTCGGGGCCGGTCGTCGGCGGCCCCGAAGGGCGCAGCGGGGCATCCGCAGGACCGCGGTCGGAGAGCGAACGCACCAGGGTCGACGAGGGGTCCGGGGTGGGCGGGCCGAGGTGCAGCGGGCGGTGCGGCGTCGGCTGCGGCACGGGCGTCCCCGCGGGGGGCGTGCGGACCGCCGCGACGTCGAGCGAGCCGCTGTCCCGGCCGGCCGTCTCGTGCGGGCCCGGCTCGTGGGCGAACGGCGCGGGAGCCGGAGCGGGCTGCGGCTCGTTGCCCCACGCGCCCTGCTGGCCGGGCATCAGGAGCAGGTCGTCGTCCTCGGCGGGGGCGGTGCCGGAGTGGTCGAGGTAGGTGTACGCGCCCGGCGCGAGGACGCCCGGCTGCTCCACCATGCCTGCGTTCTCCGGCAGTCCCTCGCCCGGGACCTGGCCGGTGTCGGTCATGCGTATCCCTCGCCCATCGGTTAGTGCTTCCACGGCCGGCTCGCCCGGAACGGCGCGCGCCGACCGCCCGCAATGAAGAACGAGCGTGCGTGCCCAGCGGCACGAACGACCCGCCGTCAATGGCGACAAAACCATTCCATGGCATTGTCGCGGTCGTTCTCCCGTCGCGACAGCATGATCCGCGACGGCCCGCTGTGGACTGCGCCACGTTGCGCGCCCTCCGGTTCTGCCGTACCACACCTGCCCCAAAAGGGGCACGCTTTCCGGACATTGACTGACGAAGGCCCGGATCACCCAAGTGCGGTACAACGATCGGCCAGCCTACCGCGCCGGTAGGACAACCGGATCACAGGGAGCGTTCGGGCAATCGGCCGCTGAGCAGGAACGCGACGCTCCGTTCCTTCTCCGTCCAGGCCCGCGTGTCGAGCTCCACCGACTGCAGCAGCGCGCACTCGACGTCGTAGCCGTGCTCGGTCAGATCCCTGCCGACGAGCTCGGCCGAGTCGCGGGTCGCGGCGTGCGCGACGATGCGCTGGGGGCGCCGGTCGGCGACGGCCGAGACGACCGCCACTCCCCCGCCCCCGACGCGTACGACGTCCGGTTCGGGGAGGTTCTCCAGGATGTGCGGGGCGGTGCCGTGCACGACCTGCAACTGGACGCCGAAGCGGCGGGCGGTGGCCGTCGTGCGGCCGCAGGCGTCGGGGTCGCGGTCCACAGCGATGACGGCGGCCCCGCAGCGCGCGGCGTCCACGGCGAACGCGCCCCCGCCGGCCCCGATGTCCCACACCAGATCACCCACCCTCGGCCCCAGGCGGGCGAGTTGGGCGGTGCGCAGCAGATCCGTCTCGCCCTCGCCCAGCCCGCCGCCGTACGCACCGGCGGGCAGCGCCCAGCCGCGCGGTCCCGCGCCCGGGTCACGGCCGGCGATCCAGCCGCCGCCGTCGGCCGCGGTCGCGGGTCCGCCGATGACGATGACGACGTTGGGGTCGCGCCAGGTGTGGTCGGCGGCCTTGTCGGAGGTGACGACGGTCACCTGTTCGCGGTCGGTGCCGAGCTCCTCGCAGATGACGAAGGTGCGGTGAACCCCCTCGAGGAGCAGGCCGAGCTCGGCGGGTCCGGCACCCGGGGAGGTGAGAACGGCCACCTTGGTGTGGGCGCGGCATACATTCACCGCGCGTCGCAGCGTGCGGCGGTGTGCCACCACCACGTGTGCGTCATCCCAGGGCATCCCGGCGCGTGCGAAGGCGGCGGCCACCGAGGAGACCGCCGGCACGACTTCCACCTCCAGGCCGAACTCCGGAGCGCGCAGGGTCCGGACGACGCCGAAGAAGCCCGGGTCGCCGTCGGCGAGGACGACGGCCGTGCCCCGGTGGGCGGCGATGCGGCGGGCGGCGAGGGCGACACTGCCGAGGCGGATGCGCTCGGCCGTCGCCGGCACCTCCGGGAGCGCGAGGTGGTGGGCCGCTCCGGCGACGAGCGTGGCGGCCCCGAGGGCCGAGCGCGCCGCGGCGGTCAGCGGCGAGCCGTCCCAGCCGATCACCGTCACCCGGTCGGCCATCGTCGTCAGTCTCCAGGAGTTCGCGCAGGTCGTCAGGGGCCAGCCCGCACGGCGGGCTCCGTGAGGGTACCTGGTCCGGCCGGGGTTCACCCGTCGCGGGCTCGCCCCGCGGGTGCGGTCCCCGCTGTCAGTTCCAGTTCGGGAACGACGCGAAACCACCGGTGTCGGCGAGTTCCTCGCCGACGCCTTCGAGGTCCTCCGGCAGCAGGCTCCAGACGATGAAGTCGGTGCGTACGTCGGTCCAGGTGCCGTCCTCGGTCCGGACGTGCGCTATGCAGGCGTTGCGCAGGACGCCCTCGCTGATGCAGCCGATCTTCTGGGCCACCTGCTGGGAGGCGGTGTTGTCGGCGGCGGTGCGCAGTTCGATCCGTTCGAACTTCTGGTCCCCGAAGAGCCATTGGGCGGTGGCGAGCGCCGCCTCGGAGGCGTAGCCCTCACCGCGCGCCCAGGAGGCGATGATGTACGACAGCTCGGTGGACCGCACATGCCAGTCGGTCCGGCCGAGCTGGATGATCCCCACCAGCCGCTGGGTGAGGAACTCGGCGACGGCGAGGTCGAGGCCGCGGCCCGCGGTGCGTTCGGCGGGCGCGTACTCGGTGATCCAGGTGCGGGCGCCCTCCTCGGTGAAGGGCTGCGGCACGTCCGTCCAGGCACCGACCAGTTCGTCGTTCATCATCTCGGCCAGCGCGGTGATGTCGTCCTCGTCGAGAGGGCGCAGAACCAACCGCTCCGTGCTGATGGAGACGTTGGGGAAGGTGCTCGTCATTGCGCCGCTCCGTAACCTTCGGAAACCGTCAGTGCCTGCTGAACTGCCCAGCATGCAGCATGGAAGCACCGAACCGCACCACTGGGTCCTTTCCCGCCGCGCCGGGCGGGCGGGGGCGCCCGCATGCCGGGGGAGCCCGCCTCGGGTGCCGCGGCCGGCGGTGGCGGGCACCGTGACCGGCCGGATCGGAAGGACGGGATCACCGAGCCCCGGTGCCGGGCCCGCGGCCGGGGGCGGGCACTGCGGGACGTTCGGCCCGTAATAGGGTCACGGCATGTTCGATGCCCTGACGCTGGTGACCGGTGTCGCCGCGCTGCTGCTCGCCGCCTGGTGCGGCTGGGCGGCCTACCGTGATCAGCCCACCAAGGACTGGCACTTCATCGGCATGGGGGTGGTGACGCTGCTGGCCCTGGTCCAGCTGGTCGTCGGCATCGTCCAGCTGGCGCGCGGCGAGAAGCCGCAGCAGGGCACGACGATCTTCGTGGCGTATCTGCTCGGCGCCTTCGCGTGCGTCCCGGCGGCGGGTTTCATGTCGCTGGCGGAGCGCACGCGGTGGGGCTCGGTGACGGCCGCGGCGGGCGGTGCGGTGCTCGCCGTGCTCGAGGTACGGCTGTACGACATCTGGGGAGGCTGAGATGACGGCCGCGGAGGGCGACGGGACCGTGCCCGGGGAGAAGGCGCAGGGACGCGGGGGGCCGAAGCGGGCCCGGCTGGTCGGCGGCCCCGGCATGCTGCTCGTCTGGCTGTACGGCGTGATGGTCGTCGGCGCGGTGTCGCGCTCGGCCGTGCAGATCTCGACGCAGTTCGACAGAGCCCCGCTGGCGTACTCCCTGTCCGCGCTGGCCGGTGTCGTCTACGGCTTCATCACGTACTCCCTGGTGCGCGGCGGCGAGACGGCCCGGCGGGCGGCCCTGGTGTGCTGCGCGGCCGAGCTGGTGGGCGTCCTGACCGTGGGCACATGGACGGTCGTCGAGCCGTCCGCCTTTCCCGACGCGACCGTATGGTCCGACTTCGGGATGGGGTACGCCTTCATTCCCGTCCTGCTGCCGTTGTCGGCCATGTACTGGTTGCGGGCGGCAGCCTCGCGGCAGGGGGCCGCGGCCTGAGGCCCGCGCACGGCCTCGGGGGCCGTGACCGGGTGGTCGCGGCCCCGTGCCGTGCGGTGCGCGCGGCCCCTACGCGGTCGCCGCGTACGATCCCGCCGGCGCCTGCTTCTCCAGGACGATCATGGGAACGCCGTCGGTGCCCTGGGAGGTGCCGACCGTCTCGTAGCCGACGCGGCGGTACAGACGGAGGTTGCCCTCGCTGCGGTGGCCCGCGGTGAGGCGGAACCTGGTCGCGCCGCGCTCCTCCACCAGCGCCGCCTCCGCCGCACGCAGCAGGCGGGCGCCGATGCCGTGCCCCTGCAGCCGGGGATGCACGCAGAGCTTGCCGATGCGGGCCGCGCCGTCCTCGGTCAGGCTGCCGCGGACCGAGCCGACCACCTCGTCGCCGAGCCGGGCCACGAAGACGCAGTCCGAGGCGACCTCCTCACGGACCGAGTCGAGGGTCTGGACGAGCGGGTCGATGCGATAGTTGCCGTACAGCGCGGCCTCGCTCTGGAAGCACAGGTACTGCAGCCTGAAGATCTGCTCGGCGTCCTGCTCGGTCGCCACAGAGATGGTCACGCTCATGCCCATGTGCGCACGCCTCTCGCTCACCTGATCGCCGGTCGTTCCCCACTCCTATCCCCGCGGTTCGCGGGCCGCAACCTCCGCGGCAAGCAATCGACGCAGACATCCAAGACATTTGGAGCGTTCCGGGCCAAGGCTGCCCTGTGAGATACCCAACTCCCCCGCGATCTCCCGGTAGGTCAGGTCCCGCGGGGACAGCAGCGCCGCCATGAGGCGAGGGCAGCGGCCGGGGAGCCGGCGCACCGCCGCGTGCAGCGCCCGGCGGCGGGCCGCCATGAGCGCCTGCTGCTCCGGGCCGGGTCCCGTGTCGTCCGCGGGCTCGCTGCCGTACGGCAGTTCGAGGCGCGCGGTACGTCGACCGCGCCGCGCCTCGCAGCGGACGGTTCGCCGCAGCCAGCCCTGCGGGTCGAGGGGCGGCCCGTCGGTCTCGAGCCGCTCCAGGAACCTCAGCCACACGGCCTGTTCCAGGTCGCTCGGCTCCATCCCGGACCCGTCCGCCTCCGCCGAGGCTTCGGCGGCGAGCAGCGGGTGCAGGGCCGTGAGCATCTCGTGGGTCATGTGCGGCGGGACGCGGCCGCCCCGGCGACGGGTTGCCGAAGCGGCCGCACATCACCCCAAACGGGGTGTCCGTGTCATGTGTTGACCCCCCGACCGCGCAGGAAGTCCTCGCGGGCGAGCAGCCCGGTGTCGGCGTTGTCCGTGAAGACGCCGTCGATACCGGTCGCGAAGTACGTCCTGAAGGCGCCGAAGACGTCCCCGTACGCGGTCGGGTCCGTGCCCCTGCGGAAGTCCACGGGCAGGAAGGTGTTCTCGTTCCTCATGGTGTACGGGTGCAGGACGAGGCCTGCGGCGTGCGCGTCGGCGACGAGCGTGGACGGCTCGGTGAGGTTGCCCTGCGCGTCCCTCGGGATGACCAGGTCGAGCGTCGGGCCGATGCCCTGGGCGTACGACGCGATCTGCCGCAGGCCCTTCGGGGTGATGAGGTCGGCCACCGTGCGCGGGTCGCCCGCCTCGACGAAGTCCCAGGGGCGGCTGTTCGCGGAGGACAGGAGCACGACGAGCGGGTTGCCGACGAGCCCGTTCAGGCGCTGGATGCTGCTGGGTTCGAAGGACTGGATGATGACCGGCGAGTCCTTGCCGTCCTTGCCGTGCCGGCGCAGGATGCGGGCGAGCCGCTCCTCCAGGCCGAGGCCCAGCTTGCGGAAGTAGGTGGGGTGCTTGGTCTCGGGGTAGATCCACACCTGCCGGCCGCGCCTGCGGGTCTGCTCGTCCTGCCACCGGAGGACCTCTTCGAAGGTGGGGATCTCCCAGCGGCCGTCGTAGAGCGTGTTGTGCCGGCGGACGGCCGGGATCCGCTCGACGGCGCGCAGGGTCTTCAGCTCGGCCAGCGTGAAGTCCTCGGTGAACCAGCCGGTGGTGGACACGCCGTCCAGGACCTTGGTGGTCCTGCGGCCGGCGAACTCCGGGTGGTCGGCGACGTCGGTGGTCCCGCCGATCTCCGGCTCGTGCCGGCACACGAGGTGGCCGTCCTTGGTGGGCACCAGGTCGCCGGCCTCCACGATGTCGGCGCCCAGGTCGAGGGCCAGCTCATAGGAACCGAAGGTGTGCTCCGGCCGGTAGCCGCTCGCCCCGCGGTGCCCGATGACCGTCGGGACGGGCAGGCTCTTCAGCCCACCGCCCCGGTGCCGTGCGTCCGCGTCCGCGTCCGCGTGCGCGGCGCCCGGCAGCCCGAGGACCGCTCCCCCCGCGCCGAGCACCGCCGCCCCGAGCAGGGCCCGCCTGCCCGTCCCCCGCGCCTGCTCGTACGACTCCTGCGTCCCCATGAGACTCCTCCCGCCACACGTGTCGAAGCGAGTCGATCGTAGGGGCGGACGGGTGACGGCCGGGAGACGTCCGCGGGAACGCACGACGGACTGAGGCCGTCCTACCGGGTGCGGGGACGGGGGCCTGCGGGCAACGGGTTTGACAGCCGGTCATCCGCCGGCGCGATGTCCGTCACACCCGTCCGGCGGACGACGGGCGTGCGACACGGGACAACCGCAGGTAAACAGTCGTCCACGACACGTAACCACCGCGTGAACCCGATGTGCGCCACGGCGGGCACCGCGAGTATCGTCCTCACCTGCACAGACTCACACCACATCCCTTGACACCGGAGGGCCTGTTGTCCCGCTTCGCGCTCATCAAGGCAGTGCTCGGACCGATCATGCGCCTGATGTTCCGCCCACAGGTGGAGGGCGCGGAGCACCTCCCGGGCGACGGTCCCGTCATCCTGGCGGGCAACCACCTGACGTTCATCGACTCGATCGTGCTGCCGCTGGTGACGAAGCGGCAGGTCTTCTTCATCGGCAAGGACGAGTACGTCACCGGCAAGGGCCTCAAGGGACGGGCCATGGCCTGGTTCTTCACGGGCGTCGGGATGATCCCGGTCGACCGGGACGGCGCGAGCGGGGGTGTGGCCGCGCTGATGACCGGCCGCCGGATCCTGGAGGAGGGCAAGGTCTTCGGGATCTATCCGGAGGGCACCCGCTCCCCCGACGGCCGCCTGTACCGCGGCCGCACCGGGATCGCCCGCCTCACTCTGATGACCGGCGCCCCCGTCGTCCCGTTCGCGATGATCGGCACCGACAAGCTGCAGCCCGGCGGCCGCGGCATGCCCCGCCCGGGGCGGGTCACCGTGCGCTTCGGCGAGGCGATGGAGTTCTCCCGGTACGACGGGATGGACCGCGACCGGTACGTGCTGCGCGCGGTGACCGACTCCGTGATGACCGAGGTCATGCGGCTGTCGGGGCAGGAGTACGTGGACATGTACGCCACGAAGGCGAAGGCCGCCTAGCCACGGTCCGCCGGGCCCGTCCGGTGCCCGGTCGTCGCCCCTTGCTCCCGGCGGGGCGCGCGGGTCCCGTCCTCCAGTCGCTGTCCCCGCAGCAGGAACCATGCGGCTGCCGCGGTGGCCAGCAGGACCGCCGCGCCCACCGCCGCCGCGAGCGTCAGTCCGTGGACGAACGCCGCGCGGGCCGACTCCAGCAGGGCCCGGGCGGTGTCCGCGGGCATGCCCGCCGCCGCCTCGGCCGCGCCGCCCAGCGACTCGTGCGCCGCGGCCGGGGTGCCGGGCGGGCCGGTGAAGCCGCGGTAGACGCCGGTCACGATCGAGCCGAGCAGGGCGATGCCGAGGGCCGCACCGAGTTCGTACGCCGTCTCGGACACCGCGGAGGCGGCGCCCGCCTGTTCCCTGGGCACGCTGGAGAGGATGACGTCCGCGGTCACCGTGAACGACAGGCCCGCGCCGATGCCCACCACCAGCAGCGCGGCCCCGATCAGCGGGTAGCCCGTGGACCGGTCGAGCAGGGTGAGCGCGGCCAGCGCCAGGCCCACCGCGGCGAGCCCGCCGGAGACCACGGCGCGCACCGAGAAGCGCCGGGCCGCGGGACCCGCGGCCATGCCCGCCGCCACCGCACCGACGGCGGCGGGCAGTTCGGCGAGGCCGGCTTCGAACGGCGACCGTTCCTGCACCAGTTGCAGGTACTGCGAGAGGAAGAAGACCAGTCCGGACAGGCCGAGGACGGTCAGCAGGTCGGCGAGGACGGCACCGGTGAAGCCGCGGCGGCGGAACAGCCGCATGTCCAGCAGCGGTACCGGCAGCGTCAGCTGGCGGCGCACGAAGCCGTACAGCGCGGCGGCGCCGAGGACTCCGGCGGCCGTGGCCGCCGGGGACACGCCGTGCGCGGCCGCTTCCTTGACGGCGTACACGATGCCGACCATGCCGACGAGCGACAGGACGAGGCCGGGCAGGTCCCACGGGCCGGGGTCCGGGTTGCGGGACTCGGGCAGGGTTCTGACACCGACGAGGACGAGGACGGCCATCACGGGCAGGTTGATCAGGAAGACCGAGCCCCACCAGAAGTGTTCGAGCAGGAATCCGCCGACGATCGGCCCGACGGCCGTACCGGCCGAGGCGGTGGCGCCCCAGATGCCGACGGCGAGACTGCGCTCGCGCGGGTCGTGGAAGAGGTTGCGGATGAGGGCCAGCGTGGCGGGCATCAGGGTGGCGCCCGCGACACCGAGCAGCGCCCGTGCCAGGATCAGCGACCCGGGCGAGGAGGCGTAGGCGTTGAGGACCGATATCAGGCCGAAAGCGGTGGCCCCGCCGAGCAGGATGCGCTTGCGGCCGATGCGGTCGCCGAGGCTGCCCATGGTCACGAGCAGGCCCGCGATCACGAACGAGTAGACGTCGCCGATCCACAGCAGCTGGGTCCCCGACGGCTGCAGGTCCTCGCTGATGTAGGGGGTGGCGAGGCCGAGGACGGTCGCGTCCACGGCCACCAGCAGCACGGCGAGCACCAGGACGGACAGTGCGAGCCACCGGCTCGGACTTCTCTCCGCCCGCGTCGCGGTCTCCCCACGCTGCAGGGTGCTGGTCATGATTCCTCTCTTCGTAGTGCGCCGCCGAGCAGCAGCTCGACGATCATGTAGGTGAAGTCCTTGGGGGCGACGCGTCCCTCCGCCACCGCCCAGGCGCCGGAGGCCACCAGGCCGTACAGCGCCTCGGTCAGCCATGCGGGGGTGAGGTCGATGCGGAACTCGCCGCTCGCCTGGCCGCGCCGGAACAGCGCTTCGATCCGGGCTTCGATCCGGGTCCAGCCCTCGTTCTGCTCCTCGCCCTCGAAGAGCTGGTTCTCGCTGTAGAGGAAGGCGAGGAGTGCGGCGGCGGACTCAATCTCCGTCACCACGCGGCGCAGGGCCTCCCGGGCGGAGCCGTCGTCCAGCCGTGCCGCCTCCAGGGCCGCCTCGCACTCCGCGATGCCGAGCGCCTCCAGCGCCCGTACCAGCGCGTCCCGCCCGGCGAAGTGGCGGTGCAGGGTCGCCCGGCTGATCCCGGCCGCCTTGGCGACCTCGTCCATGGTGGCGGTGGACTTCCGGGTGAGCAGGGCGGCTGCGCTGCGCAGCACGTGGTCTCGATCGACAGCCATGAGACAACCATAGCCCATATGAGACATCAATGTCTCATAATTGGCGTGCGCCTCTCCTCGGCCGGCGGCTGCGGCAGTCCCGGCCGCGGTCGCTCTCAGTGCCAGGGCAGCCGGCCGCGCCGCTCCCAGTACACGTGCGGGTCCTCGGCGAGGGCCTCCAGGCGGGCGAGCTCGTCCTCGTCGAGGTCGACGACGGCGGCGTGCAGGTTGGACGCGAGCTGGCCGACGGTGGCCGCGCCCGAGAGGACGACCCCGGCCCAGGGCTTGCGCAGGATCACGGCGAGGGCGACGGCGTCGCAGCCGAGAGACGTCCGCGCGGCCACGGCCTTCAGGGGGTCCGGCGCGTGGGGGCCGGCCAGCCGTCCGTTGGCCATGCCCTCCTTGACGATCACGGCGAGCCCGGCGTCGTGGGCCTCGGCGAGCGCCGGGGCGGCCGAGGTCTCCAGCACGTTGTACGTGGACTGGACGGTACGGAACAGGGGCTCGCCGCCGACCGTCACGGCGAGCGCGGCGCGGATCGCCTCGGCCTGGGCCGGACCGCTGGTGGAGAAGCCGATCGTGAGGCCCTCCGCCGCGGCCTCGGCGAGCCTGGCGTGCAGTTCCTTGTCGGCGAGCGCCGGGCTGTCCGGGGTGACGGAGTGGATCTGGTACAGATCGAGCCGGTCGCCGAGCAGCGCGGCGGACTCGGCGCGCTGCCGTTCGTACGTGGCGAGACCGTGGTCCTTGACCTCGTGCCGCTCGGCGTCGGTGCGCCAGTCGGCGGTGTAGGTGTAGCCCCACTTGCTGCCGACGACGAGGTCGTCGATGCCGGGGCGGGCCCTGAGCCAGTCCGCCAGGAACTCCTCGGCGCGGCCGTAGGAGCGGGCCACGTCGATGTAGCGGACCCCCTGGGCGTAGGCGGCGTCCAGCAGCTCATGGGTACGGGCGCGCAGGGCGTCGGCACTGCGGACCTGCGGGAGGTCCTGCTCGCGGCCGAGGTTGATGTAGCCGGGACGGCCGACGGCGGCCAGGCCCAGGCCGATGTGGCAGGCGGGAGTCGTCGCTGAGGTGAGGCGTGCGAAGGGCATCGCGGGCTCCGTTCGGTCGGCTCCGTGCGGCTGCGCGACCAACCTAGTGCCCCAACAGGCAACGTTCGCCCCGTCGCGACGCCCGGCACATGCTCTCGCCGCACCGGCCGAAAGCCCACGTACACCCAGTACGAGGACTTCCGGCCGGCACACCGAGAGCACGCACCGAACGCCGCTCCTCAACGGGCAAACGTTGCCTGCCGGGGCACTAGCCCCTCGATGCCCCCCGCCTCGGGGACGTGCTACTTCTTCCGCTTCGCGGTGGCCCACGCGTGCTGCGCCGCGACGTCCGCCTTCACCTCGGCCAGTTGCGCGGCGACCGCCTCGGGCGCGGTGCCGCCGCGGCCGTTGCGGGCGGCCAGCGCGCCCGGGACGTTGAGGACGGACCGCACCTCGGGGGTCAGGTGGCCGGAGATCTTCGCGAACTGCTCGTCCGTGAGTTCGTCCAGTTCCTTGCCCTCCGCCTCGGCCGCCTTGACGCACTCGCCGGCGACCTCGTGCGCGACACGGAACGGCACGCCCTGCTTGACGAGCCACTCGGCGATGTCGGTGGCGAGCGAGAAGCCGGCCGGGGCCAGCTCCTCCATGCGCTCGCGGTGCACGGTCAGCGTGGCCATCATGCCGGTGAAGGCCGGGAGCAGGACCTCCAGTTGGTCGATGGAGTCGAAGACCGGCTCCTTGTCCTCCTGGAGGTCGCGGTTGTACGCGAGCGGCAGGGCCTTGAGGGTGGCGAGCAGTCCGGTCAGGTTGCCGATCAGACGGCCGCTCTTGCCTCGCGCCAGCTCCGCGATGTCCGGGTTCTTCTTCTGCGGCATGATCGACGAGCCGGTGGAGAAGGCGTCGTGGAGCGTGACGAAGGAGAACTCCTTCGTGTTCCAGATGATGACCTCTTCGGCGATCCGCGAGAGGTTGACGCCGATCATCGCGGTGATGAAGGCGAATTCGGCGACGAAGTCGCGGGAGGCCGTGCCGTCGATGGAGTTGGCGGAGCTGCCGTGCTCGAAGCCGAGGTCCTCGGCGACGGCCTCCGGGTCGAGGCCGAGGCTGCTGCCCGCGAGCGCCCCCGAACCGTACGGCGACACGGCCGTGCGCTCGTCCCACTGGCGCAGCCGCTCGGCGTCCCGGGACAGGGCCTGGACGTGTGCGAGGACGTGGTGCGCGAAGAGCACCGGCTGGGCGTGCTGCAGATGGGTGCGGCCGGGCATCGCCACGTCGGGGTGGGCCTCCGCGAGACCGATCAGGGCGTCCTGGAGCTCCGCGATCAGACCGCCGACGGTGCGCGCGTGGTCCCGCAGATACATGCGGAAGAGGGTCGCGACCTGGTCGTTGCGGGACCGGCCCGCGCGCAGCTTGCCGCCGAGGTCGGGCCCGAGACGCTCCAGCAGGCCGCGCTCCAGGGCGGTGTGCACGTCCTCGTCGGCGATGGTGCCGGTGAAGGAGCCGTCCGCCACGTCCGCCTCCAGCCGGTCGAGTCCGGCCAGCATCCGGGTCAGCTCGTCGTCCGTCAGGAGCCCCGCCTTGTGCAGCACGCGCGCGTGCGCACGGGAGCCGGCGATGTCGTACGGCGCGAGCCGCCAGTCGAAGTGGACGGACGCGGACAGCTTCGCCAGGGCCTCGGCGGGTCCGTCGGCGAAACGGCCGCCCCAGAGCCGTACGTCACCGCTGTTGCTGCTCACTGCTGTGCTCCTCGAAGGTCTGGATGCGCCACCGCCTCCGCACCGGGTCGGTGAGGAGGCGGCTGTCAGGCTAGTGCGGGTGCCGGCCGGCTCAGGCGAGGTCGCGCTGAGCGGCGATCTTCGACGACAGGCTGTAGATGTCGATGAAGCCCTTGGCCGCGGACTGGTCGAACGTGTCGCCGGTGTCGTAGGTCGCGAGGTTGAAGTCGTACAGCGACTCCTGGGAGCGCCGGCCGGTGACGACCGCGCGGCCGCCGTGCAGGGTCATCCGGATGTCGCCGGAGACGTGCCGGTTGGCCTCGTCGATGAAGCCGTCCAGGGCGCGCTTGAGCGGGGAGAACCACTGGCCGTCGTAGACCAGCTCGCCCCAGCGCTGCTCGACCTGCCGCTTGTAGCGGGCGAGCTCGCGCTCGACGGTGACGTTCTCCAGCTCCTGGTGGGCGGTGATCAGGGCGATCGCGCCCGGAGCCTCGTAGACCTCGCGGGACTTGATGCCCACGAGCCGGTCCTCGACCATGTCGATCCGGCCGATGCCCTGGGCGCCGGCGCGCTCGTTGAGCTGCTGGACGGCCTGGAGGACGGTGACGGGCTTGCCGTCGACGGCGACCGGGACGCCCTCCTTGAAGGTGATGACCACCTCGTCGGCGTCGCGGGGCTCGGCCGGGTTGGAGGTGTACTCGTAGATGTCCTCGATCGGGGCGTTCCAGATGTCCTCGAGGAAGCCGGTCTCGATGGCCCGGCCGAAGACGTTCTGGTCGATGGAGTACGGGGACTTCTTGGTGGTCGCGATCGGGAGGCCCTTCGCCTCGCAGAACGCGATCGCCTTGTCGCGGGTCATCGCGTAGTCGCGGACCGGGGCGATGCACTTGAGGTCGGGGGCGAGGGCGACGATGCCGGCCTCGAAGCGGACCTGGTCGTTGCCCTTGCCGGTGCAGCCGTGGGCGACCGTGCCGGCGCCGTGCTTCTTGGCGGCGGCGACGAGGTGCTTGACGATCGTCGGCCGGGAGAGCGCGGACACCAGCGGGTAGCGGTCCATGTAGAGGGCGTTGGCCTTGATCGCCGGCAGGCAGTACTCGTCGGCGAATTCGTCCTTGGCGTCGGCGACCTCGGCCTCGACGGCACCGCAGGCGAGCGCGCGCTTGCGGATGACGTCCAGGTCCTCGCCGCCCTGGCCGACGTCCACGGCAACGGCGATGACCTCGGCGCCCGTCTCCTCGGCGATCCAGCCGATGGCGACGGAGGTGTCCAGACCGCCGGAGTAGGCGAGTACGACGCGCTCGGTCACGGGTTTCTCCCTCACAGTGCATTCGCTGATATGCATGAGTATGCAGCACTCTGCATGGTTCGTCAATTCGGCCCGCGTGGCCTGCCGCGCCGGGCCGCGTCCGACCGCGCCCGGGCCGCCCCGCGGGGGATTCCGGAAGAAAACTGCGGAACTCCTTGAACGATCGAAATCGCTGTCCCGTACCTCTCGCCGAGCGCAGGCGCCGCGTTCGTCACGGCAGTCCCACCGACCGCCGTGTCTTCACCGCAGTCACCCCCGACCCGAGTGAGGCAGCGTCATGTCCAGGGCTCTTCCGAAGTACAACAAGCGTCGCGTGGCGATCATCGGCGGCGCCGCCGCGGTGGTGCTGTCCGGCGCGGTGATCGCCGGCTCCGCCCTCGCCGGGGAGACCTCCAAGAGCAACGGCGCCAGAACGCCGGCGGCTCCCGGCACCGTCTCGTGCCCGGACGTGAAGTCGCAGCTGCCCGCGGTCCCCGCCTCCGCCCGGGCCGAGGTCGACCGCAACCTCACCCTGCTGAACACCCAGATCGCCGAGGCCGACAAGCGGCTCGTCGACACCGTGGGCCAGGGCGGCCCCAACTTCGTCCGGAACGCGATCCTCGGCCCCCTCAAGGACAAGCGCGTGGCGACGATCAACCGCATCGCGACGGCGATCGGCCGCACCGCCGCCAAGCCGCAGGGGCTGGACGCGCTCGCGCCGTGCACCCTCGACGGCGGCGCGAACAACGGGGGCGGCGCGAACAACAACGGCGGTGGCGCCGGCAACGCCGGTGGCGCGGCGGGCGCGGGCGCCGGCCAGCAGGCCGGCGGGAACGGCAACGCCGGGAACGCGGGCAACGCCGGAAACGCCGGAGCGGGCGGCTCCGGCGCAGCGGGGACCATCTCCTGCCCGGACGTGAAGTCGCAGCTGCCCGCGGTCCCCGCCTCCGCCCGGGCCGAGGTCGACCGCAACCTCACCCTGCTGAACACCCAGATCGCCGAGGCCGACAAGCGGCTGGCCTCCTCGGTCGGACAGGGCGGCCCCAACTTCGTCCAGAACGCGATCCTCGGCCCCCTCAAGGACAAGCGCGTCTCGACGATCGACCGCATCGCCATCGCCATCGGACGGACCTCGGCCAAGCCCCAGGGACTCGACTCCCTGGCCGCCTGCACGCTCACCAAGTGACGTGACAGGCCCGTGGCCGCCCCGCACGCCGGCCGGGGCGGCCACCGTCGGCGCGAAGACGGCGGCGAAGACAGCGGCGAAGACGGCGGCACACCGCCGCCGCAATTCCCGGACGGCCGAAGGACCTTGCCCGATAATCGTCAGACATGGGAAAGACCTATGAGCGCATAGACGGCAGACTGCGCACGTTCATCGAGGCGCAACCCCTCTTCTTCACCGCCACCGCTCCCCTCTCCGCCGACGGCACGGTCAACCTCTCCCCCAAGGGCCTCAAGGGCTCCTTCGCCGTCATCGACGAACTCACCGTCGCCTACCTCGACTTCGCCGGTAGCAACGCCGAGACGATCGCGCACCTGCGGGAGAACGGCCGGATCACCCTGATGTGGTGCGCCTTCCAGGGCCCGCCGAACATCGTGCGCGTGCACGGCCGCGGCGAGCCGGTCTTCCGCGACGACCCCCGCTTCCTGGAGCTGCTCGCCCGCTTTCCCGGCATCGACCCGGCCCCCCACGGCCTGCGCGCGATCACCGTCGTGACGGCCGAACGCATCCGGGACACCTGCGGCTACGCGGTGCCCTTCATGTCGTACGAGGAGGACCGCGATCTGCACGGCAGGCGGTTCGCGCGTGAGGACGACGCCTCGCTGAACGACTACTTCCGGGGCAAGGAGCACATCGAACGGAGTATGGACGGCCTGCCGGGGCTCCCCCTGCCACTGCCGCCGTCTACGGTCTGAGCCATGCGCCCCGGTGTCACCGCCGTCCTCGTCTCCCTGTCCCTCCTCGTGCTCGGCGCCGCGCCGGGCCGGGGCTCCGAGCCGCCGCTGCCCGAGCGCTTGGCGGACACCGGCGGCGGCACCCAGCTGATCACCGCGGAGGCGCCCCGCCCGGACGCCACCGCCGGGACGGTCATCTGGTGGGACCGGCGCGACGGGCACTGGCTGCCGGCCGGCTCCGCCCCGGCCCGCTTCGGCGCGGGCGGCCTCGTCGAGGGCTCCTCGCGCACGCAGGGCACGGACACCACCCCCACGGGCCTGTACGACCTGCCGTACGCCTTCGGCATCCGGGCCGCGCCCCCGGGGACCAGAACCCCCTACCGCCCGGTGCGGCAGAACTCCTGGTGGTGCGAGGACACCGGCTCCGGCTCCTACAACCGCTGGGCCGAGCCCCTGCCGGCGGACTGCCGCGCCTCCGAGTCGGAGCACCTGATCGCATACGACCCGCAGTACGGCTACGCCCTCGTCATCGGCTTCAACTACGACGCCCCGGTGCGCGGGCGCGGCGCCGGCATCTTCCTGCACGTCGACGGCAAGGGTGCGACGGCCGGGTGCGTGTCCGTGCCGCAGGACGCGATGCTGCGGATCCTGGCGTGGGCGGACCCGGCGCGCCGGCCGCACATCGCGATCGGGACGGCGGCCGGGGCGACCGCGCTCACTCGCTACTGACCCGGCCGGCGGGGCAGCCGCACCGTGAACGTCGTCGCCCCCGGGCGGCTGTCCACGCCCACGCTCCCGCCGTGCGCCTCGGTCACCGCGGCCACGATCGACAGGCCGAGCCCGGCGCCGCCTCCCCGGTGCTCCGGGCGCCGACGGTGTTCGGCCCGGGTGAAGCGTTCGAAGACGCCCGGCTGGATCTCGCCGGGGATCCCGGGGCCGTCGTCGTGCACCGCGAGGACCGCCGCCGCGCCCTCCGCCTCCAGCGAGACGGTCACCTTGGTGCCCACCGGTGTGTGCAACCGCGCGTTGGCCAGCAGGTTGGCCAGCACCTGGTGCAGCCGGTGGGCGTCCCCGGTCACCGTCACCGGCTCCTGGGGCAGCTCCAGCAGCCAGCGGTGACCGGGGCCCGCGGCCCGGGCGTCCGTCACCGCGTCGAGGACGAGGCGGGTGAGGTCGACGGGCAGCCGCTCCAGGGGGCGGCCCGCGTCCAGCCGGGCCAGCAGCAGCAGGTCGTCCACCATCTCGCCCATGCGCGCCGACTCCGCTGCGATCCGCTCCAGGGCACGGGTGATCTGCGGCGGGACAGGGCCCGGGTGCAGCAGCGCCAGCTCGGCGTGGCCGCGGACCGAGGCGACCGGCGTGCGCAGCTCGTGGCTGGCGTCGGCGGCGAAGCTGCGCAGCCGCTCCTCGCTCGCGTGCCGCTTGGTCAGCGCGTCCTCGACATGGCCGAGCATGCGGTTGAACGCGGCGTCGACCCGGCCCACCTCGCTGCCCGGGTCGTTCTCGGGGGTGCCCTGCGGCAGCGCGACCTCGCCGCTGGCGAGGGGGAGTTCACTGACCCGGGTGGCCGTCGCGGCGACCCGGCTGAGCGGCCGCAGGGACCACCGCACCCAGACGGCGCCCGCGACTCCGGTGGCGGCGAGGGCCACGCCGAACACGACGGCCGAGACGAGTTCCAGCTGGTGCACCGCGGACTCCACCGGCTCCAGCGGCAGCCCGCTGACCAGGACGTCGCCGTCCAGGCCGGGGGTCGCGATCACCCGGTACTCCCCGAGGTGGTGCAGCCGGACGCTGTGGCCCCTGCCGTCCACCGGCACCCGCGCGAGCCTGCGCTTGTCCTCGGGGTCCAGCGGGGTGGTCAGAGTGGTGGCGTCGCTGCCCGCGCGCACCACCGCCGCGTTGGTGACGGTGCCCCCGACCAGGCGGGCGCCGAAGGTGCCGGTGGACTGCCTGCGGGTGTCGGCGTGCTCGTCGCCGTCGTGGTCGGTCTGCCTGAGGCCGTGCTCCAGGCTCGCCGCGAACTTCGGGCCGACGTCGCGCAGCTGCTGGTCCAGCCGACCGGTGAGGAAGCCGTTCAGCTCGATCACGGCGGCGAGGCCGACCGCGGCGCAGCTGAGGGCGAGCAGCACGACGAGCCCGGCGGTGAGCCGGGACCGCAGCGTCCGCGGCCGGCGCAGCCGCCGCGCCCATCGCGTCGCGCCCCGCAGTCCCGCCCTCACCGGACCACCGGCTTGAGCACGTAGCCGGCCCCGCGCACGGTGTGGATCATGGGTTCGCGGCCGGCGTCCACCTTCTTGCGCAGATACGAGATGTACAGCTCGACGACGTGGGCCTGGCCGCCGAAGTCGTAGGACCACACGCGGTCGAGGATCTGCGCCTTGCTCAGCACGCGCCGCGGGTTGCGCATCAGGAAGCGCAGCAGCTCGAACTCGGTGGGCGACAGCTCTATCAGCTCCCCGGCCCGGGTCACCTCGCGGGCCTCCTCGTCCATGACCAGGTCGCCCACGCTCAGCCGCGGGCCCTCCTCCGTCTGCCGGGCCATGCCGGCCCGGCGCAGCAGGCCGCGCAGCCGGGCGACGACCTCCTCCAGGCTGAACGGCTTCGTCACGTAGTCGTCGCCGCCCGCCGTGATCCCGGCGATGCGGTCCTCGACGGCGTCCCGGGCCGTGAGGAAGAGCACACAGACCTGCGGCTGCACGGTGTGCAGGCTGCGCAGCACCTCGAAGCCGTCGGTGTCCGGGAGCATCACGTCCAGGACGACCGCGTCGGGCACGAGATCGCGGGCCTCGGCGAGGGCCGCGGCGCCGTCGCCGGCCGTGCGCACGTCCCAGCCCTCGTAGCGCAGGGCCCCGGACAGCACCTCGGCGAGGTCCGGGTCGTCGTCGACGACGAGGACGCGCGGCGGTGTGCCGTCGGGGCGGGAGAGGGCGGGGTGGCCGGGGCGGCCCGAGCGGGGTGTGTTCATGGCGGTTACCAGGATCCCCCCTCGTGGGAGCGGCCGACGACACCGGACGCTCTGAGTTCCCTATGAGTGACGGACGGCGCCCGCCGCGAGTTCCCAGGACAGGGCCCTGCTCCCCCGTTCCTTTCAGCACACGCTCAGATTCCTCAGAGCCGCCTCAGAGGTTCCGGCTGCACAGTTGCGGCCTCACCCCGACGCCGAGAGGAACGGTTCATGACCACGGTGTACCAGCAGCAGGCGCCGCCGCTGCCGCCGATCGTCCGGCGCTCCCCGGCAGGCCCGCTGCTGGCCGTCCTGTGGGCCGGGGCCGCGGCCGTGGTGGCCCTGTGGTGGCAGAACACCGGCTCCGTGGTGGGCGCCGCAGGCTGGCTGACCGGGGCCGGGCGGATCTCGGGACTGCTGTGCGGATACGCCTGCGCGGTGCTCGTCGGGCTGATGGCCCGCGTGCCGCTGCTGGAGCGGCGGGTCGGCTCGGACCGGGTGGCCCGCTGGCACGCGATGGCGGGCAGGTACACGGTCTGCCTGCTGGCCGCCCACATCGTGCTGATCCTCGCCGGGTACGCCGCCCAGGACCGCGCCTCGATCGTGCACGAGGCGGTGACGGTGGTCCTGGACTACCCGGAGATGCTCAAGGCCACCCTCGGCACTCTCGTCCTGTTCGCCGTCGGGATCTCCTCGGCGCGGGCCGTCCGCCGGCGGGTCACCCACGAGTTCTGGTACTACGTGCACCTCCTGACCTACGCCGCCGTCTTCTTCGCGTTCGGGCACCAGCTCGCGCTGGGCGCCGAGTTCGTCGGGAACGCGTTCGCCACGGCCGCCTGGTACGCGCTGTACCTGGGGGTAGCGGCCCTCGTGGTGTGGTTCCGGGTCCTCGCCCCGGTGCGTCTGAACATGCGCCACCGGCTGCGGGTGAAATCGGTGCACCAGGAGGCGCCCGGCGTGTGGTCGGTGGTCGTGCGCGGGCGGCACCTGGACGAGATGGGGGCCGAGGCGGGGCAGTTCTTCCGCTGGCGGTTCCTGGCGGACGGCATGCGCTGGACGTCCACGCCGTACTCGCTGTCGGCGCCGCCCCGCCACGACGTGCTGCGCATCACCGTCAAGGCGCTCGGCGACCACAGCACGTCGGTGGCGGTGCTGCGGCCGGGCACCCGGGTGTGGGCGGAGGGCCCGTACGGCTCGCTGACCGCGGAGCGGGCGACCACCGGCAAGTCGCTGCTGATCGCGGGCGGCGTGGGGATCACCCCCCTGCGCGCCCTGTTCGAGACGCTGCCGGGCGAGGTCACGCTGCTGTACCGGGCGCGCACGGCCCGGGACCTGGCGCTCGGCGCCGAACTGGAGGCGGTGGCCCGCTGGCGTGGCGCCCGCGTGCTGTACGCGCTCAACGGCGCGGACGGTTCGCGCCCGCGGGTCACGCCCGGCCGGCTGCGCGCCTCCGTGCCGGACCTCGCCTCCCACGACGTCTATCTGTGCGGCCCGCACGGATTCGCCGAGGAGATGTACGAGGCGCTGCACGCGGCGGGGGTCCCCGACCACCGTATCCACCACGAGTCGTTCGAGCTGTGAGGCCGCCATGCACGCGTTGAAGAGGAAGAGCCCGCTGCGCCGCATCGTGCTGGCGAGCGCCGCCACCGTCACCGGGACGGTGCTGCTGCTGTCGATGAAGCCGCACTCCACGCCCGGGGTCGCGGTGGCCGTGCCCCCGTCGAGCAGCGCGGGCACCTCGGCCGGTTCGGGCGGGTCGGGCGGTTCCGGCGGGACGGGCGGGACGGGCACGGGCGGATCGAAGGCGACGGGCACCAGGACCGTCACCGGCGACTCGGTCGACACCCGCTACGGTCCGGTCCAGGTCCGGATCACACTCAAGAACGGCAGGCTCACCGACGCCACGGCGATCGCCTACCCGCAGGACAACCCGAGGGACCAGGAGATCAACAGCTACGCCGTCCCGCAGCTGAACCGCGAGGCGCTGGCCGCGCAGAGCGCACAGATCGACGCGGTCTCCGGGGCCACCTACACCAGCGAGGGCTACCAGCAGTCGCTGCAGTCGGCGCTGGACTCCGCGAAGGGTTGAACGCACACGACGTCCGCCACGTACCTGTGGGCCAAGGGGGCCACTGGCCTCGTCCCGTCCCACCCAGGAACACGGAGGACACCGTGTCCACGATCGCCGGTGGCCGCGCCGCGCGGCGCCAGACGATGCGCGCCATCCGCCCACGCCGCTCCCACGCCGTCCCGCTGCTGCTCGCCGTCTGGGCGGGCGCGGCGGGCGTGCTGTGGCTGTGGTGGACGAACACCCCGTCCATCGCGGACGACACCAGCAGGATCCTCAACGCGGGACGGATCACCGGCCTGCTCGCGGGCTATCTCATGGCACTGGTCGTGCTGCAGATGGCACGGGTGCCGGCGCTGGAGCGCCGGGTCGGCTCCGACCGCGTCGCACGCTGGCACGCCATGACCGGCCGGTACACGATCTGCCTGGTCCTCGCCCATCTCTTCCTGACGATGTGGGGATACGCCCTGCAGAGCGGCAAGGGGCTCGGCGGGATCGTGCAGCAGACCATCGACTCGGCCGACCAGCTGCCGGACGTGGGCAAGGCCACCATCGGCACGGGTCTGCTGGTGCTCATCGGGCTGCTCTCGATCGGACCCGTGCGCCGCAGGATCTCCTACGACCTCTGGTACCACGTCCATCTGCTCACGTATGCGGCCACCTACCTGTCGTTCTGGCACCAGCTGTCGACCGGCAACGAGTTCGCCGTCCAGCCGGAGGCGAAGACCGCCTGGTACGCGCTGTACGGATCGGTGACCGCGCTGCTGGTGTGGTACCGGATCATCACGCCGATCAGGCTGAACCTGCGTCACCGGCTGCGGGTCGAGGCGGTCGTCGAGGAGGCGCCCGGAGTCGTCTCGGTGCTGATGAGCGGGCGGAAGCTGCACCGGATGGGCGCGGAGGCCGGGCAGTTCTTCCGCTGGCGCTTCCTCGCGCCCGGCATGCGGTTCAGCTCCCACCCGTACTCGCTGTCGGCGGCACCGCGCCCCAACATGCTGCGCATCACGGTGAAGGCGATCGGTGACCACAGCTCCGCGCTGCGGGACCTCAGGCCCGGCACCCGGGTGTGGGCGGAGGGCCCGTACGGGGCGCTCACCGCGGACCGGCGCAGCCGCGGCAAGGTGCTGCTGGTGGCCGGCGGCGTCGGCATCACACCGATGCGGGCCCTGTTCGAGACGCTGCCCGGGGCGGCGGGCGACCTGACGCTGCTGTACCGGGCCAACAGCACCCAGGACCTGGCCCTGTGGGACGAGCTGGCCCACATCGCCGAGGAGCGCGGGGCGCGGCTGATGTACGCGGTCAACAGCCCCGACGGGGAACGGCCGGACATCTCGCCGGAGACCCTGCGCCGGAAACTGCCGGACATCGACCGTCACGACGTCTTCATGTGCGGACCGCCCGGCTTCGCGCAGCAGGTGTACGAAGCACTGCGCGGCGCGGGGGTCCCCGCCCGCCGCATCCATCACGAGTCGTTCGAGATGTGAGCGACGGGACTTCAGGAGCTCAGGAGCGATGAGGAAGAGCCACCCCATACGGCGTGCCGTGCTCGCCACCGCCGCGACCGTGTCCGGCGTCGTGCTGCTGCTGTCGCTGAAGCCGGGCTCGGGCCCGGCCTCGGCCCAGGCGGCGGGCGGAGCCGCACCCCAGCAGACCGCGGCGGCCCAGGAGTCCCCGCAGGGCGGCAGCGGACAGCAGACCGGCACGCGGACCGTCACCGGCGACGTGGCCACGACGGAGTACGGGCCCGTGCAGGTCCGCCTCACCGTCAGCGGCGGCAGGATCACCCGGGCCGAGGCGGTCCAGGCGCCCTCGGGCGGGCTCAGCAGCCAGAAGACCGCCACGGCCGTACCCCGGCTCAACCAGGAGGCGCTCGCCGCGCAGAGCTCCCGGATCGACGCGGTCTCGGGCGCCACCTACACCAGCCAGGGGTACCAGCGGTCCCTCCAGTCGGCGATCGACAAGGCGAAGGCCGCGCCCCAGGGCGGCGGAACGTCCGGGTCGGCGGGCGGTTCCGGGTCGGCGGCCCAGGCGCGTACGGTCGTGGGTGATGTGGCGCAGACCCAGTACGGCCCCGTCCAGGTCCGTGTCACCCTCAACGGTGACAAGGTCACGAAGGCCGAGGCGGTCCAGGCGCCCTCGGGCGGGCTCAGCAGCCAGAAGACCGCCACGGCCGTACCCCGGCTCAACCAGGAGGCGGTGAGCGCACAGAGTGCGAACATCGACGCGGTCTCCGGCGCGACCTACACCAGCGCCGGCTACAAGCAGTCCCTGCAGTCGGCCCTGGACAAGGCCGGTGGCTGAGTGGTCGAGCACATGACCGACCCCGCCGAGGCACCGCCCGCGCTGCGCCACGCGGAGGAGGTGATGGGCACGGTCTTCTCCTTCGACGTGCGCGGCGGCGAGCCGGGGGCCGTGCGCACCGCGCTGGAGGAGGCGGTCGCCGGACTCCACCGCGTGGACGAGGTGTTCAGCACCTACCGGGAGGACAGCCAGATCTCACGGCTCGCCCGCGGCGAGCTGACCGTCGGGGACTGCGACCCGGAGGTCGCCGAGGTGCTCGCGCTGGGGGACGAGGCCGAGCGGCTCAGCGACGGCTGGTTCAGCACGCGCTACGCGGGACGCATCGACCCGACCGGGATCGTCAAGGGCTGGGCCGCGGAGCGGGCGGCCCGGCACCTGGCGGCCGCCGGAGCGAGCGGGGTCAGCGTCAACGGCGGTGGGGACGTGCAGATGTACGGCGCGCCCGGCCCGCACCGCCCCTGGCGGGTGGGGGTGTCGGATCCGCTGCGGCCCGGCGCGCTGGCGGCGGTGGTCTCCGCGGCCGGCGTCGACGAACTGGCCGTGGCCACGTCCGGGACCGCGGAGCGCGGCGCCCACATCGTGGACCCGCGCACCGGCAGGCCCGCGGTCACCGACCTGCTCGCCGTGACCGTGGTGGCACCCCGGCTGACCTGGGCGGACATCTGGGCGACGGCGGCTTTCGCGATGGGCTCGCGGCAGGCCCTGGCCTGGCTGGAGTCCCTGCCGGACGCCGAGGCCCTGCTGATCACGGCGGGCGACGAGGTGCGGTGCACGGGCGGGCTGGCGGCGCGGCTCGGGTGACGCGCGACTGACGCGTGCGGGGGGGGGGGGGGGGGGGGGGGGGGGCGGCCCCCCCCCCCCCCCCCCCCCCCCGCGGGGGGCGGGGGGGGGCCCCCCCCGCGACACCAAACCAC
>NZ_JBIAFD010000005.1:185680-463873 GCF_042869095.1 Streptomyces sp. NPDC007264
CCGGGGGGGGGGGGGGGGGGGGGGGGGGGGGGGGGGGGCGGGGGCGGGGGGCCCGCGCGGGGGCCGGGGGGGGGGGGGGGGGGCCCCGGCCCCGGCCCCCCCCCCCCCCCTCGCACGCCGTCGCGGGCCGCGACACGCCCCGTGGCACGGCTCAGTGGCTGTTCTGCGCCAGCCGCAGCAGATGGTCCGCCAGAGCCTGGCCGCCGCTCGGATCACGGCTGATCAGCAGCAGGGTGTCGTCGCCGGCGATGGTGCCGAGGATGTCGTGCAGTTCCGCCTGGTCGATGGCCGAGGCGAGGAACTGCGCCGCACCCGGCGGCGTCCGCAGAACCACGAGATTGGCGGACGCCTCCGCGGAGATCAGCAGCTCCTGGGACAGGCGCCGCATCCGTTCCTCCTTGGCCGACCCGCCCAGCGGCGCGCGCGGGGTGCGGAAGCCGCCCTCGCTCGGTACCGCGTAGATCAGGTCGCCGTCGGTGTTGCGGATCTTCACCGCGTTCAGCTCGTCCAGGTCCCGGGAGAGCGTCGCCTGGGTGACGCTCAGCCCGTCGTCGGCGAGGAGCTTCGCCAACTGGCTCTGCGAGCGCACCGGTTGCCGGTTGAGGATGTCCACGATCCGGCGGTGGCGTGCGGTGCGGGTCTGCGGCAGGGAGGGCCCCGCGTGCTCGTGGTCCTGCGCCTGGCTCATCGTCGTCTCATTCTCCGGATCGTCCGTCCCCGTGCACTGCGTCGAGGACGCCGGGAAGCGCCCGGAGGAACGCCTCCACCTCGTCGTCGCCGAGGGTCAGCGGTGGCATGAGCCGTACGACGTTCGGGGCGGGCGCGTTCACCAGGAAGCCGGCGTCCTGAGCCGCCTGCTGCACCTGCTGCGCCAGCGGCTCGGTGAGCACGATACCCAGGAGCAGGCCCGCGCCCCGGACATGGTCGATCAGCGGATGACGGGAACCGGCGCCCCCGCCCTCGATCCCGTCCCGCAGCCTCTCGCTCTGCCGCTTCACGTTCTCCAGGAGACCGTCGGCCGCGATGGTGTCGAGGACGGCGAGCCCGGCGGCGCACGCGACGGGGTTCCCCCCGAAGGTCGTGCCGTGCTGACCCGGCCGGAGCAGGTCGGCCGCCCGCCCGAAGGCGACGGTGGCGCCCAGCGGCAGGCCGCCGCCGAGGCCCTTGGCCAGCGTGACCACGTCCGGCAGCACGCCCTCGTGGGCCTGGTACTCGAACCAGTGCCCGGTACGGCCGATTCCGGTCTGCACCTCGTCGAGGACGAGCAGCGCCCCGGTGGCTGCGGTGATCGCACGGGCCGCCTTCAGGTATCCGGGGGGCGGCACGACCACGCCGTTCTCGCCCTGGATCGGCTCGATGACGACGAACGCGGTGTCCTCCGTCACCGCGGCGGCCAGCGCCTGGGCGTCGCCGTAGGGGACGTGCGTGACATCGCCGGGCAGCGGCCGGAACGGCGCCTGCTTGCCGGGCTGGCCGGTGAGCGCGAGGGCGCCCATAGTGCGGCCGTGGAAGCCGCCCTCCGTGGCGACCATGTGGGGGCGTCCGGTCAGCCGGCCGATCTTGAAGGCGCCCTCGTTGGCCTCGGCCCCGGAGTTGCAGAAGTAGACCCTGCCCTCCCGGCCGAAGAGCTGGAGCAGCCGCTCGGCGAGGGCGACGGGCGGCTCGGCGACGAACAGGTTGGAGACGTGGCCGAGGGAGGCGACCTGCCGGCTGACGGCCTCGACGACCGCCGGGTGGGCGTGGCCGAGCGCGTTGACGGCGATACCGCCGACGAAGTCGACGTACTCCGTGCCGTCGGCGTCCCACAGCCGGGCGCCCTCGCCCCGCACGAGGGGCAGCCGCGGGGTGCCGTAGTTGTTCATGAGCGCGCCCTGCCACCGCCGGGTGAGCTCCTCGTTTGCGGTCATGCCGCGTCCCCCTTGTTCTCCCGGTCGCCCCGGTCGGGCACGACCATGGTGCCGATGCCCTCGTCGGTGAAGATCTCCAGCAGGATCGCGTGCTGGACCCGGCCGTCGATGACGCGGGCGGTGTGCACGCCGTTGCGCACGGCGTGCAGACAGCCCTCCATCTTCGGCACCATGCCGGCGGACAGATCCGGCAGCAGCTTCTCCAGCTGGGAGGCGGTGAGGCGGCTGATCACCTCGTCGCTGTTCGGCCAGTCCTCGTACAGGCCCTCGACGTCCGTGAGGACCATGAGGGTCTCGGCGCCCAGTGCGGCGGCGAGGGCCGCGGCCGCCGTGTCGGCGTTGACGTTGTAGACGTGCCCGTCGTCCTGGCTCCGGGCGATCGACGAGACGACCGGGATGCGGCCGTCGGCGAGCAGGGCCTCGATCGCCCCGGTGTCGATCCCGGTGATCTCGCCCACCCGCCCGATGTCGACGAGCTCGCCGTCGATCTCGGGCCGGTGCTTGGTGGCGGTCATGGTGTGCGCGTCCTCGCCGGTCAGGCCGACGGCGAGCGGCCCGTGCCGGTTGAGCAGTCCGACCAGCTCGCGCTGCACCTGCCCGGCGAGCACCATGCGGACGACGTCCATGGCGTCCTCGGTGGTGACGCGCAGCCCCGCCTTGAACTCGCTGACGATGCCGTGACGGTCGAGGGCGGCGCTGATCTGGGGACCGCCGCCGTGCACGACCACGGGCCTGAGGCCGGCGTGCCGCAGGAAGACCACGTCCTGGGCGAAGGCGGCCTTCAGATCGTCGTCCACCATGGCGTTGCCGCCGAACTTGATGACGACGGTCTTGCCGTGGTGCCGGGTCAGCCAGGGCAGCGCCTCGATGAGGATCTGGGCCTTGGGCTGTGCGGTGTGCTTGCGGGTCGAGGACTTTCGCTCTTCTGAGTGATTGACCGTCATAGCCGACTTTCGGAAGGATCTCGGATCAGCCGCCGGGCGGGCGGTGTTGGCCTGCGGAGGCGACATAAGACTTGTGACCGGACGTGTCCGGGGCGAGCGGTCGCCTGTGAAACAGGAACCCTCGTCGGCGACGACGAGGACCCGCGACAGCCAAGCGGGCACGTCAAGAGGAGTAGGCGCTGTTCTCATGGACGTAGTCGGCCGTGAGGTCGTTGGTCCAGATCGTCGCAGACTCGTTGCCTGCCGCGAGGTCCGCAAGGATGTGGACCTCGCGGTAACGCATGTCGACGAGGTCCCGGTCGTCGCCGACCGCGCCGTTCTTGCAGACCCAGACGCCGTTGATGGCGACGCTCAGCCGGTCGGGCTCGAAGGCGGCGGACGTGGTGCCGATGGCGGAGAGCACCCGGCCCCAGTTGGGGTCCTCGCCGTGGATCGCGCACTTGAGGAGGTTGTTGCGGGCGATGGACCGGCCCACCTCGACGGCGTCGTCCTCGGTCGCGGCG
Organism: Streptomyces sp. NPDC007264; assembly: GCF_042869095.1. Lineage (NCBI taxonomy): Bacteria > Bacillati > Actinomycetota > Actinomycetes > Kitasatosporales > Streptomycetaceae > Streptomyces > Streptomyces sp. NPDC007264. The sequence goes on from NZ_JBIAFD010000005.1 coordinate 189,035, forward strand.
TTGACCACCTCGATCCTGATGTCCTTGCCGGCCCCCTCGGCGTCGCCGACGAGCTGCCGGGCGAGGTCGGCGCAGACGGCCCGCACGGCCTCGGCGAACTCCTCGTACGGGGGAGTGACGCCGGCGGAGCCCGAGGCGAGCAGCAGGACGGTGTCGTTGGTGGACATGCAGCCGTCGGAGTCGACGCGGTCGAAGGTGACCCTGGTGGCGGCGCGCAGCGCCCGGTCCAGCGTCTCGCTGTCGACGTCGGCGTCGGTGGTGAGGACGACGAGCATGGTGGCCAGGCCCGGCGCGAGCATGCCGGCCCCCTTGGCCATGCCGCCCACGGTCCAGCCGTCCGTGGTCACGACGGACGTCTTGTGGACGGTGTCGGTGGTCTTGATGGCGATGGCGGCCTTCTCGCCGCCGTGCTCGGAGAGCTGGGCGGCGGCCGTCTCGATCCCCGGGAGCAGCTTGTCCATGGGCAGCAGGACGCCGATGAGGCCGGTGGAGCAGACCGCGACCTCGATGGGGCCGAGGCCGAGGACGCCTGCGGCCTTCTCGGCGGTGGCGTGGGTGTCCTGGAAACCCTTGGGTCCCGTGCAGGCGTTGGCGCCCCCGGAGTTGAGGACCACCGCGGAGAGCCGGCCGGTGGTGAGGACCTGCTCGGACCACAGCACCGGTGCGGCCTTGACGCGGTTGGAGGTGAAGACGCCCGCGGCGGCGCGGCGGGGCCCGTCGTTGACCACGAGGGCCAGGTCCGGGTTGCCGTTCTGCTTGATCCCGGCGGCGATGCCCGCCGCCCGGAATCCTCGTGCTGCCGTGACACTCACGGTGCGACTCCGATCGTGGAAAGTCCGAGCTCCTCGGGGAGCCCGAGAGCGATGTTCATGCTCTGGACGGCACCGCCCGCGGTGCCCTTGGCCAGGTTGTCGATGGCGCTGATCGCGATGATGCGGTGCGCGGCGGCGTCGTGGGCGACCTGCACCTGGACGGCGTTGGAGCCGTGGACCGACGCGGTGGCGGGCCACTGTCCCTCGGGGAGCAGGTGCACGAAGGGCTCGTCGGCGAACGCCTTCTCGTACGCGGAGCGGACGGTCTCGGCGGTGACGCCGGGCCTGGCCTTCGCGCTGCACGTGGCCAGGATGCCTCGGGGCATCGGCGCGAGGGTGGGCGTGAAGGAGACGGAGACGGGCTGCCCGGCGACCGCGCCGAGGTTCTGGATCATCTCCGGGGTGTGCCGGTGCACGCCGCCGACGCCGTACGGGGACATGGAGCCCATGACCTCGCTGCCGAGCAGATGCGCCTTGGGCGCCTTGCCGGCGCCGGAGGTGCCGGAGGCGGCGACGATCACGGCCTCGTTCTCGGCGAGATGGGCGGCGTACGCGGGGAAGAGCGCGAGCGTGACGGCGGTCGGGTAGCAACCGGGCACCGCGATGCGCTTGGACCCCTCCAGCGCGGCGCGGGCGCCCGGCAGTTCGGGGAGGCCGTAGGGCCAGGTCCCGGCGTGCGGGGAACCGTAGAACGTCTCCCAGGCGGCGGCGTCCTTCAGCCGGAAGTCGGCACCCATGTCGATCACGAGCACATCGGGGCCGAGCTGCTCGGCGACGGCGGCGGACTGTCCGTGGGGCAGGGCGAGGAAGACCACGTCGTGCCCGGCCAGGACCCCGGCGGTGGTCTCCTCCAGCACACGGTCGGCGAGGGGCAGCAGATGCGGTTGCAGCGCGCCCAGCCGCTGGCCGGCGTTGGAGTTCCCGGTCAGGGCGCCGATCTCGACCCCGGGGTGCGCCAGGAGCAGCCGGAGGAGCTCTCCGCCCGCGTATCCGCTCGCTCCGGCCACCGCCGCACGTACCGTCATGGAACCTCCCTCTGAATGGCATGACTATACGTTTCGCTGCACGTTTATGCAATCCATGCTGGGTGCGGCCCCGCCCGCCCGGCCGGCCCGGCGCCTCGCCGGCACGGAGGACGTGCGGGTGCGCCGCCCGGGGATCCGTCCGAGCATGGTGGTGTGCCAGGACGTACACCGATCGTGGTCGGCGTCGACCCCGACCCCGCCCGGCGCGGGGCGCTCGCCTGGGCCGCCGACGCGGCGGACCGGCGGCGCCTGCCGCTGCTGCTGGTCCTCGCGCAGAACCTGCCGACGCCCGGCCACCGGCCCACGGGCGGACGGCCGTCCTGGGAGGAGTGGAACGAGTCCCTGCACGCCACGGGTGAGCGGGCGCTGAGGGAGGCGGTGGCCTTCGTCGAGTCCCGGTATCCGCGAGTGGGGGTGTCCGGGCTCCTGGCAGAAGGCCATCCGGCGTGGGTGCTGGAGGAACAGGCGCGGCACGCCGCACAGGTCGTGCTCGGTTCCTGGCACCTGAACGCCCGCCGGGAGCTCTTCACCTCCGCCGCCGTCGCCCTGCCGGTCATCACGCACTCCCCCTGCCCCGTCGTGGTGGTCCCCGAGTCGGGCCGCGCCGCCCGGCAGCCGCCGTACGTCGTGGTCGGGGTCGACGGCAGCCCCGAGTCCGCCGCCGCCGTCGACGTCGCCATCGAGGAGGCCGCCCTGCGGGGCGCGACCCTGCGGGCCCTGTGGGTGTGGCACGCCCCCTGGCTCGGGGTTCCGGACGAGGCGGCCGTCCAGGAGTGCCGTCGGCTGCTGGCGGAGACGGTTTCCGGGCGCGCCGCCGACCATCCCGAGGTGGACCTGCGGCACGAGGTCCTGTCGGGCCACCCGGTGGAGGTCCTCGCCAAGGCGTCCGAGGACGCCCTGGGCGTGGTCGTGGGCACCCGGGGGCACGGCGGCTTCACCGGCATGCTGCTGGGCTCGGTCGGTCAGGGCCTGCTGCACCACGCGCGCTGCCCGCTCATCGCCGTCCCACGCGCTCACGGCCGGTAGCCGGTGCGCCGCCGGGGCCGCCGCCGCGGCGGGCCGGTTCGAGCATGATCGTGCGGGAGACGACGAAGGTCACGGGAATCGCCGCCGCGGAGGCGAGCAGCGGGGCGAGCCGGCTCCCGGCGTGCAGCACGTCGACGACCGCGTACACCCCCGCCGTCGTGACCACGAAATTGGTGGCGTTCGTCAGCGGAAAGAGCAGGAATTTCCGCCAGGTCGGCCGTGTACGGTAGGTGAACCGCGCGTTGAGAAAAAAGGAACCGGTCATACTCACGGCGAATGCGAGAATATGCGCGGCGAGATAAGGTAAACGGGCGAGGAACAACAGGTAAAGTCCGTAATACGTCATGGTGTTGATGACGCCGACCGCGGCGAAGACGAGCATCTGCCGTGCCATCGGCCGCGCCTTTGCCGTACGCATCAGGGAATCAGGTCCTTCCTCGTGCCGCGCGGCGCGCGGCCTTCCGTCCGCTCCACGTTGGTGGCCTTCACCAGGAAGTGCGGGCGCCCCTTGACCTCGTAGTAGATGCGGCCGGTGTACTCCCCGATGACCCCCAGCATGATCATCTGCACCCCGGCGAGGGCGGTGACGGCCGTGATGATCGTGACGTAGCCGGGCGTGTCCACGCCGTGGACCAGCGCGGCGGCCACGATCCACACCGTGTACAGCCCCGCGCACAGCAGCAGCCCCATACCGAGGTACACCGCGGCGCGCAGCGGCCTGTTGTTGAAGGAGAGCAGCCCGTCGAGCCCGTAGTTGAGCAGGCTCCGGAAGGTCCACGAGCTGCGGCCGTGCGCGCGTACGGCGTTCTCGTACTCGAAGGTGGTGCTCGGGAACCCCACCCACGCGAACAGGCCCTTGGAGAAGCGGTTGTACTCGGTGAGGGCCAGCACGGCGTCCACGACGCGCCGGGACAGCAGACGGAAGTCGCCGACGCCGTCCACGAGTTCCACGTCGACGAGACGGTTGATGAGCCGGTAGTAGAGGCGGGCGGTGAGGGTGCGGGTGAAGCGGTCGCCGCTCCTGGTGCGCCGGGCGATGACCTGGTCGTGGCCCTGGGCGTGCAGGTCCACCATGCGCTTGATCAGTTCCGGCGGGTGCTGCAGGTCCGCGTCCATGACGACCACGCAGTCGCCCGAGGCGTGGCGCAGGCCGGCGAGCAGCGCCGCCTCCTTGCCGAAGTTGCGGCTGAAGGAGACGTACCGCACGCGCGAGTCCAGGTCGGCCAGGTGCTGGAGGGCGGCGAGGGTCCGGTCGCGGCTGCCGTCGTCGACGTACACGAACTCCATGTCGTGGCCGAGCGGCAGCAGGTCGTCCGCGACGTCCCGGACCTGGTCGTGGAAGCGCCCGATGACGTCTTCCTCGTTGTAGCAGGGCACGACGATCGAGATGAGCATGGTTGGTCCCCCGGGGGCGCGGTCAGCGAGCATCGGTCAGGCGCTCGCGCGGTCGTGTGGTCGTGCGCGGTACGGGGCCGCCCGCGGCCCTGCGGCGGCGGGCGGCGGGGAGGGCGCCGAGCAGGATCAGCGCCAGCAGCGAGACGGCCCCGACGGCGGTGCCCAGCCGCAGCCCGGGCGGACGGAACGTGCAGGTGAGGCTGGTGGAGGAGCCGTCGAGGGGCACGGCGACCAGTCCGTGGTACTCCCGCGCGGGCACGGCGGGGGCGTCGCCCGTGGCGCAGCGCCAGCCGGCGATCCGGGGGACCGCGACGACGGCGGTCCCCGTGCTGCCGGGCGGGAGTGCGGCGCGGACGGTGCCGTCGGACACGGTCACCTCGGTGGCACCGGTGGCCTTCAGGCGCTCGACGGCCGCCCGGAGCCGGGCGGTGTCCAGGCAGCCCACCGCACCGTCCGGGACGACGCCCGTGCGGTCGGGCGACAGCTCGATCCGGAGCCGGCCGGAGGCCGGGACCCTCCCGAGCCGCTGCATGGCGGCGATCTTGGTGACGGGGTGGTCGGACCTGAAGCGGCCGGTCGGGCCGTCGGCCGGGGCACCGGCGAGCCGGGCGGTGCCGGAGAAGTGGGGCGCCCACAGGTACACCTCGCTGCCGGCCGGGCAGCGCGCCGTGATCGTGGGCCTGCGTGCGGCCGTCCCGGCGGGCGGCGCGCCGATGCGCAGGCCCGGCCGCTCGTCGCCGCTGCGGTCCGGCGCCTTCCCGGCACCGGTGCGCACGGTGAGGCGGGGCACCGTGTAGACGCGGGTGCCCAGCAGGAGTTCCTGGTTGCGGTACGGCGACGGCCCGAAGCCGAGGTCGCCGGTGCGGGCGGGGACCGCGGACGGGCGCACCGTGACCAGGGGCGGAACGTCCTGGCGGGACACGGTGACCCCGCTGCCGTCCTGCGGGAACCAGTTCTGGTGGGGGTCCGGCGGGGAGTGCACCCGGGCGCCGACGGAGAAGATCGCGTCCGTGACGGCGTTGTCCAGGCTCTGCAGGTTCCGGCCGCGCGAGGTCCAGCCGTCACCCAGCGCGGTGAGCGTGCGGCTGAGGACGTCGGAGGTGAGGCTGCTGTAGTACTGGGCGCCCTGGCCGCCGACCAGCAGCGGATCGTTGCCGACGGTCTGCTCCCGGCCCGGCTCGGTGCGGTACCGGGGCCAGCCGTCGGCTTCGGCGATCGCCTCGGCCTGCCGCTGCTGGCGCGCTCCCCAGGGGGCGTAGTCGTCCATGTGCGCGAGCCGCAGCCGGGTGGCCACGGCGGACGTGGCGGTGGCCTCGCCGAGCTGTGCGCCGACGAGCAGCACCGCGGCGAGCCCGGCCAGCGCGCCCCGGCGGCCGCTGCCCGCGGGCCGCCCGCCGGACGTGCGGCCGAGCAGGGCCAGTCCGCCCAGCGTGCCCGCGGCGGCGAGCAGCAGCACCGGCCAGGCGAAGGGCCGCACCAGATCGCTGCGGCTCGCGACGGCGGCGACCAGCGCGAGCAGCCCGGCCGCCGCACACAGCGCCCGCGGGCCGGGCGGTCCGTAGGAGAGCGAGTGCCACGCGGCGATCACCAGCAGGGCGCACAGGACGAACGCCTGGCGGTACGCGCTGCCCTGCGGCGTCGTGAAGGCGTGCCAGACCAGATGGGTGGGCTCCCACTGCATCGACAGGGCCACCCCGGCCACCAGCAGGGTCCACCCCGCACGCACCCGCCGGGGCACCGCCCGGTGGAAGGGCAGGGCGAGGGCGAGCAGCAGCGCCGCGGTGCCCACGTACACGGCCGGCGTGCCGAAGGAGTAGGTGGTGGGCAGCAGGCGGGCCAGCAGGTCCTCCGTCGCCACCGGGACGAAGTGCCTGACCCTGCCCGGGTAGGCGTGCCGGGTGCCCGCGTAGACCACCGCCACCAGCGGTGCGGCCAGGCCCACGCCGACGGCGACGGTCGCACCGGCCCGGCCGGCCGCCGCGAGCGCCCGCCTCCGCGGGAGGCCGGCCAGCCACAGCCGCAGCAGCAGGACCAGGCAGGCGGCGAGCGTGGCCATGTACGCCGTGTAGAAGTTGGCGATCCAGGCGGCGGCCACCACCAGCACCCCCAGGACCTGGCGCCGCCCGGCCAGGGTCCACTCGCCGACCAGGCACAGCAGCGGAAGGGCGAGGAGGCCGTCGAGCCACATCGGGTTGTACGCGGCGTCCGCCACGCTCCAGCCGCACAGGGCGTAGGACACGCCCAGCAGTCCCGCCGCCCACCATCGCCCGGGACGCAGGACGGACAGCAGCCAGGCCATGGCGGCCCCCGCGGACGCCGTCTTCAGCAGGGTGATCACATACACGGCGAGGTCGATCTCGTCCCGCGGGAACACCGCGACCAGCAGGGCGAACGGGCTGCCGAGGTAGGTACCGAGGTCGGGGAGGAAGCTGGAGCCGAACCCGGACTGCCAGTTGACGAGGAGACCGCCGTCGGCTCTGCCGTGCAGCAGGTCCCACAGGTGCGCGTGGAACGGCACGTACTGGTTGCCCAGGTCGTTGACGCTCCGGGTGCGGGGGCCGAAGGGGTAGCTGCGGGCCACGGCGTCGGCGGCACAGAACGCGGCGGTGGTGACCGCCGCCGCGAGCAGGGCGGCGGCGCGCCTCGGTTCCGGACGGATCACGGTCCTCACATCCGGCCCCTGTCCGGCCGGCGTCGCGCATTCCCGTGAGCAAGGCCACGTCCGCAGGAAGGACCGGTCGGCACATAGGTCGCGGGCAGGGTCGAGCACAACATTCTCGGCGGGCCCCCAGAGGAATTGGGACGTATGGCGTCTCGTCCGGGGGCGTCACTCCCCGCGGCCTTCTATTCGCCGACTTAGACAGGTATTTCTTCCGGATGGTTGTGTCCTCGCCGGAAAGTGGGGAGGTGAATTCCAGGTGAATTCCGGCGCGGCATCGGCCCCGGACTCCGCTCGGACCGCCCGGGCCGCGGACTCCGCCGCATGCCGCACCGGAGCGCCGGCGGACGTAGGGTCGACCGCGTCCGACGAAGCCGGGGAAGGGGTGGCGGTGGAGGAGTTCTGGCCGGTGAAGGACGTGCTGGCCCATCTGGCCGGGCGCTGGCACGCGGAGCGCACCATGCGGGACCTCGCGAGCGGCGAGGAGGGGCACTTCAGCGGGACGACCGTGTTCACGCCGCTGGAGGACGGCGGCGACGGGCTGCTGCACCGCGAGTCGGGCGTCGCCGTCTGGCAGGGCACGCCGCGCCCCGCCGAGCGGACCCTGTGGTTCCTGCCCGGGAACCCGCCCGGCACGGCCCGGGTACGGTTCGCCGACGGCCGCCTCTTCCACGACCTCGACCTCACCAGCGGGCACCATGTCGCCGAGCACCCGTGCGCCGCCGACCTCTACCGGGGCGAGTTCACGGTGCACGACGAGGACCACTGGCGCACCGTGTGGCGGGTCGGCGGGCCCGCGAAGGACCTGGTCCTGACGACCGACTACACGCGCGAGCCCTGACGGGCTACCGGGAGTCGGGTTCCAGACGCAGGTTCCAGCGCCCGCCCCGCCCGGCCAGCGAGACCGTCGACAGGGGGCGCACGTCGATGTTCCAGTACGACGACGGCTGCGCCCTCAGCGCGTACACCAGCGCGGCCCGTACCACCGACGGCTCCGCCACGGCGACGATGCGGCTGCCGTCGTCCACGGGACGCGTGTCCAGCCAGCCGCCCACCCGCGAGACGAACGACACGAGCGACTCGCCGCCGTGCGGCGCGGAGCGTGGATCCGCGAGCCAGGCGTCCACCGCCGAGGGCTCCCGGGCCATCGCCTCCCCCAGCGTGAGACCGCGCCAGCGGCCCATGTCGCAGTCCCGCAGGGCCGGCTGCACCAACGGCGCGTACCCGAGCGCGTCACCGGTCGCCCGGCTCCGTGGTGTCGGGGAGCAGTAGCGCAGCTCGGCCGCCGCCAGCGGCACCAGCCCCCAGGCGGCCCGCTGCACCTCGTCCCAGCCCGCCTGGTCCAGCGGCCGGTCGTCCTCGAAGCGCTCCGCGAGCAGCGAGGAACTGCGCGCGGCGGCGACGAATGTGACCCGAAAAGGCATGCCGCGATCGTGAGCCGGACATGTGTGCAGGTCAAGAGGCGTTACTCAGGAGTTACCAAGGGTGTTCGGCACCTCACCCGCCGCCCGGGCCGCCCGGTCGTACCGCAGCGCCGTCCAGTCGTCCGGTCTGTCGAGCGGCTCGAAGCCGAGCTTCGCGTAGACCCCGTGCGCGTCGTGCGTGGCCAGCAGGATGCGGCGCAGCCCCAGCGGGGCGAGATGGTCGCGGACCGCGCCGACCAGTGCGGTGCCGATGCCCTTGCCGCGCACGGACCGGTCCACGTACACATCGCAGAGCCAGGCGAAGAGCTCCCCGTCGGTCACCACGCGCGCGTACGCCACCTGGTCGCCCGAAACCGTCTCGTACACGCCGAAGTCGAGGGAGCGCTCGACAGCGCGCCGGTGCTTCTCGCGGGGGCGGTCCAGCGCCCAGTACGCGTCCGTGGACAGCCAGTGGTGGGTGCGGTCGACATCGATGCGGGCGGTGTCGGCGGAGAGCTCGTAGCCGTCGAGGAGGGGTGGCGCAGTGGTCATGGCGCAGGGCTCGCAGTCGGGGACGATGCTGTCGAACCCGTTTCCGACGGCCGCGCGGGCGGCGGGGTGTGCCGCGTGCGGACCGCTCGGCCGGACCGCTCAGCGGGCCCGGACGGCCTCGTCGCAGGCGGCCCGCAGACGGCGTACGCCCTCCGCGATCTCCCCCTCCCCGGCGACGGCCGCGAAGCTCAGCCGCAGATGGGCGGCGGGAGGTTCGGCGCTGAAGTAGGGGCGGCCGGGGGTGACCGCCACACCCGCCCGCAGGGCGCCGGAGACGAGGGCGGACTCGTCGGTGCCGTCGGGCAGGCGCAGCCAGAGGTGATAGCCGCCCGACGGGACGTGCGGCAGGGCGAGTTCGGGCAGGTGCAGCCGGAGTGCGGCGGTCATGGTGTCGCGGCGGTGCTTGAGCTCCGTGGAGAGAGCCCGCAGATGGCGGGGCCAGGCAGGTGAGCCGACGAGTTCCAGCGCGGCCTCCTGGAGGGGCCGCGGCACGAAGAAGGTGTCGACGATCTGGATGGCGCGCAGCCGTTCCAGGACCGGACCGCGTGCGGCCAGGGCGCCGACCCGGAGACTGGGCGAGGTCGCCTTGGTGAGCGAGCAGACGTGCACGACGACGCCGTCGGGATCCTCGGCGGCGAGCGGGGGCGGGAGCGGTCCGGCGTCCGCGTGCGCCAGCCGCCGTACGAAGTCGTCCTCGACCACGAACGCCCCGGCGTCGCGGGCGATGCGCAGCACCTCATGGCGCCGCCCGGGCGCGAGGACGGCGCCGGTGGGGTTCTGGAACAGCGGCTGGCACACGAGGACACGGGCGCCGCTCGCCCGGAACGCCTCGGCGAGCAGGCCCGGTTTCACCCCGTCGGCGTCGACCGGCACGGGCAAGGGCCGTAGTCCCGCCGCACGGGCGATCGCCAGCATGCCCGGATACGTGGGGGACTCGACCAGGACCGGGGCGCCCGGCGGTGCCAGTGCCCTGAGCGCGGTGGTCAGCGCGGACTGGCCGCCGGCCGAGACCAGCACCTCCGCCGCGGTGGTCGCGCCGCCGATGCCCCGCGCGAACCACTCGCGCAGCTCGGGGATCCCCTCGACGGGCGGCCTCCCCCAGACGCCGGGCCGCCGCCCGGCCCGGGACAGCGCCTCGCCCATCGCGCGCTCGGGCTGCAGCGACGGGTGCAGATAACCGCCGTTGAACTCGACGACGCCGGGTGGCGGAGCGGCCAGGGAGGCCAGCACGCCCGAGGCGTCGACGCTTCGCGGCACGGCATCGGTGGCGGCGTCCGCGCTCAGCGCGACCTCCTGCCAGCCGGTGTCCCCCACCGCCGGTGCCGCCGTGCGCGGCTCGGCACGGAACGCGCCCGCTCCGGGCCGCGTGACCACGAGTCCCTCGGCGGCCAGTCGCGCCAGTGCCCGCGACACGGTCACCGGGCTCACCCGGAACCGCTCGACGAGTGCGCGGCTCGACGGAAGCTTCTCGCCCGGAGAGTAGCGGTTGAGCTCCGATCGCAGGTGGTTCACCAGTTCACCGACACTGCTACGCTCATGCATGAGAGTAGAGAATAGCGCTACTGCATCGGCGCCGATAGCGGTCACCGTGAACGGGGGCCCTCGCGGACGCAAGTACGGCATCGTCCAGGCCGCCCTCGGGGTCGTCGCCTTCTCCCTCACGTTTCCCGCCACCGCGTGGGGTCTGGAGGGGTTCGGCCCCTGGTCGCTGGTCGCGGTGCGCAGCGTGCTGGCCGCCGTCATCGCCGCCGTGTGTCTGCTGGCCCTCCGCGTGCCCGTGCCCGCACGGCCGCACCGGGCGGGTCTCGCCGTCGTCGCGGCCGGGGTCGTGCTGGGGTTCCCGCTGCTGACCACCCTCGCCCTGCAGACCTCGACCACCGCCCACGCCGCCGTGGTCGTCGGGCTGCTGCCGCTCACCACGGCCGTGCTCTCGGCCCTGCGCACGGGCGCCCGCCCGTCCCGCGCCTTCTGGCTCGCCGCCCTCGCGGGGGCCGCCGCCGTCGTCGCCTTCACGGTGCGGCAGAGCGGTGGCACGCTGACCGGTGCGGACGCCTATCTCTTCGCCGCGCTGCTGGTGTGCGCCGCGGGCTACACCGAGGGCGGCCGGCTGGCGCGGGTCATGCCCGGCTGGCAGGTCGCGAGCTGGGCGGTGGTGCTGTGCCTGCCGCTCACGGTGCCCGGTGCGCTGCTGGCCCTGGCGCACGAGCCGGTCCACCTCACGGCGCACGCCGTGGCGGGGGTGCTGTGGGTGGCGGCCGGGTCGCAGATCTTCGGGCTCGTCGTCTGGTACCGGGGCATGGCGGTGATCGGAGTCCCGAAGGCCAGCCAGTTGCAGCTGGCCCAGCCGCTGCTCACACTGGTGTGGTCGGTGCTGCTCCTCGGTGAGCACCTCGCTCCGGCCGCGCCCCTGACGGCGGTGGCGGTCGTGGTCTGCATCGCGGTCACGCAGCGGGCGCGGGGCTGACCCGGGCGGGGCGCACGGAGCGGCCCACCGGCACCACCGGCCGCGGCCCCGCGGCCCGTTCCGTTCCCCCGCACGCGACGAGGAGGCCCGTCGGATGCGCGCAACCGTGGGCGACAAGCTGGTGCAGCACGGCAGGATCGTCGGCCAGCACGACAAGGTCGGCGAGATCGTCGAGGTGATGGGCAAGGAGGGAAATCCGCCCTACCGGGTCCGCTTCGAGGACGGGCACGAGGGCGTGTGCTCGCCCGGGCCCGACACCGAGATCCGCCACAAGAAGGCCGGCCGACGGGTCCGGTGACCGCTCAGTGCGGGGGCACGGCCGGCTGCCGGTAGTGGTCGGCCACCACCCGCGCCATCGCGCCGACCCGGTCCGCGCCGACCTCCTCGGCGGCGAAGAAGACATGCCCACGCACCTGCGGGTACCGCTGTGCGAGGGTGAGGTGCCGGGACAGTTCCGCCGGGTCCTGCCAGGCGGCGGGCTGCTGCGGGTCACCGGCCTTGTACAGCGCCTCCCCCACGTACAGCTGCACGGACGTGCCCTGGGCGACCCCGGCCCACCAGGAGACCAGTTCGGCGTAGTCGGCCGCGGTGTAGCCGATGTTCCAGTAGATCTGCGGGCAGATGTAGTCCAGCCACCCTGATCTCACCCATGTCCTGGTGTCCGCATACAGGTCGTCATAGGTCTGCACCCCGGCCCGGGTGTGCGAGCCGCGGGAGTCGGTCGAGGCGTTGCGCCACACCCCGAACGGGCTGATCCCGAAGCGCGCGGTGGGCCGCAGCTGCCGGATCCGGGCGGCGGTCTCCCGCACCAGCAGGTCGATGTTGTTCCTGCGCCAGGCGGCCCGGCTCGGAAAGCCGCCGCCGTGGGCCGCGTAGGCCGCGTCGTCGTCGAAGGACCGGCCGGCGACCGGGTACGGGTAGAAGTAGTCGTCGAAGTGGACGCCGTCCACCGGGTAGCGGCGCACGGCGTCCAGGACCGCGGTCTGCACGAAGGCGCGGACCTGCGGCAGTCCGGGGTTGTAGTAGAGCTTGCCGCCGTAGGCCACGGCCCACTCCCGGTGCGTGCGGACGGGGTGCGAGGCGGCCAGCCGGGCCGGGTCGGCGTGCAGGGCGATGCGGTAGGGGTTGAACCAGGCGTGCAGCTCCAGTCCCCGCGCGTGCGCCTCCTCCACCGCCGTGCCCAGCGGGTCCCAGCCGGGGTCCGCCCCCTGGGTGCCGGTGAGGTACTCGGACCAGGGCTCGTACGGTGAGGGCCACAGCGCGTCCGCCGAGGGGCGCACCTGGAAGAAGACGGTGTTCAGCCGGCGCCGCACCGCCGTGTCCAGGTGGGCGCACAGCTCGGCGCGCTGGGCGGAGGCCGCCGCGCCGGGGCGTGAGGGCCAGTCGCGATGGAGCACCGTCGCCAGCCACATCCCCCGCATCTCGCCCGTCGGGGCGCCCCGCGGCACGGCGGCGGCGTCACCCGCCGCCACCAGGGTCGACAGCGCGGCCACCGCGAACGCCCGGCGTGACACTCGTCCCATGCGCTCATCCCCATACGCTGCGGATCCGCGCGGTCACGGATCGTCTCCCGCCAGAGCATGCCCGACCCGGACGATCGATCATCGCTCCATCCGGAGTAACGTGCACGATCGGAGCAGGCACCGAACCACGGAGGACCTGCCGGAGAGCGTCCTGCGATCCGGGGAGCCCGGGTGATCCACAGGGCGCCTCACCAGGCCCGAGATCAGCGGAAAGGCACGATGTGACAGACATCGAACGCGTCGGAGTGGTCGGCTGTGGCCAGATGGGAGCGGGAATCGCCGAGGTGTGCGCCCGCGCCGGACTGGACGTGAGGGTCGCCGAGACCACGGGCGAGGCCCTGGAGATCGGCCGTACCCGTCTCTTCGGTTCCCTCTCCAGGGCGGCCGAACGGGGGAAGATATCCGAGGAGGAGCGGGAGGCGACGCTGGCGCGCCTCTCCTTCACCACGGACCTCGGCGAGTTCGCGGACCGGGACCTCGTGATCGAGGCGGTCGTGGAGAACGAGCAGGTGAAGACGGAGATCTTCCAGGTGCTCGACCAGGTGGTGAGCCGTCCGGACGCGATCCTCGCCTCCAACACCTCCTCGATCCCGCTGGTGAAGCTCGCGGTCGCCACCTCGCGGCCCGACCATGTGGTCGGCATCCACTTCTTCAACCCCGCCCCGGTGCAGAAGCTGGTCGAACTGATCCCGGCGCTCACCACCTCCGAGGGCACCGTCGGCCGGGCGCAACTGTTCGCGGAGAAGGTCCTCGGCAAGCACGCCATCCACGCCCAGGACCGCTCGGGGTTCGTGGTCAACGCGCTGCTCGTGCCCTATCTGCTGTCCGCCATCCGGATGTTCGAGTCGGGCATCGCCGGACGCGAGGACATCGACAACGGCATGGAGATGGGCTGCGCCCACCCGATGGGTCCGCTGAGGCTCTCCGACCTGATCGGCCTGGACACCATCGTCTCGATCGCCGACTCGATGTACGAGGAGTACAAGGAGCCCCTGTACGCCGCTCCCCCGCTGCTGCAGCGCATGGTGGAGGCGGGTCGACTCGGCCGGAAGACGGGTTCCGGCTTCTACAGCTACGCCTGATCGCGGACCGTCGCTCCCCTTCCGGAACGGGCCCGGCACCATCTCCGGTGCCGGGCCCGTGTCATTCACACGGCGTGTGCGGACCGGACCCGCATATGCCTGCCGCACACTCTCCCCACGTGCCGACCAGGGGAGTTGACTCATCATGCGCATGCAAGGGATGTGACGACTACGGAAAGGAGCGGACTCGTGACCGCCGACCCCGAGCATCCCGTGGTCCAAGGAGACGTCGCGGAGTTACGCCGCCGCCTCGATGTGGCACACGCCCGCGTCGAGGGAGGGCTGGCGCTGCTCAGCCACCGCGCCGAGCAGACCGCCAAGGATCTCGACGATCTGAGCCTGCGGGTCGTCGCGCTGGAACACACGCGCTGGCCGCTGCCCGCGGTCGCCGCCCTCACGGCCGTGGGCGCCCTCGTCGTGACGGTCTGGCAGGTTCTGGGCCGTTAGACCCCGGCCCGCAGGCGGCGGACGGGGGATCAGGGCAAGGCGTCCTGCCCGAGCCTGAGATGGTGCAGGAGGAGCAGCGCGGCCGCCATGCCGGCGGCCGGGACCTCTCCGCGGACGACCATGTCGGGGACGAGCTTGAGGGGAACCCATTCCCGACGGTCCGACTCGAAGTCGTCCACGGGGTGTCCGACGTACTCGGCCTCGTCGGTCCAGTAGACGTGGTGCCGGGCGTCGGTGAGCCCGTTGGAGGGCTCGACGCTCATGAGACGGCGCAGGGGTCCCGGCCGCCAGCCGGTCTCCTCCTCGAGTTCGCGGGCCGCCGCCACGGCGATGTCCTCGCCGTCCTCGACGACGCCCGCCGCGAGTTCCCACCCCCAGGTGTCGGTGATGAAGCGGTGCCGCCACAGCAGCAGCACCTCGTTGGCCTCGTTGACGACGGTGGCCACGGCGACGGGCCGCAGCCGTATCAGGAAGTGGTCGAGGTGCCGGCCGTCCGGCAGTTCGACATCGGCGAGATTGACGCTGAACCAGCGGTTTGCATACACAGTTTGTTCGTTCAGTTTCGTCCACTGCACGGTTCTGCCACCTTCCGCTGAGTAAGTGGCAATATCGCAGCAGGAGCGTCCACTCAGCAGGCCCCGGCAGTGGGCGGGGCGCCGCCTACAGCGGCACGCGCAGGGCCCCGTCGATGAGTTCGGCCGCCTCGGCCGTGCCCGGGCAGCCGCTGCGTGCGAGGTGTTCGCGCACCGCCCGCAGTCTGTCGCGCAGCCGCATGGACTCCATCCCCCGCGCCCGCTCCGCCATCTCGACCGCGGTGGCCGCGGCCTTGTCGGCATGCCCCTGACGCAGCTCGATCTGGCTGAGGATGGCGAGCCGGTGCACCCGCCCGCGGTCGTGCGCCGGGGTGTCGACGGCGGCCGCGGCGTGCTCCCGCGCCGCCACCAGATCGCCGAGGCTGAGCAGCGCCTCCGCGACCTGGACATTGACGAGTCCGGGCTGCACATAGCCGGTCTCGTCGGGTTCGCAGCCGCGCCGGATGCGTGCGGCGGCCGACTCGGCCCGCCGGATGCAGGACAGCGCGCCGGCGGCGTCGCCGAGGTGGGCGTACGCCTTCGCCTGCATCGCGTACAGGTCGGAGGCGAGTGCCGGGGTGATGTCCCTGCCCGCGGCGCGCAGCGCGGCCTCGGCGAAGGCGACGGCCTGCCGGTACTCCTTCATGAACAGCGACTGGTTGACCAGCAGGGCTATGACATACGCACCCAGTCCCCGGTCCCCGCTGGCCTTCGCCAGGCGCAGCGCCTGGTGGAAGTAGCGCTGGGCCAGGCCGTGGGCATCCGAGTCGTACGCGCAGATGCCCGCCACGGCCACCAGGCCGCCGGTGGCGCGGTGGAGCTGACGGCCCGTCGCGTCGGTGTAGCCGCCGCGCAGCAGCGGTGCCGTCTCGGCGTTGAGGAACCCGACGATCCGACTGCGGGTCGCGATGCCGCCGGCCTTGCGGTACATCTGCTCGTAGTGGCCCCGGGCGGCGCGCAGCATCTCGATGTCGGCCGGGGTGACCCGGTGCCGTCCGCCGCGCGAGACGTCCACGTCCTCGGGCGGGTTCTCCCATTCCCACACGGGCATCACGGCGGGCGTGCCGGTGACGGCGGGGGCGCCCAGGACGTGGGGGCGCTGCTGCTCGTCGGAGCGCCACAGGGCGGTGGCCCGTTCGACGAAGCCGGACAGGTTGGAGCCGTGCGGGGCGGAGGGCTCTCCGGGCACGCCGAGGCCGATGTCGTCGAGGGTCACCGGGCGGTGCAGCCGGGCGGCGAGCACCTCGCAGATCAGATCGGGTACCTGGCCGCGCGGGCGCTGCCCCTTCAACCACCGTGCCACGGCCGTGTGTTCGTACCGGAGTACGAGACCGCGCGCCCGCCCCGCCTGGTTGACGTGCGCCGCGAGTCCGGCGTGGGAGATCCCGGCCTCGTCCAGGATCGCGTCGAGCAGTGTGTTGGGCTGCATGGGTGCCCCCCGGTGGCTCGGTGCGGACAGCCTAGTGCGTCCGGATTCACACGGGGTGTGAACGGAGTGCCCGAATCCGGCCCGTACGCGCGCTGTTGCGCAGAGTTCCCGGCCGATTGACTGGGACACCTCGTAAAGAGGCCGGCCGGGCCGCCGGCTCCCCCTCGTACAGTACGGCGGCCCGCTGCAGCGTCGTCCGCCCCGCCGCCCGCCCGACACTCCGCGGCGGGGCGGACGACGCGTGCTCCCGCGCCCGCAGAACACCCGCTGACCGCTCACGTCACGGTGTCGGCCCGGGTCAGCGAGGTGCGTCGGGCCAGACGGTCGTTGCACAGGACCAGCAGGGCCACGTCGTCGGTGAGGCGGCCACCGGTGTGGCGCAGGAGTCCGGTGAAGACGGTCCGCAGCACCGTCTGCGGTACGACGACGTGGCGGTCGCGGACGGCGTCGGCGAGCGTCGCGGGCAGGGCGAAGAACCGGCCGCGGACGTCGCGGGCGTCCTCGGCGCCGTCGGTGTGCAGGAACAGCGCCCGCCCGGGCAGCAGCCGGCCGCAGTCGACGGCGGGCAGGTCGTCGGGGAGCGGAAAGGGACCCAGCGGAGGCAGCGGTTCGGCACGGGCCAGCGGCTCGATGCGGCCCGGCGCGAGCAGATACGGCCACGGGTGGCCGCAGTTCAGGGCGCGCAGTTCCCCGTCGCGGCCGATCTCCAGGAGCAGCAGCGTCACGAAGTCCTCGGCGACCGGGCTGTCGGGCTCCCTGCCGGAGGAGGGGTGTTCCGCCCGGGCCCGCTCCCGCAGGTGCCGGGCCAGCGCCCGCTCCAGCCGGTGCAGCACCCGGTCCAGTTCGGGCTCGTCGTGCACGGCCTCGCGGAAGCTGCCGAGGACGGCGGCGACGGTGGCGAGCGCCCCGAGCCCGTGTCCGCGCACATCGCCCATCACGACACGGACGCCGTACTCGGTGGCGATGACCTCGTACAGATCGCCGCCGACCGTCGCCCCGCGGTCCGCGGAGAGCCGGGCGGCGGCGACGTTCAGGCCGCCGATCCGCGGCGGCAGCGGACGCAGCAGCACGTTCTGGGCGGCGCCCGCGACCCTGCGGGCCTGTCGGAGCTCCCGCAGGAACACCCGTCGGACGTGGAGGAGCAGCCCGGTGCCCACCGCGAAGAACACCGCGCTGGTGGCGACCCGCGCGCCCAACCCGTTCTGCTGGGCGAGCGGGCAGGCCAGCTTGTACGAGATCGCGGTCGCCCCCCACACGGCGGGCAGGCTGATCGCCAGCGCGCGCCGGAGGCGCCGGTGGTCCCTGCGGGGACGCGCGACGCCGAGGGCGACGGCGGCCGTGAACCGCCCGCGGGGATGTGCTCGGGGCCGTGATCTGCGAGGAGACCCAGCCTTGGTTCGGATCATGCGATCGGCCCCCCATGAGAGCCCTGACTGCGCAGAAGCGACCCGTGGAGCGCCATGTCCCCACCCCTGGGCCGGTCCGATTCTGTCCACCGCGTGCCCGGATCGGCCTTGATCAGCCGGACTTGCCACCCGAATGAGTGAGATCGCCGGTGGAGCGGCCCGAGGGCAGCCCGCCGGGGCCGCGGGACACGGCGCGGCCGGCCACGGACGAACCGCGGCCGGCCGGCACCCGGCGGTTTCCCCGCCCCTGGAAGGGCCGGCTCCCCGGGCAGAGTGCGCGCCGGGTGCAGGCCCTCGTACTGGATGTACGTGGCCTTGCACCCGGTGCGGCGCGTGGGGGTCCCCCTGCTCGAAGAGCTTGGGGGAGCGCGCCGGGCGTCGCGACGGGCCGAACGTCGCCTGTTGGGGCGCTAGCTCCGCAGCACCGCGCCGGTGCGTTCGCCCGCCAGCGCGACGGCCGCGTCGCGGGCCGAGGACGCCTCGTCGACGGTCAGGGTCCGGTCGGGGGCGCGGAAGCGCAGTGCGTAGGCCAGCGACTTCTTGCCCTCGCCCACTTGCTCGCCCTCGTAGACGTCGAACAGCCGGATGGACTCCAGCAGTTCGCCCACGCCCTCGCGCAGCGCGGCCTCGACGTCCGTGTGCGGCACGCTCCGGTCGACGACCAGCGCGACGTCCTGGGTCGCCACCGGGAAGGTGGAGATCCGCGGGCTCTTGACCAGGCCGGCGCTCGCCTCCTCCAGCACGTCCAGGTTCAGCTCCATCGCGCAGCTGCGGGCGGGCAGGCCCATGGACTTCAGGACGCCGGGGTGCAGTTCGCCGGCGTACCCGACGACCCGCTCGCCGCCGTCGGCCACCACGGCCAGCTCGGCACAGCGGCCGGGGTGCCACGGTCCGTACTGGCCCCGGCGGACGATCAGGTCCGCCCCGATCTCGCGGGCGACGACGCGCGCCGCCTCGACGGCGTCCGCCCAGTCGGCGGGGCGGCCCTTGCCCCACCAGCCGGCCTGCTCCCGGGCGCCCGCCAGGACGGCGGCCGCATGCCGCGGCTGCTCGGGGAGCGCGGCCGTGAGGGAGGCGATCTCCTCGTCGGCCGGGCGGCGGTCGACGGGCAGGCGCTCCGCGACGCGCCGCTCCTCGCGCGGGTGGAAGACCAGCCCGGTCTCGAAGAGCGCCAGGTCGTGCGCACCGCGGCCGACATTGCGGCGCAGCGCGCCCAGCAGGCCGGGGAGCAGCGTGGTGCGGAGCGCGGGCTCCTCGTCGGAGAGGGGGTTGACCAGCTTGACGACCGCGCGGTTCGGGTCGTCGGCGGCCAGGCCGAGCTGGTCGAAGACCTGCTCCCCGATGAACGGGTAGTTCAGCGCCTCGACAAAGCCGGCGCCGGCCAGCGCCCGGCCCACGCGGCGGTGCTGCCGCTGCCGGTCGGTCAGGCCGAGCCCGGCCGGCGGCCGGGGCAGCGTGGAGGGCAGGTTCTCGTAGCCCTCCAGCCGGACGACCTCCTCGGCGAGGTCGTTCGGGTCGGTCAGGTCGGGCCGCCAGGACGGGACGGTGACGATCAGCTCGTCCTGCCCCAAGACGTCGCAGCCGACCTCCTGGAGCCTGCGCACGACGGTCTCGCGGCCGTAGGAGACGCCCGCGACCCGGTCCGGGTGGTCGGCCGGGACGGTGATGGTGCGCGGCACGGACGCCGCGATCACCTCGGTGACGCCGGCGTCGGCGGTGCCGCCCGCGAGGAGCACCAGCAGATCGACGGTGCGCTGGGCGGCGGCGGACGCGGCCAGCGGGTCGACGCCGCGCTCGAAGCGGCGGGACGCCTCCGAGGACAGCTTGTGGCGGCGGGCCGTGCGCGCGATCGAGATCGCGTCGAAGTGGGCCGCCTCGATCACGACGTCGGTGGTGGCTCCGGCCTCGTGGTCGGTGTCGGCGATCTCGGTGTCGGCGCCGCCCATGACGCCCGCCAGGCCGATGGGACCGCGGTCGTCGGTGATCACCAGGTCCTCGGCGTCCAGGGTGCGCGTGACGCCGTCGAGGGTCTCCAGCTTCTCCCCCGGCCGGCCCCGGCGCACGCCGATCGTCCCCTGGAGGCTGGAGCGGTCGTAGGCGTGCAGGGGCTGGCCCAGCTCCAGCATCACGTAGTTGGTGATGTCGACGGCCAGCGAGATGGGGCGCATGCCCGCCTTCTGCAGTCGGCGCCGGAGCCAGATCGGGGAGCGTACCTCCGGGTCGAGGCCGGTGACCGTGCGGGCGGTGAAGCGGTCGCAGCCCTGCGGCTCGGAGACCTGCACCGGGTAGCCGAACGCGTTCGGCGTCGGGACGTCGAGCAGGGCCGGGTCGCGCAGCGGCAGGCCGTAGGCGGTGGCGGTCTCGCGGGCGATGCCGCGCAGCGAGAGGCAGTAGCCGCGGTCGGGGGTGACCGCGATGTCGAGCACCTCGTCGACCAGTTCGAGCAGCTCGATCGCGTCGGTGCCGGCCTCGTGCTCGGGCGGCAGGACGATGATGCCGTGGGAGCCGTCGTCGCCCATGCCGAGCTCGTCGGTGGAGCAGATCATGCCGTGCGAGGTCTTGCCGTAGGTCTTGCGCGCGGAGATCGCGAAACCGCCGGGCAGCACGGCGCCCGGCAGCACCACGACGACCTTGTCGCCGACGGAGAAGTTGCGGGCGCCGCACACGATCTCCTGCGGCTGACCCGTACCGTTGGCCTGCCCGACGTCGACCGTGCAGAACCGGATCGGCTTCTTGAAGCCCTCCAGCTCCTCGATGGACAGCACCTGGCCGACGACCAGGGGGCCCTTGAGGTCGGCGCCGA
The DNA here is from genome assembly GCF_042869095.1 of Streptomyces sp. NPDC007264. Lineage (NCBI taxonomy): Bacteria > Bacillati > Actinomycetota > Actinomycetes > Kitasatosporales > Streptomycetaceae > Streptomyces > Streptomyces sp. NPDC007264. The sequence goes on from NZ_JBIAFD010000005.1 coordinate 209,633, forward strand.
GCTGCTCGACGGTCTCGACCTCGAGACCGACCGAGATGAGCTTGGCCTGGACGTCGCGCCCGGTCTGAGTCGCCGGCAGGTCGACGTACTCCCGCAGCCAGGAAAGCGGGACCCGCATCAGATCTCCATCCCGAACGGCCGGGTGAAACGGACGTCACCCTCGACCATGTCTCGCATGTCTTCGACGTTGTGGCGGAACATCAGCATCCGTTCGATGCCGAACCCGAAGGCGAAGCCGCTGTACTTCTCCGGGTCGACGCCGCAGGCGACCAGCACCCGCGGGTTGACCATGCCGCAGCCGCCGAGCTCGATCCAGCCCTCGCTGGAGCAGGTGCGACAGGGCCGGTCCGGGTTGCCGACGGACTCGCCCTTGCAGACGTAGCAGAGCATGTCCATCTCGGCGGACGGCTCGGTGAAGGGGAAGTAGTTCGGCCGCAGCCGGGTCTTCATCTCCGGCCCGAACAGCGACTGGACCATGTGGTCCAGGGTGCCCTTGAGGTCGGCCATGGTCAGGCCCTCGTCGACGGCGAGCAGCTCGATCTGGTGGAAGACCGGGGTGTGCGTGGCGTCCAGCTCGTCGGTGCGGTACACGCGGCCGGGGCAGACGATGTAGACGGGCAGCTCGCGGTCGAGCAGGGCGCGGGCCTGGACGGGTGAGGTGTGGGTGCGCAGGATGACGCCCGACTCGCCGTGATCGCCCTTCGGGCCCTCGACGAAGAAGGTGTCCTGCATCTGCCGGGCCGGGTGGTCGGGGGTGAAGTTCAGCGCGTCGAAGTTGAACCACTCCGCCTCGACCTCGGGGCCCTCGGCGACCTCGTAGCCCATGGACACGAAGACGTCCGCGACCCGCTCCATCATCGTGGTCAGCGGGTGCCGGGCGCCGGCCGGCACGCGGTCGTAGGGCAGCGTGACGTCCACCGACTCCTCGACCAGCACGCGCGCGTCCCGCTCGGCCTCCAGCTCGGCCTGGCGGGCGGCGAGAGCCTTGTTCACCGCGCCGCGGGCCATGCCGACACGCTTGCCGGCATCGGCCTTGGCATGTGGGGGCAGGGCGCCGATCTCGCGGTTGGCGAGGGCCAGCGGCGAGGCCGGGCCGGTGTGGGCGACCTTGGTCTCGTGGAGCGCGTCGAGGGAGTCCGCGGCAGCGAAGGCGGCGAGCGCCTCGTCCCGCATGCGCTCGATCTCTTCCGGTTTCAAGGCCTCGACCTCGACAGGGTCGTACGACTTATTGGGTGCCGACATCTTTTCCCGTGCTTCCGATTGGCTGGCTGAAGGTCCCCGTCACTGGTCCTGACACTGGTCCGATGACAAATCGTCGCCGACTTCGGGACGCAAAGGTGCCAAAGGCCGAGTCTAACGGGGTGGGAGCGGCTACCGGACCGGGTGTCCATATGCGGCCGGCCGGTGCTCCCGGGACGCGGAGGAGCCCGTGGACCCCGCGCGGCGGCTACTGGAGATACGCCGGGGTGCCCACGGGCAGCGTAAATCGGAACTCGGCCCCGCCGCCGCGGGCGCGGCCGACCGTGATGGTGCCCCCGTGGGCCTCGACGATGCCCTTGACGATGTACAGCCCGAGGCCCGTGCCGCCGCGCTTGCTGCCCCGCCAGAAGCGGGTGAAGACGCGGTTCATGGACTCCTCCGGGATGCCGGGACCCTCGTCACTCACCGTGACCGAGGTGGCGGTGTTCCCCTCCTCCTCCCCGTCGCGCGGGGACGCCGAGGGCGTGATGTCGATCGTGACAGTTCCCTCGCCGTGGCGCACGGCATTTTCCAGGAGGTTGCCGAGCACCTGGTCGATCTTGTCGGGGTCGGCCCAGAGCGCGGGCAGGGGCTGCTCGACGCGCAGCAGGAAACGGTCGGCGGGCTGGCCCGCGGCCACGTACGCCTGGATGTGCCGGCCGACCGCCGCGCCCATGTCGACGGGCTGGCGGCGCACCTCCAGCCGTCCGGAGTCGATGCGGGAGATGTCGAGCAGCTCGGCGATGAGCCGGGTGACCCGGTTCGCGTCGGCGTCGACGGTCTCCAGCATCAGCCGCTTCTGGTCGTCGGTGAAGCGTGCCCACTTGGCCAGCAGGGTGGCGGTGAAGCCCTTGACGGAGGTGAGGGGCGAGCGCAGTTCGTGGGCGACCGTGGCGATCAGCTCGGCGTGGCTGCGCTCGGTGCGGCGCCGCGCCTCGGTGTCGCGGAGCGAGACCACGACGCGGCGGATCGGGCCCGTGGGGTGCGTGCGGACGTACCGCGCCGAGACCAGGACCTCCCGGCCACCGGGCAGCAGCAGATTGCGCTCGGGCTGCCCCACCCGGATCGCGAGCCCGCCGTAGGGGTCGGTCAGCTGCCACCAGCGCCGCCCCTCGAGGTCCTCTAACGGCAGGACGTGCTCCAGGCGCCGGCCGAGGGCGTCGGCGGCCGGGACGGCGGTGATGCGGGCGGCCGCGGCGTTGAAGCAGATCACCCGGGCGTGCTCGTCGGCGATCACAAGTCCGTCGGGGAGATCGTCGGGGTCGATGCCCAGCTCGGCGAGATCGCCGCACGGGGGCGCGGACGCGCGCTGCGCGTCCCATGCCCCCGGTGCTCTGCTCGTGCCGATCATCCCCGTACCCCATCTCTCCCCTGGCATGGGGGAACCCCTAGCTCGAGCGACGCCGAGAGCTTGGGGGAGGCCCCCGGGCCCGCCACCCTACTAGCCGTGAGTGACGGAACGGCACCCTCCGCGGGTGCGCTGGGCACGGGCGGACGCGTAGAGACATACGGCGGCTGCCGTCGCGAGGTTCAGGCTCTCGGCCTTCCCGTGGAGGGGGACGCGCACCACGGCGTCGGCCAGGGCGCGCGTGTCCTCCGGGAGCCCCCATGCCTCGTTGCCGAACACCCAGGCGGTGGGGCCGCCCATGGTGCCCTTGTCGAGTTCGTCGTCGAGGTCGTGGTCCCCCGCGCCGTCGGCGGCGAGGACGCGCACGCCGGCGTCCCGGAGACCGGCCACGGCGCGCTCGACGGGGACGTCGACCGCGACGGGGAGGTGGAAGAGGGAGCCGACGGAGGCGCGGACGGCCTTGGGGTTGTAGAGGTCGACGGAGGCGTCGGTGAGGACGACGGCGTCGGCCCCGGCGGCGTCGGCGCAGCGCAGCACGGTTCCCGCGTTCCCGGGGTCGCGCACATGCGCGAGCACGGCGACCAGCCTGGGCCGGCGCGCGAGGATGTCCTCGAACGGGGCGTCGAGGAACCGGCAGATCCCGACGAGGCCCTGCGGGGTGACGGTGGTGGAGATGCCGGCCACGACGTCCTCGTCCGCGAGGTGCACTCGGGCTCCCGCGTCGCGGGCCTCGTCCACGACGGCGGTGTAGCGCTCCGCGGCCTCCCGGGTGGCGAAGAGTTCCACGAGCGTCGCCGTGCCTCCGGCCCGGTGTCCCGCTGCCTCCCGCACGGCCTGCGGCCCCTCCGCGAGGAACAGTCGCTCCTTGCCCCGGGCGTTCCGCCGGGCGAGCCTCCTGGCGGCGGTGACGCGGGGCGAGCGGGGGGAGATCGGCTCGGGGGCGGCGGGGGGCATGGGTGTCACCTTCGCTACGGACGGGGGCTTGGTTCTCTGGTCCGCTCGGGGCTCGCGGCGGGTGCCCGCCGCGGGGCCGTCCGCGGCCGCGCGGGCGCCACGGGAGCGGACATGACAGGACCCGCAGGCTACGCGTGCCTGCGGGTCCGTTCCGAGTGCGGCTGGCGCCGGCGCGTCACGCCGCCTTCGGCGCGTTGACGTCCGCCGGCAGGGCCTTCTGCGCGACCTCGACGAGCGCGGCGAACGCACCCGCGTCGTTGACGGCCAGCTCCGCGAGGATCTTGCGGTCGACCTCGACGTTCGCGGCCTTCAGGCCCTGGATGAAGCGGTTGTACGTGATGCCGTTGGCGCGGGCCGCGGCGTTGATGCGCTGGATCCACAGCTGGCGGAAGTCGCCCTTGCGCTTCTTGCGGTCGTTGTAGTTGTAGACCAGCGAGTGGGTGACCTGCTCCTTGGCCTTGCGGTACAGACGCGAACGCTGACCGCGGTAGCCGGAGGCCTGCTCGAGGATCGCCCGGCGCTTCTTGTGGGCGTTGACTGCCCGCTTGACGCGTGCCACTTGTTAACTCCTTGTAGCGGGGCTGCGGTTGGACCCACGCAGCCCGGAAACGAATGGGTCCCGGTCCTGACGTACGGCGCTCAGGCGCCGCCGCCTCACTTGCCGAGAAGCTTCTTGATCTTCTTGGCGTCGCCCGGGGCCATTTCGGCGTTGCCGGTGAGGCGACGCGTCAGACGGGACGACTTGTGCTCGAGCAGGTGGCGCTTGCCGGCGCGCTCGCGGAGCACCTTGCCGGAGCCGGTGACCTTGAAGCGCTTGCTGGCACCGCTGTGCGACTTGTTCTTCGGCATAGCGCCGTTCTCTCCTCGTCGGTGGCGCTCCGGTGCCCGGTCGTGAAAACCGGGCACGATGGAGCGTCGCTCTTGTATCGGTTACGTCCTGGGACTCGTGTCCCGGGTCTTTCCGGGGTCCGTACGGCCGCCTCGCGGTGGTCGTACGTCCGTACGTCCGGCGTCCCCCCGGGGCCGGAGCCCCGGGATCATGCCTCGGCGGAAGCCTCGGCCGGGGCCTCGGTCGGGGCCTCGGTCGGGGCCTCGGCGCTCTCGGCGTCGGCGGGGTTCTGCGAGCGGCCGGGGTGGGCCTTCGCCTCCGCCTTGCGGGCCTCCTGCGCCTGACGGGCCTCGGCCATCGCCTCGGTCTTCTTCTTGTGCGGACCGAGAACCATGATCATGTTCCGGCCGTCCTGCTTCGGGTTCGACTCGACGAAACCGAGGTCCTGGACGTCCTCCGCGAGACGCTGCAGCAGCCGGTAGCCCAGCTCGGGCCGGGACTGCTCACGACCACGGAACATGATCGTGATCTTGACCTTGTCGCCCTGCTTGAGGAACCGGACGACGTGACCCTTCTTGGTGTCATAGTCGTGCGGGTCGATCTTCGGCCGGAGCTTCATCTCCTTGATGACCGTGTGCGCCTGGTTCTTGCGCGCCTCACGGGCCTTCATGGCCGACTCGTACTTGAACTTCCCGTAGTCCATGAGCTTGCACACGGGCGGACGGGCGTTCGCCGCGACCTCGACCAGGTCCAGGTCGTACTCCTGCGCAAGCTCCAGTGCCTTGGCAAGCGGCACGATGCCGACCTGCTCGCCACTGGGACCGACAAGTCGCACCTCGGGAACGCGAATCCGGTCGTTGATGCGGGGCTCGGCGCTGATGGATCCTCCTCGGTAGCACCCCACGGCCGCCTGGTGGACAGCCGCGTATGTCCGGTTGACATAGGGACCAACCGCCGCGGCGCATCAAAAATGCCCCGGACGGGACACAGGCGGGACTCCGAGTTTTCCGGAGCACCGCCGCGGTGAACCGCGGGGCGCACTTTCGGGCGACTCCACCGTCCGTACGGAACGGTGGCCGCCGCCTGACCGGTGACCCGCCGTCCCGGAGGACGGTCAGGTGGGAGATCGGAGCCTCCACTTGTGGGCCGGGCACACGGTGTCCGGCCGGTCGTCAGACCAGGCTAGCAGCTCCCCGGGACGGGCGCGAACCGGCGTGCACCGGGCATCCGCCGGCCGCGGCGGGCGGCGGGCGGCGGGCCGGGTCCGGGCCCGGCGGCCTCCCGGCGGGCGGGGGCGCGCCGGGGCCTATCGTGTGGGACATGAGTGACACCTCCCCCGAGGAATCCGCGGCCCCCGCCGATTCTGCCGACAGCCCCGACTTCGACGCCATGACCCGCGACATCGCGGAGGTGCCCGCGGTCGAGGTGATCGTGACCGTCGCCGTCAACCTGATGAGCGCCGCCGCCGTGAAGCTCGGGCTCACCGAGGAGGGCGACAAGCACAAGGACCTGGACGAGGCCCGCAAGCTGGTGCACGCCCTCGCCGGTCTGCTCGACGCGAGCGCGACCGAGATCAGCTCCTTCCACGCCGCCCCGCTGCGCGACGGCCTCAAGTCCCTCCAGCTCGCCTTCCGCGAGGCGTCGATCGTCCCCGACGAGCCGGGCCAGGGCCCCGGGGAGAAGTACACCGGCCCGGTCTACGGCTAGTGCCGTGGCCGGAAAGCCTCACCGGCCGCAGCACGGGGCCGTGGCGTTCGGATCACCCCGGCGTCGCGCCCTGCCGCCTGCCTGATCCGAGCGACGGAGCCCGGCGGCGCCGCCGTCCTCCGCCGGGCGCGTGCGGCCGCCGGAAGCACGCCGCCACGGCGGTCACCGCGCCGCCCGGCGGTCGAGGCGGCAGCGGAGCTGGACGGCGACGGCGCCGGCCATCAGCACGGCGGGCAGCACGGTGAACCCCCACAGCAGCGCGGTCAGCGCACCGTCCGGCTGGGCCACGGTGTGCCCCTCGGAGGTGGAGACGAAGCCACCCACGGCCAGGACGGCGGAGTAGATGTACGGGCCGATCGCCGTGCCCGCGGCATCGGTGGCGGTCCACACCCCGGTGTAGGCGCCGGCGAGGCCGCTCCCCCGGGTCTCCGCGGCGGCGACCGCGTCCGGGACCATGGAGAACGCCAGCAGCTGCAGGCCGGCGAACGCGCATCCCAGCACCACCACGACGACGAGTGTGACCGCGGTGCCCAGCGTCCTGCCGATCAGCAGGGCCGGCGAGCCGGCGGTGAAGACGCCCTGCGCGATCAGCAGTCCCCGCTGCTTGCCGATGCGCCGCGACAGCAGCATCCACCCGGGGCCGGCGAGCACCGCCGGGGCCAGGAAGCCGCCCATGAGCACCGCGGTCAGCCCGGCGTCGCGCAGGACGTACGCGGTGTAGAAGGGCAGCGCGGCCAGGAACAGGTGCGTGGTGGTGCCGGTGAGCAGGTAGGACAGCGCCAGGGCCCGGAAGTCCCGGTCCCGCCAGGCGGCCCGGATGTCGCCGAAGGCCGTCGTGGGCCGCCGGTCCGGGACGCCGAAGCCGCACTGCGCGGTGAGCCTCCTGACACCGGCGATGGCGACCAGCCCGCACACGACCATGGCTCCGGCGAGCAGCAGGGCCATCCGCGCATACCCGGTGCGGCCGCCGTCCCTCACCAGGGCGGGGGCCGCGACGCCCGAGCCCAGCAGGCCCAGGGTCAGGAAGAGCATCCGGACCATGAACACCCGGGTGCGCTCGTGGTACCCGATCCGCAGGTCGGACGGCGTGGTCAGATACGGCACCTGGAACGCGGCGAAGAGCAGGTTGCCGGCGGCGAACCAGCAGCCGACCCACAGCGCGGCGGGCAGTCCCGTCCACCCGGCCGGAACGGTGAACGTCGCCACCATCGCCACGGCCAGCAGCAGCCCCCAGCGCAGCATCCCCCGGCGGTGCCCGGACCCGCGCGCCTGCCGGTCGGACAGCGAGCCGAGCAGCGGATGCACCAGCGTGTCCACGATCCGCGGCAGCAGCAGCGTCACCCCGGCCACGGCCGAGGAGACGCCCAGGGTGTTGGTGAGGAAGTAGAGCAGCAGCAGACCGGGGACGGTCACCCACACGCCCATCCCCAGCGACCCGGTGGCGTAGGCGGTGAGCGCACCGGCCCGGGCCCGTGCGGCCGGGGCGGCCAGGCCCGGCACCGCGGTCACGGGCGTGCCCGAGGGGGTGGTCACGGCCGCTCCGTGTGGCGCCGGACGACGCCTGCCGCCAGTTCGGCGCCCTCGAAGGCGCCGGAGCGGGCCCGCGCGGCCAGGGTGCGGGCGACGATCCGGTCGGTCACCGAGGGCAGGTGCCGGGCGAGGAAGAACTCGACGGCGCCCTTGCGGGTGGTCGCCAGATCGCGGCGCACCCGGCGGCTGAGGACCGCGCGCAGCACCGCGTCCACCACGCCGTCGAGCGGCTCGTAGGTGCTCATGCCCTCCAGGGACAGCCCCGCGGCGGCCGTCGAGTCGTGGATGGGGCTGCGCACCGCGGAGGGGTACACACAGGTGACCCCGACATGGGTGCCGACCTCCAGCCGCAGGGCGTCGGCGTACGCCACCAGGGCCCGCTTGGACGCGCCGTAGGCCGCGGCCAGCGGCAGTTGCAGCACGGCCATCCGCGAGGCGAGCATGACCACCCGTCCCCGCGATGCCACCAGCGCCCCGATGCAGGCGGCGGTCACCCGCCAGGTGCCCAGCAGGTTGATGTCCAGCTGGCGGCGGGCCTCCGCGCCGGGCGGGAGCTCGGCCGGCGCCGGGCCGCCGACTCCCGCGTTGTTGACGAGGACGTCGAGTCCGCCGAGTTCGTCCAGCGCCGTGCGGACCGCGGCCCCGACGCTCGCGTCGTCGGTGACGTCGCACGGGAGCACCCGCACCGGGTCGTCCGGCCCCGGGGCGAGGTCCAGTCCGATCACGCGGGCACCGAGCCCGCTGAGGCGTTCGCAGATCGCCCGGCCGAAGGTGCCGGAGGCCCCGGTGACGAGGACGCGCAGGCCGTGTGCGCTGCGGCGGCCGCCGGGAAGGGCGGCCAGGGGAGGGCGGGTGCTCATGGCGCTGTCCGTTCGTGGCGGGCCGGGGCGAACGCCCGGGCGGCGCCGCGGGCCCGCCGGGCGCGCCCGGCGGTGATCTCACGCGGCAGGTCGGCGACGTACTGGTCGAAGTCGATACGCATCATCGGGCGCCGGTCCTGGCCCCAGCGCACGGTGGCGGCGCGCAGCGCGCGGGCCACCGCGCGGCGCTGGTCGTGTCCCGAGGGCAGCGCGTAGTCACCGGAGAAGCAGGCGGCGACCAGCTTGGCCTGGGCCTCCACGACCGGCAGGGCGGCGCCGGTGGACTGCATCAGCCCCACGAACGCCAGGCTCGGCTCCTCCAGGTGGAAGACCCGTTTGTACAGGGGCAGCCGTTCCGGGTCCTCCCCCGCCCACCGGGGGGACAGGAACGGCAGGGTCACCCGGTAGCCGGTGGCCCAGACGATCAGGTCGACCGGGTCCGACGTGCCGTCGGTGAAGACCACCCGGTCCCGGTCGAGCCGGTCGATCCCGGTACGGGCGACGACCTCACCGTGCGTGAGGCGGTGGAGGATGGTGTCGCTGATGGTGGGGTGGTTCTGCAGCAGCCCGCCTCTCGGCGCCGGCAGGCCGTAGCGCTGCGGTGTGCCCACCGCCAGGCGCAGCAGCGTCTCGGCGAGGCGCTGGCGGATGCGCCAGGGGAGGACGGCCAGGGCGCCGCCGGTCGCGTCGGACGGCCTGCCGAACAGGTACTTGGGGACGATGTGCACTCCGTGGCGGGCGGAGAGCAGGACCGGGCCGCGGGACGTGTACGAGGCGTCGACGGCGATGTCCATGGCGGAGTTGCCCATGCCCACCACGAGGACCCGCTTGTCCCGGAAGACGTCGGGGGTGCGGTAGTCGTGGGCGTGCATCTGGGCGCCGGTGAAGGTGCCGGGGTAGGCGGGACCGGGCCATCGGGGGTCCCAGTTGTGGCCGCTGGCGACCACCACGGCGTCGTACCGTTCGCTCCGGCCGTCCTCCGTGGTGACGCTCCAGGTCCCGCCGGCCTCGTCGCGCTCGACGGCGGTGACCGTGGTGTGGAAGCGGATGTGGTCGGTGAGGTGGAAGGTCCGGGCGTAGTCGGCCAGGTACCCGGCCATCCGGTCGGCCGACGGGTAGTCGGTCCAGGACGCCGGCATCGGGAAGTCGGCGAACTGGGTGCGGCTCTTGCTGGTGTTCAGGTGCAGGGACGCGTAGGCGGGTGACAGGCCGCTCGCGTTGTCCCGGGCCCACAGCCCGCCCGGCCGGTCACCCTTCTCGAGGGTGACGACGTCGCAGCCGGCCTCCAGAAGGGCCTTGGTCGCGGTCAGGCCGGCTGCTCCGGCGCCGATCACGGCGACGCGGCAGTGAGGCGTCATGGGTGCTTCCTCCAGGGCGGATCGGGGCGCGGAAGGGGCCGCCGGGCCGGGACGGGCGCACGGCTCGTCCGCCGGGCGCGGTGTCCGGGCGCGGTGCCGGGCATGGTGTCCGGGCGCGGTGCCGGGCGTGGTCTGCGGTCGCGGTGCCGGGCGGGGCGGGGTAGCTGGGCGTGGGGCCGCAGGGGCGGGCCGGGCGGTGGCCGGCCTACGCCTGACCGGCCGTGCGCAGCCGTCGGGTCATCAGGCGCAGATAGCCACGGGGCGAGATGCGGTGGGCCCACCAGGCGAGGCGGGCGGTCCGCCCGAGCAGCAGCAGGTCCCTCCCGCGGACCACCGCCCGGACGATCTCCCCGGCCACATGGTCGGCGGTGATCTGCGCTCCGGTGACGGAGCGCGTCACCCCGGGCGCGCGGGGCACCTCCGTCATGCCGCCGGTGACGAAAGTGGGGTGCACCATCGTCACGGACACCCCGCTCGGGGCGAGTTCGGCCCGCAGGGCGGTGAACAGTCCGGTGACCGCGTGTTTCGCCGCCACGTACGCGGGGCGGCCCAGGACCGGTGCGAAGCCGGCGACGGAGCTGAGGACCACGATCCGCCCGCGGGCGGCGGTGAGCGCGGGCATCGCGGCCCGGGTGCAGATCAGCGCCCCGATGTAGTTGACCTCCATCACCCGGCGGTAGGTGGCGACGTCGTGGTCGAGGAAGGCTCCGACGGCCGAGATCCCCGCGTTGTTGACCAGCACGTCGATCCGGCCGTGGCGGGCCTCCAACTGACCGAAGGCCGCCCGTGCCTGTTCCTCGTCGGTGATGTCGCACGTGACGAAGCGGTCGTCGCCGGGCGGGCAGACGCCGGGCAGGTCCAGGCCCGCCACCGTGTATCCGGCCTCGCCGAACCGCTTCATCAGCATCGCGCCGATGCCGCCTGCGGCGCCGGTGATGACGGCCACCTGGGTCATGGGGTTCCTCTTCTTCCGTGCGGTCCCTGCGGGGTCTGCCGAGCGAGGCGGCGGCGGGGCGGGCGGCTGTGGGGGGCGGCCGTCGTGGCCGGCAGTCCTTCGGGCGGACGACGGGAGCGCGACGACAGGACGGGGGAAGGTCACTTGTGGTGGACGCCAACAGTAGGAGCTGGATGCCCGGTGAACCATGGCGCGGCCCACGCTCTTCGGCGGCCGCCTTGTGCCTGCTCACAACGCAGGGCACCATCGCGGGATGGATTCCCGTGACGACTGGTCCGCCGTCGTCGACCTCATCGAGAGGGTGGTCGGCGAGGAGGACCTGCTGTCCTCCTCGGTGGCGGGCGTGCGCACGATGGTCCCGGAGGTCGCGGCGCTGACCACGGCCGACATCGCCGGGCACACCCGCGCCCTGCTCGCCGCGGCGACCCGGGCCCTGGCCGCCCGGCGCGGCCCGACGCAGGCCGAGCTGTCCTTCGTGGAGGACCTGGGGGTGACCAGGGCCCGGCAGGGTGTGCCCATCGAGGCGGTGCTGCGGGCCGTCCACGTGGCGGAGCGGGCCATCTGGTCGCGGGCCAGGGAGATCGCCGCCGCCACCGGGGTCAGCATCGAACTGCTGCTGGACGCCCGCGAGTTGTACGACGACTGGGCGGAGGCGGTGCGTGCCCGGCTCATCGAGGCCCACCGGGTGACCAGGGCCGACCACGGGGTGCGGACCAGCGACCGGGAGGCGGCCCTGCTACGGCGTGTGCTGGAGGGCGGCTCGGCGGCCGCGCTGGCGGCCGCCGAGGCCGGGCTGCCCACCGGCGGTCTGTGGGTGCTGGTCCTGCGGCCGGACGTGGCGGCCGCGGGGGTGCGGCAGCGGCTGTCCGAGCAGGCGCCGGTGCTGTTCGGGGTCGTCGACGGACTGCTGGTGGGTGTGCTCGCCCAGGCACCGCCGCGCTCGGGCGTCACGCCGCTGCGGGCCGGTCTCGCCGGCCCCGCGGGTCCGGAGGAACTGGCCGCGGCGCGGCGCCTGTCGGCCCTGGCCCTGGCGGCCGCCGAGGCCACCGGGCGGCCCGGCCTCGTCCATGTGGCGCAGGCCGCGGCACTCGCCGCGGTGCTGGACCGGGCGGACCTGGCCACCGTCCTGCTCGATCACCACCAGCCCGCCTGGACGGCGCTCGGCGCCAACGCCGAGCCGGTGGCGCTCGCGGTCCGCGCCTGGCTGGAGGCCGACAGGGACGTCAACGGGGCCGCCGGGCAGCTCTTCGTCCACCCCAACACGGTCCGCAACCGCGTGCAGCGCTTCACCGAGGCCACCGGGATCGATCCGTACACCACCTTCGGCGCGGTGGACGCCTGGTGGCTGTGCCGGACCTGGCTGACCCGCGGCTGACCCGCGGCTGACCCGCGGCTGACCCGACGGCGGTTCCCCCCGCACCGGTTTCCCGGACACCGGTGCGGGGCGGTGCGGTGCGGGATCACGCGCGGACGAACAGGGGCTCGCCCGCGGGCGCCGACCCGGCCGGCAGCAGCGCCAGGTCGAGGCCGCGTACCAGGCGGGCCCTGAGCGTCTCGTCGGCGGCCATGCGCCGCGCCACCGCCCGTGCGGCGTCGGCCGGGGCCGCGGCGGGATCCAGGACGAGCGCGAGGATGCCGTCGGCCTGTCCGGGGCCGAGATAGGCGCGCTGCACGGCGGGTTCTGCGGCCACCGCGGCGCGCACGGCCTCGGTGACGGCCGGGTCGGCGAGCGGATCGGTCGTCGTCCGGCCCTCGGCGAGCGCGAGCAGCGCGGGGCCCGTCAGCTCGAACGGCACCGGACCGGACATGTCCAGCACGATCGTGTCGGCCTTCTCGTGCGCGGCGGCCCGCAGGGCCTGGTGCAGGGGGACGGCGACGGGGCGGGCGGCGGGGTCCCAGCGGGCGAGCGCGTCCGTGGACGTGAACGCGGGCAGGGCGGTGCGGCCGCCGGCCTTCAGGGTCGGTACGGCCATGTCGCTGGTCTTCTCGCGGCGCAGACCGTTCTCGTCCTCCTCGACCTCGCCGAGCACGGCCACGACGGGCACGAGCAGCCGGGCGCCGCCGAGCGCCTCCAGGACGGGCCCCACGGCGGTGCGGTCCTCGGCCCAGGCCGCCAGCGCCGCGCTCAGCCGGGGGTCGGCGGAACCGTCGTCGTCGGAGAACGGATGGTCGGGAATGTTCTTGTTCGCCACGGTCCCCGACCCTATCCGGGATCCGCCGCGGGGACGGCGCCGCCCCTGGACCACCGCGCCCGCCGGTCTCACGGGTTTCTCAGCCGTCCCTGACCCGGATCTCACGTCCGTCCCACGGCACGCACAGCACCCGGCCCGAGCATCGCGGCCATGGAGTCCCGCAGAGCCCACCGGCGCCGCCGCGCCCGCTCCTCCCGGCGCCGCCCGTTCGTCGGCGCGGCGCTGGCGTCGGTCCTCGTCGCCGGCGGTACGGCCGCGGGAACGGCGTATGTGAGAACGCAGGCGCACGCCGACGCCGGCCCCGTATCGTCATCGTCGTCGGTGGCGTCCCCGGCGTCGTCCCCAGCCCGTCAGGAGGCATCGGTGGAACCTGCGGCCGAGCCCTCGGCGGACCGCGACGCGCTCCTGGGGAAGGCCATGGCGGAGGTGCCCGTCGAGGACGGCGCGGACGTGGCGGTGGCCGTGCTCGACACGGACTCCGATGACAGCGCGACGTACGGAGGGGGCACCTTCGACACGGCGAGCATCGTGAAGGTCGACATCCTGGCGACGCTGCTGCTGCAGGCGCAGGACGCGGACCGGCGGCCGAGCGCGCAGGAGAAGACCTGGGCCGCCGCCATGATCGAGAACAGCGACAACGCCTCGGCGTCGGCGCTGTGGACCGCGATCGGGCGGGCGGAGGGTCTCGACCGCGCGAACGCGCGCTTCGGCCTGACGCACACCGCGGGCGGCGACGGGAGCCTGTGGGGGCTGACGCAGACCACCGCGGCCGATCAGCTCACCCTGCTCCGGCAGGTGTTCGGGGACGACTCCCTGCTGAGCGGGCCCTCGCGGACGTATCTGCAGGGACTCATGGGCGGCGTCGCCGAGGACCAGCGCTGGGGCGTGTCGGCGGCCGCGGACGGCTCCCGGTGGGCCCTGAAGAACGGCTGGCTGGCGCGCAGTACGACCGGGCTGTGGGACATCAACAGCATCGGGCGGATCACCGCCGACGGCCACGGCTACCTCCTGGTGACGCTGTCGAACGGCAACTCCACCAAGGAGAAGGGGATCGCGCTGGTGGAGGCCGCCGCGCGTGCGGCGGTCGCGGCGTTCGCCTGAGAGCCTGTGTACAAGCCCCCCCTCGGGCCCGGGCGCGGGCTTGTACACAGGCTCTGAGTCGGGCCTGCGGTCCGGCCTTTCCTCACAGGCCGTCGGGGCGTGTCCTGGTGCGGCCGCGCCACAGCACCACCGACGCCACCAGCAGCACGGCGCCCAGGCTTCCCGCGAGCGGTCCCACCCAGCCCGGGGAGCCCGTCGTGCCGTCGGCCCGGTCGGGGCCGGGCCCGAAGTACCTCTGTCCGTACGAGCTCGTACGCAGGCCCTCCGGGGGGAGGGCGGCGGCCGCCTTGATGGCCGCCGCGGGGTCGATGAGACCGAAGCCGCGGGAGTCGTCGTGGCCGCCGGTGGGCGCGTTGCGGGCCGTCCGCTCCAGGAGCTGCTTGATCTGGGCGGGGGCCAGGCCCGGGTGGGCGGCCTTGATCAGGGCGACGGCGCCCGAGACGAACGCGGACGCCGCGCTCGTGCCCCAGCCCTCGTAGTACTTGCGGTCGGGGTCGGCGATGACGATGTCGACGCCGGGCGCGCTCACGGTGGCGTACCAGCGGCGGGTGGAGAAGGAGGCGCGGGTGCCGTAGCGGTCGACGGCGGTCGCTGCGATGACGCCCGGGTAGGCCGCCGGGTAGGAGATGTGGTCGCCTTTCTCGCCGCCGTTGCCGGCCGAGGCGACGACGACGGCGCCCTTCTTCAGCGCGTACTGCACCGCCTCGTCCTCGGCCGCTTCGGGGTGGGCGGAGTCGGAGTCGTCGCCGAGGGAGAGGTTGATGACGTCGGCGCCGTGGTCGGCGGCCCAACGGATGCCCTCGGCCAGCGCGTTGCCGCGTGAGTCACGGGCCTTGGCCCGGGCCGGGTCGCCGTCCTCCAGGATGACGCGGACGGGCAGGATACGGGCTTCGGGGGCGACGCCGACGACACCGCCGGTGTCGTCGGTGCCATGGCCGTGACCGGCGATGATGCCGGCCATGGCGGTGCCGTGCCGGGCCCAGGGGCGGTCGCCGCGCCGGGCGCCGAAGCCGACCAGGTCCGTGCCCGCCAGGACGTTGCCGGCCAGGTCGGGGTGGGTGGCGTCGACGCCGGTGTCGAGGACGGCGACGGTGATCCCCCTGCCCTTGGTCGTCCGCCATGCCTTCTGGAGGTGCAGGGCGTCCAGGGCCCACTCCTGTGCGCGTATCCCGTCGGCGTGCGCGACGGCGGCGGGCAGCAGGGCGAGAAGGCCGGCGAGGAGGAGGGTGAGGAGCCGGGCGCCTGCCGGGCGGGTCACGAGGGCGTCTCCGTGGTCGTGGCGGGCCGTGGGCGGGTGTGCGTGCGGGCGGTCATGACGGCTTCTCCGTGGCCGAGGCGAAGGTCCTGCGCAGGGCCGCCTCGACGCGGTCGGCGAGGCCCGCGGCCTCGTTGCCCAGGCCGGCCTGGGCGGGGGCCGTGGTGGCGCCGGCCTTCAGGGCGTCCGCGGCGGGTTGTGGTTCGGTGACGGTTCGGCCGTCGGCGAAGCCGGAGACGGCGTAGACCACGACGGGCGCGTCGGTGAGGACCGAGATCGTCCAGGAGGCGCGCTGGGCGTCGCCGAAGGCCGCGGCCACGGTGCCCTTCGCCGCGTACGGACGGGGCAGCAGGTCGGTGCGCCGGTCCAGGCCCTCGTCCTTGAAGCGGCTGTGGAGCACGCCCATGGCGGCGGCGTCCGCCCGCGTGAACAGCAGGCCGACGGTGGTGACGTGGCTGCGGGTGGCGTCCGTGTACGTGGCACGCAGCAGCCGCAGGCATCCGGCCGGGGCGAGGACCTGGCGCAGCAGGGGGTCGAAGGCGTCCTGGCAGCCGCTGTCGGGCGCGACGGCGATGCGCGTCCAGGTGCGGTCGGCACCACCGGGGCCCGCGCCCGTCCCGTCGACGGTCGGCGGGAAGAACCGGTCGACGGGGGTGCTGTGCCACAGGCTTCCGGCGACGGCGAACGCGCCGCGTGCTCCGTCCCCGGTCTCCTCGCCGGTCAGCCAGCTTCCGGTCGCCGCGCCGCCGATGAGCCCGAGGCCGAGGACCAGGCACGCGGCGGCCGCGGCGGCCCGGGGACGCGGCCGCAGCGCGAGGCGCCACGGGCGGGTGGCCGCGACGGCCCGCGTGTCGGGCTGGGCGAGGGTCACCACGGGCCGGTCGGGCACGAAGGGCCGGCGGTGCAGCCGCTCGGTGGTCTCCACGATGCCGCCGGCGGACGGCTCGGTGCGCGGCGGCGGCACGGCGGCGCTCGCGGGAGCGCCCGTGGCCGGGCCGGCCGTCGGCGGCGCGTCCGGGAAACGAGCGGAGGCGACGGGCGGGGGCGGATCGTCGGGCCCCGTGCCGCGGTCGAGCCGGAGCTTCGGGAACCGGGAGGACTCGGGGGTGCGCCGGCCCGGCGGCTCCGCGTCGCGGCCCGGCACCGACGGCGGCACGGGGCCGGGGGCGCCCCCGGAGCGCCGCGGGGCGTCGGGCGTGCCGAGCCGGAACGGACGCGCGGTCCCCCGGGGCCGTGCGGGCCCCTGGTCCCCGGCCGGCCGGGCGGGGCGCGGAGGCGGCGGATGCGCGGCCGCGGGAGGGTGCTCGGGGCGGGGCGGGACGGTTCCGGCGGCGCCGTCGCGCGCTGTCGCCCGGGGCGGGTCCTGCGGTTCCTCGGGCGGCCCGCCGGGCATGCCAGAGGGCCGGGGTGGGACCGTGGGGCGCGGAGGGATGGAGGCGCGACGCGCTTCCGTGCTCATGCACCCCCCATGTTTCCTGGTGGCCGGGCAGCCCCGGGGGTCGACCGGGGTCTTCGACCGCCCCTGGGGGGCGGCCGGTTCGCGCGGTGCGGCACGCGCCGCCCGTCCTGGGCAGGCATACCCGCGCGGGCGAACGCCCATCCCAGGCGTGCGCGCCCGGGCGACGGCCGCTCGACCTCGCGTGCGCGTCACTCTACGGCTTGATCCGCCTCGAACGGGAACCGGTCCGCAGCGCCGGGGGCATCTGCCCGGATCGTCCCCCTACCCCGCGGTAATCGCATCTGGCAGGCTTCGTTCATGACTGCCCGCGCCGCAGACCGCGCCCGCTACGACCGGGCCACCGCCCACCTCGACGCCCCTGTCGCGATCGTGGACCTGGAGGCGTTCGACGCGAACGCCGACGACCTGCTCCGCCGGGCCGGAGGGAAACCGATCCGCGTCGCCAGCAAGTCCGTGCGCTGCCGTGCCCTGCTCGAACGCGTCCTGGCCAGGGACGGTTTCGCGGGCCTCATGTCCTTCACGCTCGCCGAGTCCCTGTGGCTGGCCCGCTCCGGCTTCGACGACGTCCTGCTCGCCTATCCGTCGGCCGACCGGCAGGGCTTCGCCGAACTGGCCGCCGATCCCAAGCTCGCCGCCGCCGTCACCGTGATGGTCGACGATCCGGCCCAGTTGCGTCTGATCGACGACGCCCGCCGGGGCGGCACCGAAGTGGTGCGTGTCTGCCTGGAGTTGGACACCTCGCTGAAACTCCTCGGCGGGCGCGTCCGGGTGGGTGCCCGCCGCTCGCCGCTGCACTCCCCCGCCCAGATGGCGGAGATGGCCCGTGCCGTGGCGCGCAGGCCGGGTTTCCGGCTCGTGGGCATCATGGCGTACGAGGGCCATGTCGCGGGTGTCGGCGACGCGGTGGCGGGCCGTCCGGTGCGGTCGCGGGCCGTGCGGCTGATGCAGGCCGCGGCACGCGGGGAGCTGGCCCGGCGGCGCGCCGACGTGGTGCGCGCCGTGCGGGCCGTGGCGCCGGACCTGGAGTTCGTCAACGGCGGTGGCACGGGCAGCGTGCAGCACACGGCAGCCGAGGAGGCGGTGACGGAGATCGCCGCGGGCTCGGGGCTGTACGTGCCGCGGCTGTTCGACAACTACACCTCGTTCCGCGGGCGTCCGGCGGCGCTGTTCGCCCAGCCCGTCGTGCGCAGGCCGGGTGTCGGCGTGGTGACGGTGCTGGGCGGCGGCTATCCCGCGTCGGGCGCCCCGGGACGCGACCGGCTGCCCGTCCCGTATCTGCCCGAAGGGCTCGCATACGACCCCCAGGAGGGTGCCGGCGAGGTCCAGACGCCTCTGCTGGGCGCGCCCGCCGACGACCTCCTCATCGGCGACAAGGTGTGGTTCCGGCACGCCAAGGCGGGCGAGCTGTGCGAGCGGTTCGACGTGCTGCACCTGGTCGAGGGCGACAAGGTCACGGCCGCCGTGCCGACCTACCGGGGCGAGGGACGCACCTTCCTGTGAGGGGTCACTTCGAGGGCCCGATGCTGCTGCCCACTCCCCCGTCGCCCGACGTGTCGCCGACCGGCCGGATCCCCTTGGCTATCCTGTCCATGTCGGCGAGCGGGGGTCCGTCGGGTCCCGCGTCGAAGGCGAGGCGGACGATGATCGGCGCCTGCGAGCCCACGCTGGACGGGAACGCCAGCGACTGGACGTAACCGCCCGGGCCCTTGGCGGTGGTGACGCGCCACCGCACGAAGTAGCCCGCCCGGCCGGCGACCGCGATCTGACCGGCCTTCACCAGTCGGTGGGAGGTGATACCGCCGAAGGGCCGGCTGCCGATCGTGTCACGGTCGAACTCCGCGTTCGCGGCGTCCGCGATGTCGCCCTTCGCCAGCGTCTCCGGGGAACTGCCCTCGCCGACCGTGGCGGTCCGCGACAGGACCCGGCCGTGACGGCACAGGCCGGGGTCGCCCGGGCAGTCGTAGGTGCCGGGCGTGGTCAGCACGACGTCGTCCTCGGCGACGTTCTCGGGTCTGGCCCAGCCGTCGAGCACCGGGAAGGTGATGCCGTTGAGCTCGTCCACGACGACGTTCGGATCCTCGGAGGCGGAGGCGGAGGCGGAGGCGGACGGGGCGGTCGGCCGCTTGTCGTGGGAGACCGATGTCCCCGTCGTGGGCGAGGACTTGGCCTGCGCGGCGCCGCCGCCGTCGTGGCCGAGCACGACCGCGCCGGTGACGATG
The DNA here is from genome assembly GCF_042869095.1 of Streptomyces sp. NPDC007264. Taxonomy (NCBI): domain Bacteria; kingdom Bacillati; phylum Actinomycetota; class Actinomycetes; order Kitasatosporales; family Streptomycetaceae; genus Streptomyces; species Streptomyces sp. NPDC007264. The sequence goes on from NZ_JBIAFD010000005.1 coordinate 228,639, forward strand.
GCCGCGACCAGGACGGCTCCGGCCGTCGCGAGCGCGACCACCTTGGCACGCCGGGAGCCGCCGCCGTCCGGGGGCCGCGGGGAGACCAGCGGCGGCACGGGCATCTCGGGCTGACGCCGGTGGTCGGTCCACGCGGTCCCGTCCCACCAGCGTTCGGTGAGCGGGTACGACGGGTCGCGGTACCAGCCGGGCGGGGGCGAACTGCTCATCCCGGCCACTCTAGTGCCCCGGCAGGCGACGTTCGCCCGTGAAGGAGCGGCGTCGTGGGGGTCCCGCCCGCTCGAAGAGCTCGGGAGAGCGTGGCCGGGCGGCACGACGGGGCGAACGTCGCCTGTCGGGGCGCTCGTCATGTCGCAGTGGTAACCGCTGACCCTCTGCATCGTTGACCGGCCCGTATGGGGAGCGGATCATTCCGCCCCGTCCCTTGGTTTGAGGAGCCGATATGTCCGTACACGGACGTCGGGCCGGTGCCGCAGTACTCGCCGTCACCGCGACCACAATGCATCATCTCTCGCGTCGTTCACCCGCGACCATGCTCATGGTCGGTGGCGCGGCAGCCGCCGCGCTCGGGGCGTTCGGCGCCCCCCAGAGCGCCGTGGCAGCCGCTCCGGACGGCTTCGCGTGCAACGGCCAGATCTTCTACGTGGCCACGGACACCGCTGCGAACCAACTCCAGCTCGGTGCCGCCGGAGCGGGCACCGTCTCCTTCTCCCCCCTCGGCCCGGCCGTGCCGGCCTACAACGCGATGGGCGTGGATCCGGCCACCCGGTACGTTTTCGCCCTGCGCGTCCGCGACGCCCACCTCCTGCGGATCGACAGGGCGGGCCGTACCACCGACGTCGGGGCGATCGCCGGCCTCCCGGGCGCGGGGTACTACATCGGAGGCTTCGACGCCGCGGGAGACTACTACGTCTCCGGCCCCGACCCTTCCGTCCTGTACAAGATCAATGTGCGCACGCGGAGCGTGACCGGCGTCGTCCACCTGAACTCCCGCCTGCAGGGAGCCGACATCACGTACTCGGCGGGGTACTTCTGGGCGGCGACGAACGACGGAGGCATCCAGCGCATCGACCTCGGGACGGGAGCCGTCGTCACGTTCGCCTCGCCCCTGCCGGCCGTCAAGCCCGGCTACGGCGGTGCCTTCACCTACGGCAACGGCGACCTGGGCTTCTTCCACAACAGCGGATTCCTGGCCCGCGTTCACGTCGCGCACCCGGACAGCGCCGGGCCCGTCTTCGACCTCCTGTCCAGGCAGAGCACGCGGCCCGGCGGCAACGTCGACGCGACCTCGTGCTTCGTGGCACGCGCGGACCTGTCGGTGACCAAGACCGGGCCCGCCTCGGTCGAGGCCGGCGACCGGGTCACCTACCGGATCACGGTGACCAACCACGGCCCCTCCGACTCCTCGGGCTGGACCGTCGACGACGTCCTCCCTGCGGGCCTGCTCGACGCCAGCAGCCCTACCCCGGGCTGCACCATCAGCGGTGACAGGCTCTCCTGCACCGGCGGAAGGCTGGCCGTCGGCGCCAGCCACACCATCACCGTCACCGGTACCGCCGGCTCCGGCGGCACCACGTTGACCAACACCGCCACCGTCTTCGGCAACGACCCCGATCCCGACCCGGGCAACAACACCTCCTCGGTCCACACCACCGTCGGCGTCCCGCGCGGCACGACCGGCTCTCCGGGCATCCTCACAGGCAACGCCGTCCAGACCCCGATCCACGCCCCCGTCAACCTGTGCGGGAACACGATCGACGTCATCGGCGTGCTCAACCCTGCGTTCGGCAACGCCTGCGCCAACACCTGACGCAGGCGGTCGACCCCGCTCCCCTCCCCTTCGCTCGCTCAGTGGACGCGGTCCTTCTGGTCGGCCACGACCGAGCCGTCCTCCCGCAGGACCGGCCCCCGGCTGCCGTCCGGCGCGGTGTAGGCACGCGTCGAGCAGGGGTAGGGGTCCGGCCGGCGCGGCAGCGGCTCGATGAACATGGGGTTGACCAGCCAGCGCCCGTCGGCGTCGTCGTAGGCCCGGCGCATCAGCTCGTCCTTGTTCCGGTTGACCACCAGATGCACACCGGTGGCGTCACCGACGAAGGTGACGTCGGTGTCGGCGTCACCGGCCGCCAGCGCGGGCCGGTGCGCGGGGTCCTGCCTCCGCCAGGCCGCGGCGCCCCGGACGCCGTAGATCTCCTGGTTGATCCAGCAGCGCTTGCCGTCGATGTACGGGATGGCCTCGCCCCGGCTCGCGGGCACGTCGCCGCAGCCCTCGTTGCGGGTGGTGATGCGGCCGCGGCCGTCGAGGACCGAGCGGATGGCGAGGGTGTGCGCGGCGTCCACGCCGACGCCCCGCGACCAGACCTCGGTGACGGGTTCGGAGCCGGCGGAGACGATGTGGACGTCGAAGCCCGCCCGCTGGAGGGTGCCGATCAGATCGCGCTGCTGGGCGTAGTAGCGGACGTACGCCGGGAGGGTGTGGGTGCCGAGGACCCGGGTCGAGCCGACGGGCGCCGCAAGGGCCTCGGCGCGGGCGCTGCGGGCGTACGAGGACAGTTCGGCCACCGTGCGGCCCGCGAACAGCTGGGGCACCCACGCGTACTGCGGCACCGTGCGCCGGTGGTTCCAGGAGCCGGCGAAGGCGGCGGCCCCGCGCATGGTCCTGCCCTGCTCGCGGATCGCGAGGATCTCGTCGGTGCAGCGGACCGTGGTGGAGGTCGGCAGGGGCGCCCCCACGGGGACCGCGTCGCCGCACGCCTCCGTGAGGGCCCGGTCGGCGTCGTCCGTGAGCCACGCGCTGGTGTCCTTCCAGCGGGCCGGGCGCAGGAGCTTGTCGTGCTCGAGCGCCCAGTCGAGGGTGGCGTCGGTGACGTCGTTCTTGGTGACCGTGTTGTCCCAGTCGAAGACGGCGACCGGGGTGCCGGCGGGCGCACCGCAGCGGCCCCGCTCGTCGATCGTCCGCTGGATGCGTGCGCGGTTGTCGCCGTACCACGGGGTGGTCAGCCGCGGGCAGTTCGCGGGGGGAACGGTGGCGGCGGAGGACGGCGGTGCGGCCGCCGGCGCGGCGGCCGCCACCAGGGTCCACGCGAGAAGATGTCTCATACGGCGTGGACCGTACCGCTTTGCCCCCTACAGCGGGGTGACGTACGCGCCCGAGATGCCTCCGTCCACCAGGAAGTCGGTGGCGTTCACGAAGGTGGAGTCGTCGCTGGCGAGGAACGCGACCGCCGCGGCGATCTCCTCGGCCCGAGCGAACCGGCCGACCGGGATGTGCACCAGACGGCGGGCGGCACGCTCGGGGTCCTTCGCGAACAGCTCCTGCAGCAGCGGGGTGTCGACCGGCCCGGGGCACAGCGCGTTCACCCGGATGCCCTCGCGGGCGAACTGCACGCCCAGTTCGCGTGACATGGCGAGGACCCCGCCCTTGGAGGCCGTGTACGAGATCTGCGAGGTCGCCGCGCCCATGCGGGCCACGAACGACGCCGTGTTGATGATGGAGCCCCTGCCCTGGCGCCGCATGTAGGGGATCGCGGCCTTGCAGCAGAGGTAGACGGAGGTCAGGTTGACCTCCTGGACCCGCTTCCACGCCTCCAGGCCGGTGTCCAGGATGGAGTCGTCGTCGGGCGGGGAGATGCCCGCGTTGTTGAAGGCGATGTCGACGGAGCCGTAGGTGTCGAACGCGGCCTTGAAGAGCGCCTCGACCTGCTCGGGGTCGGTGACGTCCACCTTCACGAACAGCCCGCCGACCTCGTCGGCGGCGGCCTTGCCTCGGGTGTCGTCGACGTCGCCGCAGACGACGTGGGCGCCCTCGGAGGCGAGCCGGCGCGCGGCGGCGAGGCCGATGCCGCTGCCGGCACCGGTGATGACGGCGGTACGGCCGACCAGGCGGCGGCAGATGGGGTCCGGTGTCTGCGAGGTCACTGTGCGGGGCCCTCCGTGCTGATGAAGACGTTCTTGGTTTCGGTGAAGGCGGTCAGCGCGTCCGGGCCGAGTTCACGGCCGATCCCCGACTGCTTGAAGCCGCCGAAGGGGGTCCAGTAGCGGACGCTGGAGTGGGAGTTGACGGACAGGTTGCCCGCGCGGACGGCCTGCGAGACGCGCAGCGCGCGGCCGACGTCCCGGGTCCAGATGGAGCCGGAGAGGCCGTAGGCGGTGTCGTTGGCGAGGCGGACCGCGTCGGCCTCGTCCTCGAACGGCAGGACGACGGCGACCGGCCCGAAGACCTCCTCGACGGCCACGCGCGCGTGCGGGTCGACGCCGGTGAGGACGGTGGGCGGGAACCAGAAGCCGGGACCTTCGGGCGCCTTGCCGCGGATGCCGGGCGCGTCGGCGTCGACGTAGGACCGCACCCGCTCCAGCTGGGCCTTCGAGATCAGCGGACCCATCCCGGTGCTCTCGTCGGCCGGGTCGCCGACGAGGACGGACTCGACGGCGGGGGCCAGCAGGTCGAGGAAGCGGTCGTACGCGGAGCGCTGCACGAGGATGCGGGTGCGGGCGCAGCAGTCCTGGCCGGAGTTGTCGAGGAAGGACATGGGGGCGGCGGCGGCGGCCGCGTCGAGGTCGGCGTCCGCGAAGACGATGTTGGGGCTCTTGCCGCCGAGTTCCAGGGTGACGCGTTTGAGCAGGGCGGAGCCCCTCGCCAGCACCTGGGTGCCCACGGCGGTCGACCCGGTGAAGACGATCTTGGCCACGCCGGGGTGCTCGACCAGCGCGCCGCCCGCGACGGGGCCGCGGCCGGGCAGGACCTGGAACAGCCCGTCCGGCAGGCCGGCCGCCAGGGCCAGCTCGGCCAGGCGCAGGGCCGTGAGCGGCGTCGTCTCGGCGGGCTTGAGGATCACCGCGTTGCCCGCCGCGAGCGCCGGGGCCGTGCCCCACGCGGCGATCGGCATGGGGAAGTTCCAGGGCGCGATGACGCCGACGACGCCGAGCGGTTCGAGGATCGTGACGTCCAGGCCCCCGGGGACGGGGATCTGGCGGCCGGTGAGCCGCTCCACTCCTCCGGCCGCGTAGTCGAGCAGATCGCGGACGTTGCCGGCCTCCCAGCGGGCGTTGCCGATGACGTGGCCGGCCTCCCGCACCTCCAGCCGGGCCAGCTCCTCGAGGTGTTCGTCGACGGCGGTGGCGAAGCGGCGCAGCAGCCGGGCGCGGTCGCCGGGCGCGAGCGCGGCCCACACGGACTGCGCCCTGGTGGCCCGTACGACGGCGGCGTCGACGTCCTGGGCGGTGGCGGCGGGAACGGTGGCGACGACCTCCTCGGTGGCCGGATTGAGGACCTGGAGCTCGTGCTCGTCGGGTGGGGACTGGTCGGACACGGAAGGACCCCTCACATGCGTTCGAAGGAGCGGCGCAGCTCCCAGTCGGTCACCGCGGCGTCGAAGGCCTCCAGCTCGACGCGGGCCATGTTGCGGTAGTGCGCGACGACCTCGTCGCCGAAGGCGGCCTCGGCGATGGCGCTGTTCTCCCAGAGTTCGGCGGCCTCGCGCAGGGTGGTGGGCACGTGCTCGTACTCGGCGGTGTACGCGTTGCCCGGGCACGGCCCCGGGAGCTCCAGCTTCTGCTCGATGCCGTACAGTCCCGCCGCGACCATGCCGGCGACCGCGAGGTACGGGTTGACGTCTCCGCCGGGCACCCGGTTCTCGAAGCGCAGCGAACGGCCGTGGCCGACGACCCGGAGGGCGCAGGTGCGGTTGTCGTGCCCCCAGGCGACCGCGGTCGGGGCGAAGGAGCCGGGCTGGAACCGCTTGTAGGAGTTGATGTGGGGCGCGTACAGGAGCGAGAACTCGCGCAGGGCCACGAGTTGCCCGGCGAGGAAGTGCCGCATCAGCTCCGACATCCCGCCGGGACCGTCCCCCGCCATCGCGTTCGCGCCGTGGGCGTCGGCGAGCGAGAGGTGGATGTGACAGGAGTTGCCCTCGCGCTCGTTGTACTTGGCCATGAAGGTGATCGAGACGCCCTCCTGGGCCGCGATCTCCTTGGTTCCGGTCTTGTAGATCGCGTGCTGGTCGCAGGTGACCAGCGCCTCGTCGTACCGGAAGGCGATCTCGTGCTGGCCGGGGTTGCACTCGCCCTTGGCGGACTCGACGGTGAGGCCGGCGCCCGCCATCTCGTTGCGGATCCGGCGCAGCAGGGGCTCGATCCGGCCGGTCCCGAGCACGGAGTAGTCGACGTTGTACTGGTTCGCCGGGGTCAGGTCCCGGTAGTTCGCGTCCCACGCCTGCTCGTAGGTGTCCTTGAAGACGATGAACTCCAGCTCGGTGCCGACCTGGGCGGTCAGGCCGAGCGCGGCGAGGCGGTCGAGCTGGCCGCGCAGTATCCCGCGGGGGGACGCGACCACGGGCGAGCCGTCGCTCCAGGCGAGGTCCGCGACGACCATGGCGGTGCCCTCGTGCCAGGGCAGCCTGCGCAGGGTGCTCAGGTCGGGGTGGAGGGCGAAGTCGCCGTAGCCCCGGTCCCAGGAGGACATGGCGTAGCCGTCGACGGTGTTCATCTCGGTGTCGACGGCGAGCAGGTAGTTGCAGCCCTCGGTCCCGTGCTCCAGGACCTCGTCGAGGAAGAAGCGGGCGGCGAACCGCTTGCCCTGCAGACGGCCTTGCATGTCCGGGAAGGCCAGGACGACGGTGTCGATCTCGCCGCCGGCGACGAGGGCGTGCAGCTCCTCGACACCGAGCGGGGGTGTGCGGTCCGGCACGGGAGGTCTCCTTCGGTCGCCGAGAGCCATAAGGTATTTCCGAGAACCATTGATTGGGAAGGGGGCGCGGCCAGATGTCACAGACGGAACCCGGGGGCGGCGGGGACCCGCAGGACCGGCTGACCCCGGTGCTGCGACCGGTGCGCGCCGGCAACGGCTTCGAGGAGGCCCTGGAGCAGATCCTCCAGGTCGTGCGCCTCGGCCTGGTGCCCGGCGGTGAGCGCCTGCCGGCGGAGCGGGAGCTGGCGGACCGGCTGGGGATCAGCCGGGTGACGCTGCGCGAGGTGCTGAAGGTGCTGCAGGACGAGGGCCTGGTGGAGTCGCGGCGCGGCCGCTACGGCGGCACCTTCGTGCGGCCCCGGACCGAGGCGGGCGGCGAGGACGAGCTGCGCCGGCGCGTCGAGAGGGTCGACATCGAGGACGTGCTGCGCTTCCGCGAGGTGCTGGAGGTGGGGGCGGCGGGCCTGTGCGCCGCGCACGGTCTGACGGCGGAGCAGGAGGAACGGCTGCGGGAGGCGCTGGCGCGCACGCGGGACGCGCCGCTGGCGGACTACCGGCGGCTGGACACCCTGCTGCACCTCACCCTCGCCGAGCTCGGCGGGTCACCCTCCCTGACGGCGCAGTACGCGGCCGTCCGGGCGACCGTGAACGACCTGCTGGACTGCATTCCGCTGCTGGTGCGGAACCTGGAGCACTCGCAGCGGCAGCACGTGGCGCTGGTGGAGGCGGTGCTCGACGGGGACGCGGACGGGGCGCGGGAGATCATGCGGGAGCACTGCTCCGGGACGGCGGCACTGCTGCGGGGGTTCCTGGCATGAGGAGACCGGGCAAAGGTATGAATGCGCTCCATTGGAAGGCTGGGAGGATCGCATGACCGCACGACCGCTGATCGGCGTGAGCACGTATCTGGAGAGCGGGGCGCGCTGGGGCGTCTGGGAGCTGGACGCGGCGCTGCTGCCGTCGGGCTACCCGCGGCTGGTGCAGCGGGCCGGCGGGCTCGCGGCGATGCTGCCGCCGGACGATCCGGAGCGGGCGGCGGCCGCGGTGGCCCGGCTGGACGGGGTGGTGATCGCGGGCGGCCCGGACGTCGACCCCTCCCGCTACGGGGCGGAGCGCTCCCCGCGGACGGGCCCGCCCGCGCCCCTGCGGGACGCCTGGGAACTCGCCCTGATCCGGGCCGCGCTGGACTCCGGCACGCCGCTGCTCGGCATCTGCCGCGGGATGCAACTGCTGAACGTCGCCCTGGGGGGCACGCTCGTGCAGCACCTCGACGGGCACGTCGCCGAGGTGGGCGTGTTCGGCCGGCACCCCGTGAAGCCGGTGCCGGGCACGCGGTACGGGGGCATCGCCCCCGAACCGGCGTCCGTGCCGACCTATCACCACCAGGCGGTGGACCGGCTCGGCGACGGGCTCGTGGTGTCGGCCCACGCGGAGGACGGGACGGTGGAGGCGGTCGAACTGCCGGGATCCTCCTGGGTGCTGGGTGTGCAGTGGCATCCGGAGATGGGGGAGGACGTGCGGGTCGTACGGGCCCTCGTCCGAGCCGCCGCCACCTCCTGAGTCCGCCCCGGCGCCCCCGTGGCCGCTCCCGTCGGCGGCGCTCATGACGACGGCGGGGGCTTCGGGCGCCGTCGCGGCACGCCGCCCGGCACGCCGGGCTGTCCCCGTGTCAGGCCCAGCAGGTCGCGGCCCGGTCCCGTCGGCCGGTGGCCCGTGCGCCAGATCGCGCGCAGCGTCCGGTCCAGCCGAACCCCCGCGACCGGGACGCCCACCAGTCGGCGGGCGGACAGTTCCTCTCCCACGGCCAGTTCGCTCAGCACCGCCAGGCCCGCACCGCTCACCGCGGCGGCCTTGACCGCCGTCGTCGAGGACAGTTCGAGGAGCGGACTGGCCAGCTCCCCCAGGGCCGCCTCCAGGACCTGGCGGGTGCCCGAGCCCTCCTCCCGGAGGATCAGCGGCGCCGCCGCCAGTTCCGCGGCCGGCACCGGCGTGCGACGGCGGGCCCACGGGTGTCCCGGCGCCGTCACCACGATGAGCCGGTCACGGGCGACGACCGCCTCGTCGAGGCCGGCCGGCACCGCCAGCCCCTCGACGAAGCCCAGGTCCGCCTCGTTCGCGAGCAGGCGGTCCGCGACCGCCGCGGAGTTGCCCGCCAGCAGCGACACCGCCGTGTCCGGCCGCTGGGCGCGCAGGGCGATCAGCCAGCCGGGAAGCAGGTACTCCGCGATGGTCATGCTCGCGGCCACACGCAGCCGTGAGTCCCGCCGGCCCCGCAACGCCTGCGCTCCCGCGTCGAACGCCTCCGCCGCCTCCACGACGCGCCGCGCCCAGTCGGTGACCAGGGCACCCGCGGCGGTCAGCCGCGAGCCCCGCGGCGAGCGGTCGACCAGCGCCACGCCCAGCCGCCGCTCCATCGAGCGGATCCGGCTGCTGGCCGCCGGCTGGGTGATCCCCAGCTCCCGCGCCGCCCGCCCCAGGCTGCCCAGCCGGGCGACGGCGAGCAGCAGCTCCAGCGCCCCCAGATCCGGCACCCGGTGCGCCAGCCCCGCCGCCGGAGACCTTCCGCTGTCCCCCTTGCTCATAAGCAGAGCTTATGCCCTCATAGAGACGCGCTCTCTGGCGAGGAGCCCGCGCACGGCGGCACGGTGCATGCATGGCCCTCGCAACCGAGTCCCTCGTCGTCCCCGCCCGCCGGCGCCGCGCCGCCGTGCGGCACCTCGGCCCCAACTGGTACGCCTCCGTCATGGGGACCGCGATCGTGGCCACGGCGGGCGCCGGTCTGCCCGGCGCGGCGCACCTGCCCGGACTGCGGACCGCCTGCGCCGCCGTCTGGGCCCTCTCGGCGGCCCTGCTCCTGGCACTCCTCGCCGCCCGCGCACTGCACTGGGCGCACCATCGCGACCAGGCTCGCGCCCATCTCCTCGACCCGGCCGTGGCCCCCTTCTACGGCTGCCTCGCGATGGCCCTGCTGGCCGTGGGCGGCGGCACCCTCGCCGTCGGCCGGGACTGGACCGGTACGCGGACGGCCGTCGCCCTGGACACCGTCCTCTTCACCGCCGGCACCGCCGTCGGGCTCGTCGCGGTGGTGGCCGTGCCGTACCTGATGATCGCCCGGCACCGCATCGAGCCGGGCCAGGCCACCCCCGTCTGGCTGCTGCCCCTGGTGGCCCCCATGGTCTCCGCGGCCCAGGGCCCCCTGCTGGTCCCCCACCTGCCCGCCGGTCAGCCGCGGGAGACGCTGCTGCTGGCGAGTTTCGCGATGTTCGGGCTCAGTCTGCTGGCCACGCTCGTGATGCTGCCGCTGATCCTCGCCCGGCTCATCGTCGCGGGTCCGCTGCCGCCCGCCCTGACCCCTACCCTGTTCCTGGTCCTCGGGCCGCTGGGCCAGTCCACCACCGCCGTCGCCGCGTCCGCGACCGCCGCGCCGGGCGTCGTACCGGCCCCGTACGGGCAGGGCCTCGGCGTGCTCTCCGTGCTCTACGGCGTTCCCGTGACGGGCTTCGCGCTGATGTGGCTCGCCCTCGCCACGACGATGGTGGTGCGCGCCCGGCGGCGCGGCATGGGCTTCGCGATGACCTGGTGGGCCTTCACGTTCCCCGTCGGCACGTGCGTCACCGGCGCGGAGGCACTGGCCCGGCGCACGGGGCTCGCCGTCCTGGACGGACTCGCGGTCGGCCTGTACGCGCTGCTCGTCACCGCCTGGGCCGTCGCCGCCGTGGGCACGGGCCGCGGCCTCGTCAGCGGAGAGCTGCTCGCAGCGCCGCGCCGATGACGCGCGGGGCCTCGGCCAGTGACGGCCCGTACCAGGTGAGATGGCGCCCGCTGACCAGCGCGCAGGGCGTCCCGGGGAAGGACTCCGGGCCGTCGTCGGCGGTGAAGCGGTACGGCTCGTCGGGCAGCACCACGAGGTCCGGGGCCGCGTCGTGCAGCTGGGGCAGCGGGATCCTCGGATAGCGCTCCGCGTGGGCCGCGCAGACGTTGTCGACGCCGAGCCGGGCCAGCACGTCCCCGGCGAAGGTGTCCCGGCCCAGCACCATCCAGGGCCGTCGCCAGACGGGTACCACGGCGGTCCTGCGGTGCCGCGGCGCGGGCAGGTCCGACCAGGCGGACCGGGCCTGATCCAGCCAGCGCGGCCGGGAGGGCACCCCGCACGCGGCCACCACGCGCTCCAGCTCCCGGAACGCCTGCGGCACGTCCCGCACCTCGGTGACCAGGACCTTGAGGCCCGCCGCGCGCAGGGCGGCGAGATCCGGCTCCCGGTTCTCCTCCTCGTTGGCGAGCACCAGGTCGGGGGCGAGTGCGACGATCCGCTCGACCGCGGGGTTCTTCGTCCCGCCGATCCGGGCGACACCGAGGTCCGGCGGATGGCTGCACCAGTCGGTCGCGCCCACCAGGACGCCCGGCGCCGACGCGGCCACCGCCTCGGTGAGCGACGGCACCAGCGAGACGACGCGCATCACGGCCGCCGCCGGCTGGAGGATCCGGGGACGCGCTCCCGCACGGCGCCGGCAGTGGCTTCGGAGATGTCGGGCATGCCGGCGAGTATCCCAGGACGGCACCTGGACGGGTGTCGCCCGTAGGGCCGGCAGGATCAGCGCCGGCGCGAGGGGTCCTCCAACGCCTCGATGTGGTCCGCGACCGCCACCACGATCACGCGGGTGTCCGGCTCGGCGGCCCGCCACCGGTGGCGCACGCCCCCGCTCAGGTACAGGGTGTCGCCGCGCCCCAGCCGGTGCGCCCGGCCCTCCGCCTCGACCTCGACGGCGCCGTCGACGACGTACATCACCTCGTCGTTGCGGTGCTGGAACTCGCGGCCCTCGTCGTGCTCCCCGACGAACTCCATGGCGTGCAGCTGGTGGTGCCCCCGCACCAGGGTGCGCACCCGTGCCTGCCCCGGCGTGACGCCTTCGTCCTCGGCGCGCAGCACGTCCACGCTGCACGCCGGGTCGGCCGCCGCGAGCAGGGCGGCGGCGGTGGTGTCCAGGGCGTCGGCGATCCGCTCCAGGGACGGCCGGCTGGGGCGCGCCCGCTCGTTCTCGACCTGGCTCAGGAAGGGAACCGACAGGCCGCTGCGCTCGGCCACGACGGCGAGGGTGAGCTCCAGCGCCCGGCGCCGCCGCCGGACGGCCGCGCCCACCCGAAGGGGCCGCTCTTTGTGGTCGCCCATCGCTCCCTCCTTCCTCGTCGTCGGTCCACCGGTCATCGGTCACTGCTTCTGTTGAGTTGTCTGCACCCTACGCATGTTCGGCAAACCGTTTCATGCGCCCGTCACATCGTGGTCCCGTACGGGGGTGGCGGGGGTCGTGGTTCGCGCCAGGGAGCGAGCCGCCGCGCCTCCTCGCGCGCAGCGGCCTCGGCACGACGAAACCGCTGGTCAGGTGCGTGGGGCGGGATACGGTGCGGTCTGCGGCCGACAGCGGCGGGTGACGCGGCGTGGCCGGGGCCGCACGGTCCGTCGGACGGACGGCGGCGGGCGCGAAGTCGTGGTTGCGCGGCGAACGGGAGCAGCGCGACGGGGCGCGCGGCCGCCGGAACGGCAGTCGGCAGCGGCGGTCGGCCGGGGGTCCGGACGGGTGCGAGGGCGAACCCGACGGGGTTGTCCGGATCCTTCCGGTCCGCAGGTGCGCGGCCCGTGCCGCCGTGCGAGACCGTACGGCCCGTGCCGCCGTGCCAGACCGTACGGCCCGTGCTGCCGTCCCGTACGGCCGTCCACCGGCCGGGACGACCGGCCCCGGCTCTCCCGGCCGGGCCCACCGGTCCCCCGCTCCCGGTCTCCGGCCCCTGTCGGTGCCGTACGGCATGATGCGGAAAATGATCCGACGCCTGATGCTCCTCGACACCGCCTCGCTCTACTTCCGCGCCTTCTTCGGCGTCCCGGAGTCCGTCAGGGCCCCCGACGGGACGCCCGTGAACGCCGTGCGAGGGCTGCTGGACTTCATCGACCGCCTGGTCCGGGACCACCACCCGGACGACCTGGTCGCCTGCATGGACGCGGACTGGCGCCCGCACTGGCGGGTCGCCCTGATCCCCTCCTACAAGGCGCACCGCGTGGCCGGGCAGTACGAGTCGGGGCGGGACCAGGAGCAGGTGCCGGACGCCCTCTCCCCCCAGGTTCCGGTCATCGAGGCCGTCCTGGACGCGCTGGGCATCGCGCGCGTGGGCGTCGAGGGGTACGAGGCGGACGACGTGATCGGCACGTTCACGGCGCGGGCGAACGGCCCGGTCGACATCGTCACCGGGGACCGCGACCTGTACCAGCTGGTCGACGACGGGCGCGAGGTGCGCGTGCTGTACCCGCTCAAGGGCGTCGGCACGCTCCAGCTCACCGACGAGGCGGTGCTGCGCGGCAAGTACGGCGTCGACGGCCGGGGTTACGCGGATCTGGCGCTGCTGCGCGGGGACCCGAGCGACGGGCTGCCGGGCGTGCCGGGGATCGGCGAGAAGACGGCCGCGAAGCTGCTGGCCGAGTTCGGGGACCTGGCGGGGATCATGGCCGCGGTCGACGACCCCGGGGCCGGGCTCACGCCGGCGCAGCGCAAGCGGCTCGACACCGCGCGGGCCTATGTGGCGGTCGCTCCCCGGGTCGTGCGGGTCGCCGACGACGTACCGCTGCCGGAGGTCGGCACGGCGCTGCCGAGCGCGCCGCGCGATCCCGCCGGACTGGAGGAGCTGGCGGCCCGCTGGGGCCTGGGCGGGTCGCTGCAGCGGCTTCTGGTCACGCTCGGGACGTGACGGCTGCGACACCGGAGTGTCATCGGCCCTTCGGGGGACAGATGTGTCCACGAGAAGGAGATGCTAACTTAGGCAAACCTAAGCATGGGAAACTGGGAGGCCGTGATGGCAGAGCGCCCGGCAGGCAGGGTCCGCAGGGTCCACTCCGCGCAGGTGGTCCGCACCGAGCGGCTGACCCCCCACATGCAGCGTGTGGTGCTCGGCGGCGACGGCCTGGCCGGCTTCGCGGCGGACGCGTGCACCGACCACTATGTGAAGCTGCTGTTCCCCGCCGAGGGCGTCGTCTATCCCGAACCCTTCGACCTGCAGCGGATCCGCGAGGAGTTCCCGCGCGCGGCATGGCCGGTGACGCGGACGTACACCGTGCGCGCCTGGGACCCCCGGCACCGGGAGCTGACGCTGGACTTCGTGATCCACGGCGACGAGGGCCTCGCCGGACCGTGGGCCCTGCGCGCGCGGCCGGGCCAGACCGTGCGGTTCATGGGACCCGGCGGCGCCTACGCCCCGGACACGGGCGCCGACTGGCATCTGCTCGCCGGGGACGAGAGCGCACTGCCCGCGATCGCGTCCGCCCTCGAGGCGATGCCCGGCGATACCGAGGCGCATGTGTTCGTGGAGGTCTCGGGCCCCGAGGAGGAGCAGGAGATCGACTCCGATGTGGAGGTGGTCTGGCTGCACCGCGGGGACCGGCCGGTCGGTGCGGCCCTCGTGGAGGCCGTGCGGGCGTTGGAGTTCCCGGAGGGGCGGGTGCACGCGTTCGTGCACGGCGAGGCCGGCTTCGTGAAGGAGCTGCGCCAACTGCTGCGCATCGAGCACCGCATCCCGCGCGACGACCTCTCGATTTCCGGGTACTGGCGCCTCGGACACAACGAGGACGGCTGGCAGGCGTCGAAGCGGGAGTGGAACGCGCGCGTCGAGGCGGAGCAGGAAGGGGCGTCCGCGGCATAGGACGCCGGACGCGGCGGCACCGCCGGGGTGCCGCCGCGTCGTCGTGCCGGCTCGCGCCGGCCGTGGGGTCCGGTGCGCTCACACCGACCGCTGGTAGGACCGGAACGTGCGGATCGACAGCCACACCGCGGCGATCGCCAGTCCCAGCAGCGCTCCTCCCCTGCCCAGCACGGCGCCCCAGTCCGGGTGCGCGGACATCGCGGAGCGGCCCGCCGTCATCGCCCAGTCGAGGGGGTTGAGGTCGGCGATGCGCCGGATCCAGGAGGGCATCCGGGACGGTGCCATGAAGGCGGTGGACAGGAAGGTCAGCGGCAGCAGCAGGAACGTGTTGATGCCGATGATCGACTCCCGCTCCTGGACCAGCATGCCCAGCGCGTTGGACAGCGCCCCGAAGACCGTGCCGAGCAGCACCGCCGCGAGCACCAGGACGGCGACGCCGCCGACGCCGCCGGGGTAGTCCGCGCCGCCCAGCAGCCCCAGCAGCACGATGACGACCGACTGCAGGGCGGTGATCAGGCCGTTGTGGACCACGTTGCCGTTCATCAGCGCGGCCCGGCTGACGGGGGTGGTCAGGAAGCGGTCGAGCGTGCCCCGCTGGATCTCCTCCAAGGTGCCCATGCCGGCCCACATGTTGGAGCTGAGCGCGCTCATGACGACCACGCCGGGCACGAGGTAGTCGAGGTACGAGGTGGTGCCGAAGCCGCCGAGTTCGACGACCTTCTTGAAGAGGTTGCCGAACAGGAACAGCCAGATCACGGGCTGGATCAGGGTGATGACGGCGTAGGCGGGCTGCCGGGTGAAGACCATGAGCTGACGCTGGGTCATGTACCAGGTCTGGGAGACGGCGGCGCTCATCGCACACCTCCGGCGGGGACGAGGCCGGCGCCGGTGTCCGCATCCGCCTCGGAGTAGCGGCGGCCGGCATGGCGGAGGTACACGTCGTCGAGGGAGGGGCGGGCGACCGTCGCCGCGGCGACCATGACCCCGGCGCGTTCGAGCGCGCCGATGAGGGCGGGCATCGCGGCGGCCCCGTCGTCGGCGCGGGCGCTGATCCGGCGGCCGTCGACGAACACCTCGTGCACGCCCTGCAGCTCGCGAAGGGCGCCCCTGAGCAGGGTGCGGCCCGCCTCGCCGACCGCCTGGCGCAGTTCCATGTGGACCGCGTCGCCGCGGAGTTCGCCCTTGAGGGAGTCGGGGGTGCCCTCCACGACGACCCGGCCGCGGTCGACGATCGCGATGCGCTCGGCGAGCCGGTCGGCCTCCTCCAGGTAGTGCGTGGTCAGCAGGATGGTCAGTCCGTCCTCGCCGGCCAGGCGGCCGATCTCCTCCCACATCGCGGTGCGGGCCTCGGGGTCCAGGCCGGTGGTGGGCTCGTCCAGGAAGAGCACCTCCGGCCGGTGCACCAGGCCCAGCGCCACGTCCAGGCGACGCCGCATTCCGCCGGAGTAGCCCTTGACCTGGCGCTTCGCCGCATCGGTCAGGGTGAAGCGCTCCAGCAGTTCGTCCACACGGTGGTCGAGTGCGGCGCCCCTCAGGCCGTGGAGCCTGCCCTGGAGCCGGAGGTTCTCGCGCCCCGTGGCCACGGGGTCGGCGCCCGAACTCTGGGCGACCACGCCGATCGCGCGACGCACCCGGTCGGGGTGGCGCAGCACGTCGTGGCCCGCGACGGTGGCCGTGCCCGAGTCGGGGCGGGCCAGGGTGGTGAGGATCTTGACGGTGGTGGACTTCCCGGCGCCGTTCGGGCCGAGGAGCCCGAGGACGGTGCCCGGCCGGACCGTGAGGTCCATGCCGTTGAGGGCGGTGACCTCACCGGGATAGGTCTTGATCAGCTGGCGCGCCTCCACTGCGGGCGCACGGGTGCTCATGACGACTGCTCTCCTTCGTGAGCGGATGACGGCTGATCCACGCGAGGAGCACCGGGCCTATGCTGGGTGTGCCGCACCTCGATCGCCCGGATGTGCCTCACGGCGGATTCAGCTCGGGGTTGCCGACCCCGGCGGGACTGCTGCAACAGGCCCGCCGGGGTCCGTTCTTCTCCGGCGGCTACGGTCCGTCGGCCTTGCCGCCCTCCAGCTTCCGCAGTTGCTCGGGCACCTCCCCGGTCTCGTGGAAGACGCGCCATTCCTCGAGGCCGGGGAACGTCCCCTCCGTGAGCTCCTCGAGGAAGCCGCGGACCCATGCGGCCTGGGCGTCGATCATGTGGAGCTGGTACTCGCACTCGATCAGCACGAGCCGGGGAAGCGTCTCGCGAAGCTTCTCCAGTCCGCCGCGCAGGCTCGCCGCCTGCACCTCCAGTCCGGCGAGCCGCTCCCCCAGCAGACGGGCCGCCTCGTCGGGGTGGAGCACCGCGATCAGGGAGAGCGCCGCCTCGAAGACGGGGAACTCCCGCGCCGGCACGGCCAGCAGGTCCGACAGCCACTCGACGGCCTCTTCGCGTCCGGCGTCCGTGATGCCGTAGAGCGTGCGCTCGGGCCGGTTGCCCTGGCGCTGCACCTCGGCGACCTCGACGAAGCCGTGCTTCTCCAGGTTCTGGACGACGGTGTAGAGGGAGCCATAGTTGATCTTCAGGCTGGTGTCCTTGCCGCGCCGCCGCAGGGTCTGGGCGATCTCGTACGGGTGCATCGGCTTCTCCGTGAGCAGCACCATGACGGCGAGGGCCAGCGGATTGCCGAGCTTCCGGCGCTTCGCCGCCATGACCTGCACCTCACATCCCATGGGCTCGCCTACGAATATCCGTGGCCGAACATATCGTGTCTGCACGAGCCCGGTCAACACACACGATGTATCGCGTTCGGCCACCGCCGGCAAGGGGGTGAGCACTTGGGTCCGTTCCCGACACGGTCGCGTGACGCCGGCGAAACAGCCCCTCCTTACGTTCTGTCGCCCGACAGGAATTTCTGTCACCCGACAGGAACCCTCCCGCCGCAGCGCGAAAGCAGGTTGCCGCCATGACGAGCACCGCCCCCGCCGACGTCCGCCCCGACCCGCCGAGCCCCGAGGGGGCCGCCGACCTCGCACGGTTCGGCTACCGCCAGGAGCTGCACCGCAGCCTCGGCCGGTACGCGTCCTTCGCCGCCGGGTTCTCCTTCATCTCCGTACTGACGACCGTCTTCCAGTTCTTCGCGTTCGGGTACGCCTTCGGGGGTCCCGTCTTCTTCTGGACCTGGCCCGCGGTGCTGGTGGGCCAGCTGCTGGTGGCCGCCTGCTTCGCCGAACTGGCCGCGCGCTATCCGATCTCTGGCGCCATCTACCAGTGGTCCTCGCGGCTGTCCACCGCCACCTTCGGCTGGTTCGCCGGCTGGATCATGGTCATCGGGCAGATCGTGGTGGTCGCGGCGGCCGCCCTCGCCCTGCAGACGGTGCTGCCGCCGCTCTGGTCCGGCTTCCAGCTGGTGGGCGGCGACCCCGCGCCCACCTCGCCGACGGGTGCGGCGAACGCGGCGGTCCTCGGCGTCGTCCTGCTGGTGCTCACCACGCTCGTGAACATCGTCGACAACCGTGTGATGTCAGCCATCAACCGGGTCGGGGTGACCGCCGAGATCATCGGCGCCTGCCTGATCGTCGTGCTGCTGCTCACCCACTCCGAGCGCTCCCCCGGCATCACCTTCCACACGGCCCCCGGCACGGGCGGCCTGTTCGGTGCGCTGCTCGTGGGCTCGTTCACGGCGGCGTACGTGATGATCGGCTTCGACAGCGCCGGCGAGATGAGCGAGGAGACCCACAACCCGCGCCGCACCGCGCCCCGCACGATCCTCACCGCGCTCGGCGCGGCCGGTCTGCTCGGCGGCCTGATCATCCTCGGCGGCATCCTCGCCGCACCCGCCCTGACCGACGGACGCCTCGGCACGGACGGTCTGAGCTACGTCCTGACCAGCAGCCTCGGCGACGGCGTCGGCCGGGTTCTGCTCGCCGACGTGGTGGTGGCCGTCGCGGTGGCGACCCTGGCGATCCAGACGGCGGCCTGCCGGATGATCTTCTCCATGGCCCGTGACGGCCGGCTCCCCTTCGCCGCGCCGCTCGCCCGGGTCAACCCGCGCACCGGCATGCCGACCGCCCCCGCCCTGGTGGTGGGCGTCCTCGCGGCCGCCCTGCTCCTGCTGAACTTCGTCTCCCCGGACGCCTTCCTCGCCATCGGCACCACGTGCATCGTGATGCTGTACCTGGCGTACGCCATGGTGACGGGCCCGTTGCTGGTGCGGCGCCTGCGCGGCCGGTTCCCGGCCGGGGGGACGGACGAGACGGGTGCCCCGCTGTTCTCCCTCGGCCGCTGGGGCATCCCCGTGAATGCGCTCGCCCTGCTCTACGGCCTGCTCATGACCGTCAACCTGGCCTGGCCGCGCGCGGCCGTGTACGACCCGGCCGGCGGGCACTGGTACTTCCAGTGGTTCACGGTGCTGTTCCTGGCGGTGACCCTGGCCGCCGGCGCGGCCCACCGCCTCTGGAGCAGGCGCTCGGCGGACGCCGCCGCCGCGGTGCCGGAGACGGCCGTCCAGGAGGCGACCGCCTAGTGCTGTGGCCGGGAAGGTTCGCCGGAAGCTCGCGGCGTCCGGTGCCGGGGGCACCTCCCGCGCCCTTCGGGCCGCGGGGGAGCATCGCAAGGCGGAGTGTCGCCCGCGTACCGGATGTACGCGGGTGATGCGACAACGCGGCGGTGGGGGCCCCTCCCGCGCGAGCGCAGCCGAGCGTGAGGGAGCATGCCGGGCGTCGCGAGCCGGGCGTCGCGAGCCGGTGAACCTTCCCGGTCACAGCACTAGCTCAGCGGACCGTCCGGGTCCGGTCGTCGGCCCGGGGTCGCGTCGCCAGGGGCCCGGTCGCCCCGGAGGCGGGCGTGCAGGTGCATGTCGTGCCAGCCGTCAGGGTGCAGGACGGCGCTGCGCTTGGTGCCCTCCAGGGCGAAGCCGGTCTTGGCGGCCACCCGGCAGGACGCCTCGTTGCGCAACGCGTGCAGCAGTTCGAGCCGGTGGAAGCCGGTCTCGTCGAGCGCCCAGCGGGCGAGTCTCTCGGTGGCCCGTGCGGCCACGCCCCGTCCGCGGGCCGCCGCCACGGTCCAGTACGCCACCTCGGCCGTGCCGTCGGCGAGCACGATGTCCCGCAGTGCCACCCGTCCCAGCAGCCGTCCGCCGGCGGCGTCGACGACGGCCCACTGGGCCCTGCGCTCCTCGGCCCACTCCCCCAGCCACTCCTCGATCCAGCCGTCGGCCTCGTCCTCGGAGTCGGCGGCACGGACGTGCCACTGGTGCATGAGCGGGTCCTGGAAGGCCGCGTGGACCGCGGGGGCGTCCTCGGGGGTCCACGGGCGCAGGACCAGGCCGTCCCCGGTGGCCAGGGTCGGCTGGGCGGTGCCGGCGAGCGTCCCGGCGGGCAGGACGGGCTGGGTGAGGTAGGGCACGGCGGCATCCTCGCAGGGTGCGTCGGGGTGTGCCCAGCGGTTTTCGCACCCGCCCTCCCCCCTCGTACGCTGCTCGTGATGAGACGCAGACCCAGGACCCCGCCCTCCCCGCTGCCGCAGCGCGACGGCGTCGACCCGGTGCGGGTGAGGCTGCCCCCCGGCGAGGGATGGGCCACCGTCCGCGACCATCTCGTGGCGCGGCTCGCGGCCGGGGACGGGGTGGTCGACGGCATGCTCGACGCGGGGCTGATCGTGGGGGCGGACGGCCGGCCCGTCGCGCCCGACGCCGCCTACGCGCCGGGGGCGTACGTGTGGTTCCACCGCCCGCTGCCCGACGAGGAGCGGGTGCCGTACCCGGTCGAGGTGGTCCACCGCGACGAGCACATCGTCGTCGCCGACAAACCGCACTTCCTCGCCACCACCCCGCGCGGCAGCCATGTCGCCGAGACGGCCCTCGCCCGGCTGCGGCGCGATCTGGCGATACCGACGCTGACCGCGGCGCACCGGCTGGACCGGCTCACCGCCGGACTGGTGCTGTTCACCGTGCGGCCCGAGGAGCGCGGCAGCTACCAGTCGCTGTTCCGCGACCGGCAGGTCACCAAGGAGTACGAGGCCGTCGCCCGGTACGACCCGGGGCTGTCCCTGCCGCGCACCGTGCGCAGCCGGATCGTGAAGGAGCGCGGGGTCCTGGCGGCCCGGGAGGTGGCGGGCGAGCCCAACGCGGTGACCCGGGTCGAGCTGCTGGAGCACCGGGACGGGCGCGGGCGCTACCGGCTGGTTCCCCGCACCGGGCAGACCCACCAGCTGCGCGTCCACATGACCGCGCTGGGCCTGCCGATCCTCGGCGATCCGCTCTACCCGGTGGTGACCGGCCCCGTTCCGGCCGGTGACTTCCGGCGCCCGCTGCAACTGCTGGCGCGGGAGCTGGAGTTCACCGATCCGGTCACGGGGCGCGCACACCGCTTCGTCAGCGGGCGGCAGTTGCGGGCGTGGTCGTCGTACGACGCGTGGGCCCGGTAGGCCCTGTCGTTTGGATCACCCCGGCGTCGCAGGGTCCGGCACGCACATCTGCGGCGTTGTCGTCGGTTGCCGACGCCCCGCGTCGGCGCCCTCCTCCGCCTTGCAGCCGCACGCACCGGACCCCGCTCGGGTCGGCCCGGAAGGACCGGGACGCACAGCCGGCCTGATCCAAACGACAGGGCCGAGGGCTCACCGTACGGCGCGGGGCCGCCCGGCGGGGCTCACTCGCCCTGCCACCACCGCAGGAGGCGTCGCCATACGCCGGGCCGCTCCTGCGTGACGGCGGCCGGCTCGGGAGGCACCGGCCGGGCGGCCGCCGGCCTGGGCGGCGGCGGGGCGGCCGCCGGCTGCGGAAGAGGCGTCGCCGGCTGCGGGCCGGACGTCGTGATCTCCCAGCCGGGGCTCTGCCGCGGCACCTGCCGCAGCGCCGGTGCCGCGGTCACGTCCTGCGGCGGCCTCGGCTCGAACCGCACCGGCAGCTCCACCAGATGCCGCGACGCCAGGGACCCGGTCCAGCGCAACGCGTCCTCGCCGCAGTCGAGTTCGATGTCCGGCAGCCGCATCAGCAGCGCGTCGACGCCGGTGTCGGCGATGGCACGGCCGATGTCCTGGCCGGGGCATTCGTGCGGGCCGCCGCCGAAGGCGAGGTGGGAGCGGTTGCCCTGCATGTGGGCGGAGAGGTCGGGCCGTACCCGCGGGTCGACGTTGCCGGGCGCGATGCCCAGGAGCAGTGCGTCGCCCTTGCGGATGCGCCGGCCGCCGAGTTCCGTGTCCTGTTTGGCGAAGTAGCCGAGGATGGTGCTGAACGGCGGCTCGTCCCACAGGGACTGCTCCACCGCCTCCGGCACCGTCATCTGGCCGCCGTTGAGCTGGGCCCGGAAGCGCGGGTCGGTGAGCACCACGCGCAGCACGTTCGCGAGGAGGTTGGCCGTGGCCTCGTAGGCGGCGATCAGGACCAGCCGCAGGTGCTCCCTGACCTCGTCGTCGGTGAGCCCGGCCGGGTGGTTGACGAGATGGGTGGTGAAGTCGTCCTCGGGCTGGATCCGGCGGCGTGCGGTGAGCCGGGTCAGGGCGTCCACGATGTACTGGTTGCTCGCGATCGCGGTCTCCGTGCCCTTGAGCATGTCGCGGGCGGCGTGCACGATCCGGTCGTTGTACTCGTCGGCCATGCCGAGCACCTCGCACATCACCGCCATCGGGAGGTGGTCGGCGAACTGTGCGACCAGATCGGCCCGGCCCTCCTCGCAGAAGCGGTTGACCAGCGCCTGCGAGGCGCGGTTGATGAACCGGCGCAGGCCCCGGTAGTCGATCGTCGACATGGCGCCGGTGACCGCGCCGCGCAGCCGGAGGTGCTCGTCGCCCTCCGCGTAGGAGCAGATGGGCTGCCAGGCGAAGTGCGGCGTCAGCGGGTGGTCGGGCGCGACCTCGCCGGTCTGCAGCGCCGACCAGATGCGGCTGTCGCGGGTGAAATGCGCGGGGCTGCGCACCATGTGCAGGTTCTCGCCGTGGCCGAGCACCACCCAGACGGGCACGTCGTCGTGGAGCAGCGCGGGGGCCACGGCACCGTGCTCCGCGCGGAGTTCCTCGTACAGGACCCCCAGGTCCTGCGCCTCGGGGCCGTACAGCCGGCGCGCTCCGCCGGGGCCCCGGCCGTGGGCCGGGCAGCCTGGCGGCGGCACGGACGGGGCGTGGTCCGTGCGGGTGAGGTCCCTGCCGGTCAGGGAATGGGGTTCAGTCGTCACGATGGTCGCTCCGGTACTGAGGGTGGATCCGGTGTGGAGGGGTGGGAACGGGACACGGGGCGGGCCGGGGCGCGGCGGGTACGCGCCGGAGGCGTTGCACGGGTCAGACGGGTGCGCGGTTCGCCGTGAGGGAGTGCAGGAAGCGCATCAGCGTCATCAGGACGTCGCGGCTGGAGGCCCGGCGCCGCGCGTCGCACTCCATGATCGGGATCTCGTCGGGCAGGTCGAGGGCGGCACGCAGTTCCGCCATGGCATGACGGGGCGCGTCCGGGAAGGAGTTGACGGCGACCACGAAGGGCACGCCGCGCTCCTCCAGACGGCCTATGACGTCGAAGCTGACCTCGAGGCGGCGCGTGTCGACCAGGACGACCGCGCCGAGCGCACCCTCGAACAGGCCGTTCCACAGGAACCAGAAGCGTTCCTGGCCGGGCGTGCCGAACAGGTACAGCACCAGTTGCTCGGTGATGCTGATGCGTCCGAAGTCCATGGCCACGGTGGTGGCCGTCTTGCTGTCGGAGCCGTAGTTGTCGTCGACCCCGATGCCTGCCTGGGTCATGGTCTCCTCGGTCGTCAGCGGCCTGATCTCGCTGACGGAACCGACCATGGTGGTCTTGCCGACCCCGAAACCGCCCACGATCACGATCTTCACGGCGGCCTGAGCCGTGTGCGGCAGGTGGTCCTCGGTCCGTGGGCCGGGGACGGTGTCAGAGCTTCTGTAGTCCATGCATCACCGCTTCGAGGAGGGAACGGTCGGGCATCGCCTGCCGGGCGATCGGGGCGCGTGCCTGGACCAGTTCGGCCGCCAGCAGGTCGGTGAGCAGCACGGTGACCACGCTGAACGGCAGACTGAGGTAGGCCGAGATCTCGGCCACGGACAGGGGGGCCCGGCAGAGCCGGAGCAGCGCCACCTGCTCCGGCGTGGCCGTGGGTGGGGGGTCGGCGCTCGCCACGATCAGGGTGACGAGGTCGATGGGGGCCCGCTCGCCCCCCTCGGTCGCGCCGGTGAGGATGTACAACCGCTCGGGGTTCTTCTCCTCGCCCTGCTTCCCGCCGCCCGCCGGGACGGGCTCCGGCGGTGGGTGTTCCTGGGGGTGACGCCGACGGCGTTGGGGAGGAGTCATACGGTCTGCTCGTCGCGCCGCGGCGGACTGGTCAGGTGGGAGCCGATGCGGATGACGAGATCGCGCATGCGGTTGCTCATCAGCCCGGCCTCGGCGACGGTGTCGGCGAGCACGGCGAGGTAGGCGTTGGGCCCGGCCGCCATCATGTAGAAGTAGCCCCCGTCGATCTCGATGATGACCATGCGCATCCGGCCGTCGCTGTCCGGGATCTCCGCGGCGACCGCGCCGGCCAGGCTCTGCAGCCCGGCGCAGGCGGCGGCCACGCGGTCGGCGGCGTCGGGGTCGCCGCCGTGGCGAGCGATGCGCAGACCGTCGGCGGAGAGCACCACGACCTGGTGGACACCCGGTACGCCGTCGGCGAGTTCCTTGAGCAACCAGTCGAAGTTGCCTCGCTGCTGGATCACTTGAGATCCCCCTCGTCCTCGGCCTCGGCAGGGGCCGGCTCGTCGTTCCTGGTGAATGCGTGCGGGTCGCCGGCCGGGGGCCCGGAGGAGAAGGCGTGCGGGTCCGGGTCGGCCTTGAGCCCGTTCATGAACGCCTCGACCCACAGACCGGGCGCGGGTTCGTCCTTCTCCGGCAGGGGCTCGGGCTCGGTCGCCCAGGGAGAGGATGCGCCGGCGGCCTCCGCGGCGGCCGCCTCGGCGAGCCGCTGGCTCAGCGGGGTCTTCACCCGGCTGCGGCGCTGCGGCAGGCCGCCCGCCGTCCACTCGGTGACGACGGGCACGTCGTCCTCCATGGAGAACTGCCGCGGGATCCGGGGCCCGGTGGTGGGGCGGCGCTTCTTGGCCTTGCGGTCGGGGCCCTGCACCCCGTCGTTGTCCAGGGTCGGCACGGAGGACGCGCCGATGCCGTGGGCGAAGCCGGGGGCGGGCTCGGTGGTCAGCATGTCGTTCGGGATGACCAGGATGGCGCGGACGCCGCCGTACGCCGACTGCCGCAGCGACACGTGCATGTGGAACATCGACGACAGCCGGCCGACGACGGCGAGACCGAGACGCGGGGCCTCACCGATTTCCTGGACGTCCACGCCGGCCTGGGCCTCGGCGAGCCTCTTCTCGACCTTGGCGCGGCTCTCCTCGCTGAGGCTGACTCCGCCGTCCTCGATCTCGACGGCGATGCCGGTCTGCACCTCGACGGCGGTGACGTGCACCTTGGTCTGGGGCGGTGAGTAACGCGTGGCGTTGTCGAGGAGTTCGGCCGCGGCGTGGATGATCGGTTCGACCGAGATGCCCTTGATGTTGACCTTGGCGATGGAGTGCAGTTCGATGCGGCGGTACTCCAGGATGCGGGACATCGCACCGCGCAGCACGCTGTAGAGGGGGACGGGCTTGGGCCACTGGCGTCCGGGGCGGCCGCCGCCGAGGACGGCGATGGAGTCGGCGAGGCGGCCGATCAGCGCGGTGCCGTGGTCGATGCGCAGCAGGTCGTCGAAGACCTCCGGGTTGCGCCCGTGGTCCTCCTCCATCTCCCTGAGTTCCTTGGCCTGCTGGTGGACGATGGCCTGGACCCGGCGGGCGATGTTGACGAAGGCGCGTTGCGAGGAGTCGCGCATCGCGATCTCACGGTCGACGATCTGGAGCAGGGTGCGCAGCAACTGGCGCTGCGGCTCGGGAAGTCCGCGGAAGTACGGGCTCTCGTCGATGACGGTCCGGATCACCTCCGCGGGGGAGACACCGGAGCGCAGCACCTCCAGCGTCCTGGGCACGATCTCGGTGCGGAAGTACTCGATGTCGTCGTCCTGGGAGGCGATCCGCTGTTCCAGGTAGGCGGTCCGCTGCGCGAACTCGGCCCGCAGGGCACGGAGGGTGCGGCCGCGGCGTGCCGCCACGGCGGCGAGGGAGGTCACCAGGACGGTGGCGACGGCTCCGCACCAGCCGACGGCGACGCGGGCCGGGCCCGTCACCACGGCGACGGCGGCCCCGGTCGCCGCGGCCATCAGTATGACCGGCACCACCAGCATGCGCGCGTAGGGAAGTTCACGGCCACCGGGAGGCGATTGAACACTCACCATGTATGCCCTCTGAGATGAATCGGCTGGGTCAGGATGCTTACGGACGAAACGTGGGGGTACGCATGGAATCGGGCATGGGGATGCATCGGATCTTCAGCATCATCGGGAACAAACGCACGAATACCTCAACTCGGTGCGCTGCGGGCGAGCTTAGTCCGACCGGATCATCGCTATGTCATATTCCGCAAGCACCTGAAATGGCCCCTGGGGCAGGAGTACCCTCGGGCGCATTTGCACGCTGCGCCGCCGTTCGCACACGTTGTGTCATGACGTACGCGCGTACGAAGGAAAGCGCGCCGGAAGGGTGGAAGACCTCGGGAGTGCGCTGACGTTCAGACGCCGACGATGCGCAGGGCCGCGTCCGCCGTCGCCTCGGCGAAGGCGGCGACCGGACGCTCCGGATCGGAGCGGTGAACGAGGATGACACCCTCGATCAGCCCGAAGACCAGATCCGTCCGCAGGTCCAGCTCGCTCTTCGCGAGCGCGCCACCCGCCCGGGTCGCCGCGAGCAACTGCCGGTAGGCGTCCTTGAGTTCGGCACGCACGGCACGGAAGCCCGCGAAGCGCTCGGCACGGACCTCGGGCAGCAGGTAGAGGACGCCGAGGTTGTGCGGGCCGCCGCACAGGAGCTCCACGTCGGTACGGCACAGCTCCCACAGCCGCTCCCCGGCGGGGGCGGCGCCGTCGGCGAGCAGCTCACGGGCGTAGGCCAGCGAGGGCGTGACGGTGGACTCCAGCAGCTCGGCGAGCAACTCCTCCTTGCCGGCGACGTGGTGGTACATGGACGCCTGCCGCATACCGGCCCGCTCGGCCACGGCCCGGGTGGTGGTGGCGGCGTACCCCTGGGTGGTGAACAACTCGGCGGCCGCGACGAGGAGTTCGTCGCGCGGCGACAGCCCGCTGTCGGGCCGCTGCGCCACGCGCGGCCTGCCGACCCGCCGCCCACCACCGGTTCCCATGCGTTCGATCCTCGCACACGGCGGCGCACGCCCGTCGCGACCGCGGGGCGCACACGACGGCTTACGTCACCGTCACGGACCACGGCGTGAGAAATGGGTAACCGGCCGGCAACACCCGGGACACGACGGCGACGCGGCCCCCGCCTAATTTCTGTCGGGCGACAGAAATCGGCGCGGCAGTCCAGCGCAGCAGTTCACCGGATCACCGGAGGTCCCGCATGGCGACAGCCACCACCCACGGAGCACGCGACCACGCCCGGGCGCAGGAGGGCGCCCGCGCCGAGGCCATGCCCGTCGTGCCGGCGAGCGCCTGGCCCGCACCGCCCTGCGAGGCGGGCCACCTGGTGTGGGCGGAGACCGTGGCGGGCGGCAACTACACGCACCGGGTCCTCGCCCGCGGCACCGAGCTGCGCCTGACCGACCCCCACGGCGACGCCTGCGCCCACCTGCTGCTGTATGCCGCCGACCGCCCGTGGGAGCGGCTGAACGTCGCCGACACGGTCAAGGTGCAGTGGAACGCCTACCTCGGCGAGGGGCGCCTGCTCCTGTCCGACCAGGGCCGCGTGCTCGCCTCGGTCGTCGCGGACACCTCCGGCCGGCACGACGCGCTGTGCGGCACGTCCACGCTCGCCCGCAACACGCGGCGGTACGGCGACGGCACCCCGCAGTCCCCGTCCCCCGCCGGACGCGAGCTGTTCAAGCTGGCCGCCGCCAAGAACGGCCTTCAGCCGCGCGACCTGCCGCCCTCGCTGTCGTTCTTCCGGGGCGTGGAGGTCCGCGAGGACGGCGCCCTCGACTTCACGGGCTCCGCCGGTCCGGGCGGCAGCGTCACCCTGCGCGCCGAACAGGACGTCACGGTGCTCGTCGTGAACGTCCCGCACCCGGCCGACCCGCGCCCGGACTACGTGTGCACCCCGCTGGAGGTGCTCGCCTGGCGCGCGGCGGCGACACGCCCTGGCGACCCGCTGTGGGAGGCCACCCCGGAAGGCCGCCGCGCCTTCCTGAACACCGCCGAGTTCCTTGCCGCGAGGGGGCGCGCGTGAGCGCCGGCCGCCATGAGACCGAGAGGGCCCGCATGACCACGACCGCCACGACGAGGACCGTCGTTCCCGCACGCGCCGCCTGGTCCTCGACCGTCCGCGCCGGCGAGACCCTGACCATCACCGACCTGCACGGCAACCAGGCCGTCGACTTCCTCGTGTACGACGCCCACGACACGTCCGTCCGCTACAGCGCGCCCGACACCGTCCACGCCCAGGGGAACATCTTCCTGAGGACCGGCAGCGTGCTGCTGTCCTGCGAGCACACCCCGCTGATGACCGTGGTCGCCGACGAGGTCGGCCGGCACGACACCGTCGGCGGCGCCTGCTCCAAGGAGTCGAACACGCTGCGGTACGGGCATCACACCTGGGCCCAGCACGCCTGCGTGGACAACTTCCTCGCCGAAGGGGCGCGGTACGGCCTCGGCAAGCGCGACCTGGTGTCCAACATCAACTGGTACATGAACGTGCCCGTCGAGAAGGACGGCACCCTCGGCATCGTCGACGGCATCTCCGCCCCGGGCCGCTCGCTGACGCTGCGCGCCGAACGCGACGTGCTCGTCCTGGTCTCCAACTGCCCCCAGATCAACAACCCCTGCAACGGATTCGAGCCGACGGCGGTGGAGATGACGATCGGGGCCGCCGGATGAGCTTCGACACGCTGCTGGTCGCCAATCGCGGCGAGATCGCCGTCCGGATCATCCGCACGGCCCGCGAGCTGGGCCTGCGCACGGTCGCCGTGTACTCCGACGCCGACCGCGGCGCACCGCACGTCCGGCTCGCCGACCAGGCGGTGCGGCTCGGCCCGGCACCCGCCACGGCGTCGTACCTGGACGCCGACCTCGTCCTGAAGGCGGCCAAGGACACCGGCGCGGGCGCGATCCACCCGGGCTACGGCTTCCTGTCCGAGGACGCGGGCTTCGCGCGCCGCTGCGAGGACACCGGAATCGTGTTCGTGGGGCCCACGCCGGAGCAGCTGGAGCTGTTCGGCGCGAAGCACACCGCGCGGGCCGCGGCCGAGGCGGCCGGGGTGCCGCTGGCACCCGGCACCGGGCTGCTGGCCTCCCGGGCGCAGGCGCTGGAGCGGGCCTCGGCCATCGGCTACCCCGTCATGCTGAAGGCGACCGGCGGGGGCGGCGGCATCGGCATGTCGGCATGCCGCTCCGCCGATGAACTGACCGACGCCTGGGAGCGGGTGCAGCGGGTGGCCGCCGCGTCCTTCTCCTCCGCCGGGGTGTTCCTGGAGCGCCTCGTCGAACACGCCCGCCACATCGAGGTGCAGGTCTTCGGCGACGGCCGGGGCCGTGTCGTCACCTTCGGCGACCGCGACTGCTCCCTCCAACGCCGCCACCAGAAGGTCGTGGAGGAGGCGCCGGCGCCCGGGCTGCCCCCGCACGTCCGCGAGCGGCTCGCCACGGCCGCACGCGATCTGTGCGCCTCGGTCGGCTACCGCTCCGCGGGCACCGTCGAGTTCGTGTACGACGCGGCCCGCGAGCAGGCGTACTTCCTGGAGGTCAACACCCGGCTCCAGGTGGAGCATCCGGTCACCGAGGAGATCTACGGCGTCGACCTCGTCGCCTGGATGCTGCGGCTGGCCCGCGGGGACCTGGACGTCGTACGGGACCCGGGCCCGCCCCGCGGCCACGCCGTGGAGGCACGCCTGTACGCCGAGGACCCCTCGCGCGGCCACCGGCCCTGCGCGGGCCTGCTGACCCGGGTCGAGTTCCCGCAGGGCGTGCGGGTGGACGGCTGGGTGGAGACGGGCACCGAGGTCACGGCCTCGTACGACCCCCTGCTCGCCAAGGTGATCGCCCACGGTCCTGACCGGGCGCACGCGCTGCGGCGCCTGGACGAGGCCCTGTCCCGTACCCGCGTGGACGGCATCGAGACGAACCTGGGACTGGTGCGCGCGGCGCTGGCGGACCGGCGCGTCCGCTCGGCCGCGCACTCCACGGCGACCCTCGCCGGCGTCACCGACCCCACCCCGCGCGTCGAGGTGGTGTCGGCGGGCACCCTCACCACCGTCCAGGACTGGCCGGGCCGCACCGGCCACTGGCAGGTGGGCGTGCCCCCGTCCGGACCGATGGACGACCTCTCCTTCCGGCTCGGCAACCGGGCGCTCGGCAACGCGGAGGGCCTGCCCGGCCTGGAGTGCACGCTGCAGGGACCGGCCCTGCGCTTCACCCACGCCACGACCGTGTGCGTCACCGGCGCCCCGGCACCGGTCGCGGTGGACGGCGCACCCGTCGCGCAGTGGGAGCCGGTGACCGTCCCCGCGGGCGCCGTCCTGGAGATCGGCGCACCCCTGGCGCACGGGCTGCGCACCTACGTGCTGTTCGCGGGCGGCCTGGACGTGCCCGCCTTCCTCGGCAGCGCGGCCACCTTCACCCTGGGCGGGTTCGGCGGCCACGGCGGCCGGGCGCTGCGCACGGGGGACGTCCTGCACGGCGGCACGGTGGCGACGGGCTCCCCGGTGCCGCCGGCGGACCGCCCGGTGTTCACCTCGTCGTGGCGGCTCGGGGCGCTGGAGGGTCCGCACGCGGCACCGGAGTTCTTCACCGAGGACGACATCCACGCCTTCTACGCCGCCGCGTGGGAGGTCCACTTCAACTCGGCGCGCACGGGCGTGCGACTGGTCGGCCCCGCGCCCCGCTGGGCCCGCTCGGACGGCGGGGAGGCGGGTCTGCACCCGTCCAACATCCACGACACGCCGTACTCGGTCGGCGCCGTCGACTACACCGGCGACATGCCGGTCCTGCTCGGCCCGGACGGCCCCTCGCTGGGCGGCTTCGTCTGCCCGGCCACGGTGGCGACGTGGGAGCGGTGGAAGCTCGGCCAACTCCGCCCCGGCGACACGGTCCGCTTCGCACCCCTGGCCGACGACGGCGCACCGCGGCCGGAGATCGCGGACGGCGGGGTGCTGGCCCGGGACGGCGACGTGACGTACCGGCGCAGCGGCGACGACAACCTGCTGGTCGAGTTCGGGCCGATGCAGCTCGATCTGGCGCTGCGGATGCGGGTGCACGCGCTGATGGAGGCGGTCGCGGAGGCCGGCCTCGACGGGGTCACGGACCTGACGCCCGGCATCCGCTCCCTGCAGATCCGGACGGACCCGGCACGCCTCGCCCCGCGTGAACTGCTCACCGCCGTGCGGGACACGGCCGCACAGCTGCCGCCCACCGACGAGCTGGTCGTCCCCTCCCGCACGGTCCACCTGCCGCTGTCCTGGGACGACCCGGCCACCCGCGAGGCCATCGCCCGCTACATGGCGGGCGTGCGCGACGACGCGCCCTGGTGCCCGTGGAACATCGAGTTCATCCGCCGCGTCAACGGGCTCGCCTCCGTGCAGGACGTGTACCGCACGGTCTTCGACGCGGAGTACCTGGTCCTCGGCCTGGGCGACGTGTACCTGGGCGCCCCCGTGGCCACGCCCCTGGACCCGCGCCACCGCCTGGTCACCACGAAGTACAACCCGGCGCGCACCTGGACCGCCGAGAACTCCGTCGGCATCGGCGGGGCCTACCTGTGCGTCTACGGCATGGAGGGTCCCGGCGGCTACCAGTTCGTGGGCCGTACGACGCAGGTGTGGTCGGGATGGCGGCAGCGGGGCGCGTTCGAGCCGGGCTCGCCCTGGCTGCTGCGGTTCTTCGACCGCATCAAGTGGTACCCGGTCGGCGCCGACGAACTGCTGGACCTACGCGCGGACATCGTCTCGGGCCGCTATGCGCCGCGCATCGAGGAGGGCGAGTTCTCCCTGGCGGCGTACGAGACGTTCCTCGCCGAGAACGCCGACTCGATCGCCGAGTTCCGCTCCCGTCAGGGTGCCGCCTTCGCGGCGGAGCGCGCCGCCTGGGAGGCGGCGGGCGAGTTCACCCGGGCGCAGACCGCGACGGCACCGGCACCCGAGGCGGCCGAGGTGGCGGTCCCGGACGGCGGCCGCCTGGTGGAGGCCGAGTTCGCCGCGTCCGTGTGGCAGCTGAACGTCCGCCCGGGCGACCTGGTCACCACCGGGCAGCCGCTGCTCGCCCTGGAGGCGATGAAGATGGAGTCCCGGGTACCCGCCCCGATGGACGGCGTGGTGACGCGGGTCCTCGCCAAGCCCGGCGACCGGGTGGAGCCGGGCACCGCACTGGTCGTGCTCGCCCCGGCGGCGACGACGGCACCCTGAGGGCACGGCCCCGCCCGCATCCCACCCCCGTCCCCCGCACCCGACCCCCAGCCAGGAGCAGAGATGTCGAGTCTCACCCGAGTCCGGCGGGCCCATGAACGCATCGCGGCCGTGGACCGCCCCGACCTCTGGATCGGCCTGCGGTCCCGGGCGGAGGTCGAGTCGGAGGCCGGCGCGATCGACGAACGCGTCGCCGCGGGCGAACACCTCCCCCTGGCGGGACTCGTGTTCGCCGTCAAGGGCAACATCGACGTCCACGGCCTGGACACCACCGCGGGCTGCCCCGCCTACGCCTACGCGCCCACGGCGGACGCGCCGGTCGTCGCACGCCTGCGCGCCGCCGGTGCGATCGCGCTCGGCACCACCAATCTGGACCAGTTCGCCACGGGTCTGGTCGGCACCCGCTCCCCCTACGGCGCGGTGCGCAGCGCCCACGATCCGACGCGGATCGGCGGCGGCTCCAGCTCGGGTTCGGCGGTGGCGGTGGCCCTCGGCATCGTCGACTTCGCCCTCGGCACCGACACCGACACCGCCGGATCGGGGCGCGTGCCGGCCGCGTTCAACGGCATCGTCGGGCTCAAGCCCACCCGCGGTCTCGTGCCCACCACCGGCGTCGTCCCCGCCTGCGCCTCGATCGACTGCGTCACCGTCTTCGCCCGTACGCTCCCGGAGGCCGAGCGGGCCCTGGCGCACATGGCGTCCCCGCCGGGCCGGGCCCTCCCGCCCCTCCCGCAGCGCGCCCCCGGCCCCTGGCGCATCGCCGTCCCGCCCCTGGCGCAGCTCGGCGAACTCGACGAGGGCTGGGCGCGGGCCTACCAAGGCGCCGTCGCCCGGCTCGCCCGGGCGGGCGCCGAGGTGCGGGCCGTCGACCTGACCCCCTTCACCGAGGCCGCCGCGATGCTCTACGAGGGCGCGTTCGTCGCCGAGCGCTACACGGCCGTCGGCGAGTTCGTCGACAAGACGATCGCCGAGGGCGGCGACGGCCTCGACCCGACCGTCGCCGGCATCATCACCCGCGCCCGCGACATCCCGGCCCACCGGCTCTTCGCCGACCGGGCCCGGCTCGCCGGCCTGCGCGCCCACGCCCTCGCCGGGCTGGCCGACGCGGACGCCCTGCTGCTGCCGACGACGCCGGGCCACCCCACCCTCGCCGAGGTGGCCGCCGATCCGCTGGGCTCCAATGCGCGACTGGGCCGCTTCACCAACTCCACCAATCTCTTCGACCTCGCCGCGGTGGCCGTGCCCGCGGGCGAGGTCGACGGCCTGCCGTTCGGCGTGATGCTGATCGGCCCGGCGTTCACCGACGAGCGGCTGGCCCGGATCGCCCGCTCGCTGGAGGCGGACACACAGCTCGTCGTGGTGGGCGCTCATCTGTCGGGCCGGCCTCTCAACCCCCAGCTCCTGGCCCTGGGCGCCCGCCTGGACCGTACGACGGCGACCGCCCCCGTCTACCGCCTGCACGCCCTGCCGACGACTCCGCCCAAGCCCGGCCTGGTCCACGTCGGCGAGGGCGGGGCCGCGATCGAGGCGGAGGTGTGGCGGCTGCCCGCCGAGGGCCTCGGCCGGCTGCTCGCCGGGCTGCCCCGCCCGATGACACTCGGCCGGGTCGAACTCGCCGACGGCGGCCACGCCCCCGGTTTCCTGTGCGAGCCCGCCGCGCTGGAGAACGCGCCCGACATCACCGCCTACGGCGGCTGGCGCGCCTACCTCGACCACTGACCGACCGGGCGCCGGGCCGCTCCGCGGCCTTGCGTACGGGATCTCCGCGTCACCCCGCTCCCACGGCCCACGGCCCGCGGCCCGCGACGGCGCGACGGAGAGCCGGGCCGTCCCGCGCGGCCGAGGCGGGTGATCCCGCCACCCCACGAGCCTGCGCCGCCGCGCCGCCCCCGCCGGGTTGCGCCCGGTGCGTCCGACGCGGACCGCGGCCCCGTCGTGCGGGCGGACCGGATCAGCCCACCGACGAGTAGGCGACCACCCCGCGCAGCAGGCCGTCGACCGCCTTGCGGGCGTTCTTCGTGACCGTCGACCCCTCGCCGGGTGCCGCCGCCGCGATCTGGCCGAGCACGTCGATGACCTGCTTGCACCAGCGGACGAAGTCACCGGCCGGCAGCTCGGCCTCCCGCAGCACCTCGTCGAGTCCCTTGCCGTCGGCCCACATGTACGCCGCCCAGGCGAAGCCCAGGTCCGGCTCGCGCTGGCCGACGCCCTCGGTCTGGGTGATCCGGAACTCCTCCTCCAGGGCGTCGAGCCGGCCCCAGATGCGCACCATCTCGCCGAGCGTGGCCTTGACCCTGCCCGACGGCAGCTGTGGCGCCATCACGTCGTCCCCGGCCCTGGACTCGTACACGAGCGCCGAGACGCACGCGGCCAGCTCGGCCGGGGCGAGCCCCTCCCACACACCGGCCCGCAGGCACTCGCTGGCCAGCAGGTCCAGTTCCCCGTACAGCCGGGCCAGGCGTCTGCCGTGCTCCGTCACCTCGTTGCCGCGCAGATAGTCCAGCTCCGTCAGCAGCGCGACGATGCGGTCGAAGGTGCGGGCGATGGTGTTCGTACGCCCCTCGATGCGGCGCTCCAGCTGCGAGGTGTCGCGCAGCAGCCGGTGGTAGCGCTCCGCCCAGCGGGCGTGGTCCTCTCGGTCGTTGCAGCCGTGGCAGGGGTGGGCACGCAGCGCCGCGCGCAGCCGGGCGATCTCCCGGTCGTCGGCGACCGCGGACCGCTTCTTGCGGTGCCGGTCCGGAGGGATGTGCCCCGCCTTGGTGCGCAGCGCGGAGGCGAGGTCGCGGCGGGACTGCGGCGAGCGCGGGTTGAACGACTTCGGGATGCGCATCCGTTCCAGCGCCTCGACGGGCACCGGGAAGTCCATGGACGCCAGCCGCTTGACCTGTCGCTCGGCGGTGAGGACCAGCGGGCGCGGGCCGTCCTGGTAGTCGAAGCCGCGGTGGCCGTCCGTGCGGCCGGCGGGCAGGCCGGGGTCCAGCACCAGGGCGAGGCCGGCGTACTTGCCGGTCGGGACGTGGATGACGTCACCGGGCCTGAGTCTCTCCAGGGCGACGGCCGCCTCGGCGCGGCGCTGCGCCGCGCCCTGCCGGGCCAGCTCCGTCTCGCGGTCCTTCAGTTCGCGGCGCAGCCGCGCGTACTCCTCGAAGTCGCCGAGGTGGCAGGTCATGGAACTCTTGTAGCCCTCGAGTCCCTCCTCGTTGCGCTGCACCTGGCGGGAGATCCCCACGACCGACTTGTCGGCCTGGAACTGCGCGAACGACGTCTCCAGCAGTTCGCGCGAGCGGTGCCGGCCGAACTGCTCGACCAGGTTCACCGCCATGTTGTACGAGGGCTTGAAGCTGGAGCGCAGCGGATAGGTGCGGGTGCCCGCCAGCCCCGCGAGGTGCTCGGGGCTCATGCCGCGCTGCCACAGCACCACGGCGTGGCCCTCGACGTCGATGCCCCGGCGGCCCGCCCGGCCGGTCAGCTGCGTGTACTCGCCCGGGGTGATGTCGGCGTGCTGCTCGCCGTTCCACTTGACGAGCTTCTCCAGCACCACCGAGCGCGCGGGCATGTTGATGCCGAGCGCGAGGGTCTCGGTCGCGAACACGGCCTTCACCAGACCGCGGACGAACAGCTCTTCGACGACCTCCTTGAACGTCGGCAGCATGCCCGCGTGGTGGGCGGCGATGCCGCGCTCCAGGCCCTCCAGCCACTCGTAGTAGCCCAGGACGTGCAGGTCCTCGGCGGGGATGGAGGCCGTGCGCTCCTCGACGAGGGCGCGCACCTGTTCCCTCGCCTCCTCGTCGTTGAGGCGGAGCCCCGCGTACAGGCACTGCTGGACGGCGGCCTCGCAGGCGGCCCGGCTGAAGATGAACGTGATCGCGGGCAGCAGGCCCTCGGCGTCGAGCCGCTCGATGACCTCGGGCCTGCTCGGCGTCCAGACCCGGGCGCGCTGCCTGCGCTCCCGCTCACGGTCGGCCTCGCGCATGGCGCGGCCACGCCTGCGGTCCGTGTACGAGGGGCGGCTCGCCTCCATGCGGGCCAGGCGCGCCAGGTCGGGGTTGACGGCCTTCTTGTGGCCCTCGCCCTCCTCGAACAGGTCGTACATGCGGCGGCCGGCCAGCACGTGCTGGAACAGCGGCACGGGCCGGTGCTCGGAGACGATCACCTCGGTGTCGCCGCGGACGGTGTCGAGCCAGTCGCCGAACTCCTCCGCGTTGGACACGGTCGCCGACAGCGACACCAGCGTCACCGACTCGGGCAGGTGAATGATCACTTCCTCCCAGACGGCGCCACGGAAGCGGTCGGAGAGGTAGTGCA
Organism: Streptomyces sp. NPDC007264; assembly: GCF_042869095.1. Classification (NCBI taxonomy): domain Bacteria; kingdom Bacillati; phylum Actinomycetota; class Actinomycetes; order Kitasatosporales; family Streptomycetaceae; genus Streptomyces; species Streptomyces sp. NPDC007264. Next base: position 264,756 of record NZ_JBIAFD010000005.1, read on the forward strand.
CCTCGTCCATGACGACGTAGCCGAGGCCGAGGAGGGTCCGGGAGCCGGCGTACAGCATGTTCCGCAGGACCTCGGTGGTCATCACGACCACCGGGGCGTCGGCGTTGACGCTGTTGTCGCCGGTGAGGAGCCCGACCTTGGGGGCGCCGTAGCGGCGGCACAGGTCGGCGTACTTCTGGTTCGACAGCGCCTTGATGGGTGTCGTGTAGAAGCACTTCTTGCCCTGGTTCAGGGCCAGGTGGACGGCGAACTCGCCGACGATCGTCTTGCCGGAGCCGGTGGGCGCGGCCACCAGGACGCCCTTCCCCGCCTCGAGTGCCTGGCATGCCTCGATCTGGAAGGGGTCGAGGCCGAAGTCGTACATCTCGCGGAACGAGGCGAGCGCGGTGGCCTGCTCGGCGGCGCGACGGCGGGCCGCCGCGTACCGCTCGGCCGGTGAGAGGTCCTCTGTCATCGTGCTTTCGAGCGTACCGGGCGCCGCTGACAACAGGACGATCATTATCCGGAATCCGGTTCCGGGGCCCGGAGGCCGCAGCTCAGGGGGCTGCGACCCGCACCGCCCGGGGGATGCAGCGCGCGGTCAGCGGCAGCGGGCCGAGCGGCTCCCCGTCGGCGTATCCCGTGATGCCGTCGGCGGCGAGGTCGACCCGGGCGGCCCGGTGCACCGTGACCTTGGGATGCTCGATGTGGGTGCCCCGGTAGACGCGCGGGAACACCGTGAGCAGCGTCGCCCGGCCGCAGTCGCCGACGACGGTGATGTCGAACAGCCCGTCGGCCGGGTCGGCGCCCGGGCAGATGCGCATGCCGCCGCCGTACGACGATCCGTTGCCGACGGCCACCAGGGTCGCCTCGACCTCCCGGACCTCGCCGCCGTCGAGGGTGATGCGGTAGGGGAACGGCCGGAAGGCGGCGAGTTCGGCGAGCATCGCCAGGTCGTACTTGAGGCGGCCGGTCGGCCACGCCATGCGGTTGCCGCGGTCGTTGACGCGGGAGTCGAACCCGGAGGCCAGCACGGTGCCGAACCAGCGGTCGCCCACCCGGCCGAGGTCGATCTCCCGCAGCCGGTCCCCCGTGAGGGCGTCGGCGATCAGGCGGCCCGCCGCGGCCGGGTCCCGCACGGGCAGTCCGAGGGCGCGGGCGAAGTCGTTGCCGGTGCCGACGGCGACCAGTCCGAGCGGGGTGCGGGTGCCGGCGACGGCCTGCAGGGCGAGGTTGGCCATGCCGTCCCCGCCGACGGCGATCAGGGCGCCGGTGCCGTCCCGGACGGCGCCGCGCGCGCGGGTGAGGGCGTCCTCGGGGCTGTCCCCGAGGATCGTCCGTACGGAGAAACCGGCCGCCCGCAGAGCGGAAGCGGCCGGCTGCGCCGCCCGGGCGCCCCGGCCGCGTCCCGCGGTGGGATTGACGAAGAGGGTGAGCTCGCTGGTCACGGAGGTGACCTTACGGCCGGCCGCCCGGTCCTCAGGTCACGTCGTCATAACCGTTGACCCGGTCCGTGCCCGCCTGCTCCGGCAGGGTCCGTCCGGCCGTCACGGACTCGGCCTCTCCGATGTCCTCGGGGGTGAGATCCAGCTCGGACGCCTCGTCGTCGGCGGGGCCCGCGGCCTCGCGCAGACGCCTGCGCCGGTCGTTCAGCAGCGAGAAGAGCACCGCGCCGAAGTACAGCACCCAGATCGGCGCGGCCAGCGCCAGCATGGTCAGCGGGTCGGTGCTGGGCGTGGCGACGGCCGCGAAGACCGTGATGCCGAGGATCATGGCGCGCCACCAGCCGAGCATGCGGCGGCCGGAGATCACTCCCGTGAGGTTGAGCATGACCAGCAGCAGCGGCAGCTCGAACGAGAGACCGAAGACGATCACCATGCGGGTGACCAGATCGAGCAGGTCGTCCAACGGCAGCAGGTTGCTCACGCCGTTGGGCGTGAAGCCGATCAGGACCCTGGCGGTGGTCGGCAGCACCCGGTAGGCGAAGTAGGCGCCGGCGAGGAACAGCGGGACGCCGGTACCGACGAAGGCGAGCGCGTACTTCTTCTCGTGCCGGTGCAGTCCCGGGGCGACGAAGGCCCACAGCTGGTAGAGCCAGACCGGGGAGGCCAGCACGACACCGGCCGTCAGGGACACCTTCAGCGCCAGCGTGAACGGCGCCAGCAGACCGTTGATCGTGATCTGCGCGCACTGTTCGGTGTCGTCGGACGACCTCGCGAGTTCCTCGAAGGTCTTGGCGCAGCCCACCGAGTTCAGCACCGGCTTGGTGATGACGTTGACGATGTCGTTGTAGAAGAAGGCAGCCAGGACCGTGACGACGGTGATGGCCAACAGGGCCTTCGCGAGCCGGTTGCGGAGCTCACGAAGGTGCTCGGTGAGGGGCATCCTCCCCTCGGGATCCTTCTCCTGCTTGCGGGCAGACTTGAGCAACCCACGTCCTCATCTCGTGCGGCAGGCCGGATGCGTCCGGCCGTGCGTCAGCGCTTGGTCGTGTCCGTGGGCTCCGTGACCGGGCGGGCGCTGGTCACGTCGCCGGGCGCGGCCTGGATCGTGCGCTGGGCGGGGGCCTCGTCGTTCGGCGGGCCGGCCGGTGCGGACGGCTTGCCGTCCTCCTTCATCGCCTTGGCCTCGCTCTTCAGGATGCGCGCCGACTTGCCGAGGGAGCGCGCCATGTCCGGAAGCTTCTTCGCGCCGAACAGCAGGACGATGACGACGAGGATGAGGATGATCTCGGGAGCTCCGAGCCTTCCACCGAACATGTCTTTACCTTCTCACCGAGGCGGCGTGGGTGGGGGTTGCTGTCCGATCGGTCGGACGCGTGCCCGCCCGTCGTGCAGCGATCGTAACGCTCAGGGGTGAACGCGGGGCAATCCCTGTGCGTACTCCCGGCCTGCGGCCCGCGCCTCGTTCTGCGGACCACGATCTGCAGCGTACCTGTCCGCGAGGAACGGGAGACAGGCCGAAGCGACTCATTGCGCATCCATGGCGCGACTCATACCGGACCCACGAAACGGGCCGGTCCCAGGGGCACTTCGGGGGCCGCCCGGCGCGGCCGGCGCCCCTGCGCACCTCATGCCCGCTCCGCGGCGCGCGCGGCTCCCACGGCGGCCCGCTCCAGATCGTCCGCGGCCCGGTTGATCCGTCGCGCGGAGTCAGCGACCTGCCGCCCCAGCCGCTGCGCCTCCATGAAGACCCGGACGGCGAGCACACCCAGAACGGCGAGCCCCAGGAACCCCAGGGCGATCGCGAGCATCGGCCAGAACATGACGTCGAGCCTAGAGGGTCGAGTGCAGACGCAGTGTCCGCACCCCGCCCCCGGTCAGGAGCTCGACGATGCGCTCACCCGCCGGCTTGCGGACGCAGACGCCGCACTCGGGACAGGTGAAGGAGTAGAAGGTGCGCTCGCTGGTGGCGCCGATGGCCAGCCGCAGGGCACCCGCACCGAGCTCGAAGCGGGCCCTGCAGTCCGGGCAGCCCGCCCGGAACACCACGTCGGCCACCCGTCTCATGCCCGCGAACGCCGTGCGCACCGACATCTCCCCGGACCCTGGCGCACCGGCCGACGCGCCCGACCGCTCCGACGTACCAGACACCGCCGACGTGCTCACAGCCTCTGCTCCTGCCTGTCGTACAGCCCGTCCTGAACCACGTCCGGCCCCTCGTAGGCCGCCAGCGCCTCACGGGCCGCCCGGCGGGCACTGTCCGCGAGGTCCTGCGGCGCCACGATCCGGCCGTCCCGCCCGAGCCGCAGCGCCAGCCGTCGCAGCGACGCCGGGTCCGGGGTCCGCAAGGTGATACGCAGCCCGCCGTCCGGCAGCTCATCGGCGCTGTCGTGCGGGTAGTACTCGGCGACCCAGCGCCCGCCGGGCCCGACCTCGACGACGACCTCCGGGTCCTCCGCGGCGGGCTGGACGAGCCCCTCCGACAGGTCGCGCAGCTCGATCTCCGGCGGCGCCGACGGCTCGTCCAGGATCTTTATCTCGGCGACCCGGTCGAGCCGGAAGGTGCGGCGCGCCTCGGAACGGCGGCACCACGCCTCCACATAGGTGTGGCCGACGCTGACCAGGCGGATCGGGTCGATCTCACGCTCGGTGACCTCGTCGCGGGCCGGTGAGTAGTAGCGGATCCACAGGCGGCGGCGCTCGGAGATGGCCCTGTCGACGTCCGCGAAGACGCCGCCCTCCGACTCGAAGGTCACCGACAGCCGGGAGCTGGCCCCTGCCGCCTCACCGGCCGCGGTCTCCACCTTGGCGGTGGCGCGCAGCAGCGCCTGCCGGTCGCTCTCGCGCAGGCCGGGCAGGGTGGCGACGGCCCGCGCGGCCACCAGCAGCGCGGTGGCCTCGTCCGCCGCCAGACGCAGCGGCTCGGCCGCCTCCGCGCCGAGGGCGGCGGGGTTGTGCCACCAGATGCGCTCGCCGTCGGTGTCGATGTCGAGCAGGTCGCCGCCGCGGAAGCTGGTGCCGCACATGGGCAGCACGTCGAGGTCCGAGACCAGCTCGTCCTCGGTGATGCCGAAGGCCCGGGCGACGTCCTCGATCCGCGCGCCGGGGCGCTCCCGCAGATACGTCACCAGAGACAGCATCCGCCGGGTCTGGTCGATGGCGTTCGCGGGCCTGGCCGGTCTGCCTGCCATGTCGTCCCCTCCCCCTCAGCCCTTGGCCACGGCACGCAGCCGGTCCACCACGTCGGCCCGCAGCTCGGCCGGCTCCACGACCACCACGTCGGGCCCGAACTCGACCAGCCACGCGTCGAGACCGTGCCCGTACGGAATCTCCAACTCGTCCCAGCCCTCGTCGAGTTCCCGTACGGCGGTCGCCTTCGCCCGAAGGGGGTACCCCGCGCCCGCGCGCAGCCGGATCAGGGCGGTGCGATCGGCGATCTCCCCCGCCCAGCCCGCCACGGTCTCGCGGACGGTGACCGCATCGGGCACCTCGGCCGTGAAACCGCCGCCGCGGGAACGCACCTTGCCGGTGATCCGCGACAGCCTGAAGACGCGCTCCGCGCCGCGGTCGCGGTCCCAGCCCGCCAGATACCAGTGGCCACGCCAGCACTCCAGCGCCCACGGCTCGACATGGCGCGGCTCCGGGCGTGCGGCGGTGGCCTTGCGGTAGTCGAACACCACCGGCCGGCGGTCGCGGCACGCCAGCATCAGCGGCTCGAAGGCGGCCTCGTGCACGGGGATGCGTGGCTCCAGGGCACCGTGCGCCTCGTACGGGTCGACGTCCTCGGGCAGCCCCGCGGCGCGCAGCTTCTGCAGGGCGCCGCTCGCGGCACCGGCGAGACGGGCCTGCTGCCACACCTTGGCGGCCAGGCCGAGGGCGGCGGCCTCCTCCGCATCGAGGGTGATGGGCGGCAGGCGGTTGCTGTCACGGCGGGCGAGATAGCCGACCTCGCCGTCCAGGTTCTCCACGGTCTCGATGACCAGGCCCAGCTCGCGCAGATCGTCCTTGTCGCGCTCGAACATGCGGTTGAAGGAGTCGTCGGAGCCCGCCGCGGTCCTCTCCGGCCCGGACGCCGCGCCTCTCCCCGGCCCGGACGCCGCACTCCTCCCCGGCCCGAAGGCCTCGACGTATGCCTCGATGGACTCCCGCAGCTCGCGCTTGCTGAGCGGCCGCCGTGTGCCGAGCAGACACAGCGCCAGATTCATCAACCGCTCGGCCTTGGCAATGGCCATCGACGCCCTTCGCCTTCCCTGTGGTGCTTACGATCGACGACCGTACCGCTCGCACGTGTCGTGACAAAAGCCGAGGGCCCACGCCCGCTCGGGCATGGGCCCCGGATGATCGCTTCCGGTCCGGGATCGAACCGTCGGATCAGACGCCGACCAGGTCGCAGACGAAGATCAACGTCTCGCCCGGCTTGATCCGGGCACCCGCACCGCGGTCGCCGTAGGCGAGGTGCGCGGGAATCGTCAGCTGGCGGCGGCCGCCCACCTTCATGCCCTGCACACCCTGGTCCCAGCCCTTGATGACCTGGCCGACGCCGAGCTGGAACCTCAGCGGCGTGCCGCGGTTCCAGGACGCGTCGAACTCCTCACCGGTGGAGAAGGCCACGCCCACGTAGTGGACGGAGACGGTGTCGCCCGCCTTGGCCTCCGGGCCGTCACCCTCCCAGATGTCCTTGATCTCCAGGTCGGCCGGGGGCTCGCCGCCCGGGAAGTCGATCTCGGGCTTCTCGATGCTCACGTCAAAAGCTCCTGCTGATTCGTGTTGAGGCCATTGCGGCACCACCGACACTCTCATATCCCCGCGGGGGTTACATCTTCGCGAGGATGTCCACGGAGAAGACCAGGGTGGAGTCCTTCTGGATACCGCTGCCCGCGGGCGGGTTGTCGCCGTAGCCCAGCTTCGGCGGGACGACCACGAGCACCCGGCTGCCCACCTTCTTGCCCGTCAGCCCCTGGGCCCAGCCCTTGACGACCTGCTGGAGCGGGAACGAGGCGAGGTCGCTGCGGCGGTACGTCGAGTCGAACTCCTTGCCGGAGTCCCACAGCACGCCCTTGTACTGCACGAGAAGGGTGCTGTCCGCCGTGACCGTGGCGCCGTCGCCCTCGATCACGTAGGCCGCGGCCAGAGCGGTCGGGGCCTTCGTCTTCGGCACCTCGATGGAGGGGGCCTTGCCGTCGGTGTTGGTGCCGACCTTCGGCAGAGCGGCGTCGCTCTGGGCGACGACCTTGCCGCGGGCGGAGCTCTTCGCGTTGAACGTGTTCTGGATGTCGACCACGAAGACCAGCGTGTCGGTGCCCTTGATGCCCGCCTGGGCGTTGCCCTGCGAGCCGTAGCCCCAGGTCGGGGGCACGGCCATCTGGACACGGCTGCCGGTCTTCCTGCCCTGCAGCCCGTACCGCCAGCCGTCGATGATGCTGCCCTGGGCCAGCCGGATGACCAGCGGCGTCTTGCGGTCGTAGGAGTTGTCGAAGACCTTCGCCGTGTCCCAGATCTGGCCGAGGTAGTTCGCCTGGACGTAGTCGTTCTCCGCGACCGTGCGACCGCTGCCCGCGATCACCGTCTTCACCGCCAGGTCCTTCGACGGCGAGCCGTCGCCCTTGGCCACGGTGGGCTTCTGGTCGAACTTGGTGCCCGCGGTGATGGCCGGCAACGGGCCGTCGACGATCTTGGGCGGTGGGGTGGTGGACGACGTGGCCGAGGGCGAAGGGGACGAACTGGTGCCGGCCTTGCCGGACGAGTCGTCGCCGCACCCGGCGAGCGTGACCAGTCCGGCGGGCACGGTGGCGAGGAGGAGGGAGCGTCGGCGCACGGTGGGGGCCTCGTATCGGTCGATCTTGTTGATGGCGTGCGCGCAACTCTACGGCGTGAGAAGGGCGCCGTACGGCAAACGTACGGCGCCCGCGTTGCGTTCCGGCGGCGTGCCACCGGAACGCACGGCTCACATTCCGGCGATCAGCTTCTCCACCCGGTCGTCGACCGAACGGAACGGGTCCTTGCACAGCACGGTCCGCTGCGCCTGGTCATTGAGCTTGAGATGCACCCAGTCGACCGTGAAATCACGACGCTGCTCCTGCGCGCGCCGGATGAAATCGCCGCGCAGCCGGGCCCGAGTGGTCTGCGGAGGAACCGACTTGCCCTCGAAGATCTTCAAGTCGTTGCAGATCCGGGCGGCTTGTCCCTTCTTCTCCAGCAGGTAGTACAGGCCGCGGCGCCGGTGGATGTCGTGGTAGGCGAGGTCTATCTGCGCGACCCGCGGGTGCGACATCGTCATGTTGTGCTTGGCGCGGTACCGCTCGATGAGCTGGTACTTCATCACCCAGTCGATCTCGGTACCGATCCGGTCCAGGTCCTCGGTCTCGATCGCGTCCAGCGTGCGGCCCCACAGCTCCAGGACCTGCTCCACCGTGCCGGTGCGGATGCCGCGGCGCTCGCAGAAGTCCACGGCCTTCTCGTAGTACTCGCGCTGCACCTCCAGGGCGGATGCCTCGCGGCCGCTGGCCAGGCGCACCTTGCGGCGGCCCGTGATGTCGTGGCTCACCTCGCGGATCGCCCGGATCGGGTTCTCCAGGGTGAGGTCGCGCATCACCGTGCCCGCCTCGATCATGCGCAGCACCAGGTCCGTGGCACCCACCTTGAGCAGCATGGTCGTCTCGGACATGTTCGAGTCGCCGACGATGACGTGCAGACGGCGGTAACGCTCGGCGTCCGCGTGCGGCTCGTCACGCGTGTTGATGATCGGCCGGGAGCGGGTGGTCGCCGAGCTGACGCCCTCCCAGATGTGCTCGGCCCGCTGGCTCACGCAGTACACCGCGCCCCGTGGGGTCTGCAGCACCTTGCCGGCACCGCACAGCAACTGCCGCGTGACCAGGAACGGGATCAGGATGTCCGCGAGCCGCGAGAACTCGCCGTGGCGGGCCACCAGATAATTCTCGTGGCAGCCGTAGGAGTTGCCCGCCGAATCGGTGTTGTTCTTGAAGAGGTAGACGTCGCCTGCGATTCCCTCCTCGTGCAGGCGGCGTTCGGCGTCGACGAGGAGTCCCTCCAGAATGCGCTCGCCGGCCTTGTCGTGGGTGACCAGTTCGATCACATTGTCACACTCGGGTGTCGCATATTCCGGATGTGAGCCCACGTCGAGATAGAGGCGGGCACCGTTGCGCAGAAAGACATTGCTGCTGCGGCCCCATGACACGACACGGCGGAAGAGGTACCGCGCCACCTCGTCAGGCGACAGGCGGCGCTGTCCCCTGAACGTGCACGTGACGCCGTACTCGTTCTCCAGCCCGAAAATGCGGCGGTCCATGAGTGAACATTACGCCCGATCCTCGGACCTGAAACGGGGTTCGGCAGCACGATTTGGATCATTTTCCGGTGAAGCCGCAACCACCCCGCCCCCAGCAGGAGCTGCGAGGACCCGCCCCGTGGCCGCCAGCACCAGCAGGGACACGCCCCCCGCCGCACCCGGCACCGCGAAGCCCCACAGGGCCCCGCCCGCCTCCACCACCGGCCCGGCGAGCCCCGTCCCGACCGACGCCCCCACGGTGAACGTCGTCACCAGCCAGGAGAACGCCTCCGTGACCGTGCCCCTCGGCGCATGCCGGTCGACGATGACGAACGCGCAGGCGATGCACGGCGCGAGGAACACCCCCGCGAACCCCGTCAACGCCGTCATCGCCGGCGCCGACGGCATCAGCACCAGCGGCAGATAGCTCAGCGCCAGACACCCCACGAGCACCCGCAGCCGCCGCTCCGGCGCACCGGACCACCGGCGCGCCCCGTACAGGGCGCCCCCCACGAGGGCCCCCAGTCCCAGAGCCGCCATCAGCCGGCCGTACACCGCGTCACCGCCGTGCCCGTCCGCGTACGACACCGCCGCCGTTCAGGCGCCGTGCACCCAGCAACCCGGTCCGGCCCTGGCGGATCGCCACCCTCCCTCCACACCGGTGCGGTCTGCCCCGGGGCGGGGTTGACCCGAAGCGGCCCGCCCGGCTAAGTGTTACGTATAACCAAATCCTTCGGGCAAGGTCAGCGACAGGGACATTCAATGACGAACACGCTCAGCCCGGCCGCGCCGCACGCGCACCTGACCGGAGGCCCCTCGGTTTCCGACGGTGACAGAGGCGTCTCATGAGGTACGTGAGCCTCTTGGGAAGTCCCTATGTAGCCCGGCTGCTGGTGGGCACCCTTGTCGGGCGGCTGCCGAGCGGAATGGCCGCCGTGGCGATCCCTCTGGCGCTGCGCGAGGAGGACCAGCCGTACGGCTTCGTCGGGCTCGTCGTCGGGGCGTTCGCCATAGCCACAGCCTTGGGAGGACCGCTGCTCGGCCGTCTGGTGGACCGCGTCGGCCAGACCCCGGTGCTGTTGCCCGCAGCCCTGCTGGCGGCCTGCGGGTTCCTGGTGATCGCGGCGGCCCCTGGCCGACAGGCTTCCGTAACAGCCGGAGCGGTCCTGGCGGGAGCGGCGTCGCCGCCACTGGAACCCTGCTTGAGGGCACTGTGGCCGAGGGTCGTCCCGGATGAGGAACTGGAGTCGGCCTACGCCCTGGATTCCGCCTCCCAGGAACTGATCTTCATGGGCGGGCCGCTGATCGTCGCCGGCTGTGTCGCCGTCGCCTCACCCGTGACAGCCCTGTGGGCCGCCGCGCTGCTGGGACTCTCGGGTGTGCTGGTGGTCGGCACCGCCGAGCCGGCCCGGGCCTGGCGGGCCCCCGCTCGCGAGGCCGACTGGCTCGGCCCGCTGCGCAGCCGGGGTCTGGTCGTCCTGCTGGTCAGTCTCACCGGCGTGGGCGTCGCACTCGGCACGCTCAATGTCGTCGTCGTGGCCTATGCGGAAGAACACCGCGTGCCCGGGGGTGCTCCGGTGCTCCTGGCTCTCAATGCCTTCGGCGCCCTCGTCGGGGGACTCGCCTACGGCGCCGTACGCCACTGGTCGATCCCGCCCGCTCGGCGGGCTCTGCTGCTGACCCTCTGCCTGGCTCCCGGTTATGCGCTCCTGTGCCTGCTGCCCGGGCCGCCCTTGATGTCCGGCCTGATGGTGCTGACCGGACTGTTCCTCGCGCCGGTACTGACCGTCTCGTTCGTCCTGGTCGGAGAGCTCGCCCCGGCGGGCACCGTCACGGAGGCGTTTGCCTGGCTCGTCACGCTGATGACCTCGGGCATGGCGCTCGGATCCGCCGTCGTCGGGCTGGTCCTGGAACACGGCGGTCCGAGTTGGGCAGCGGCGTGTGGCGTGCTCGGGCTCACGGTCAGCGTTCTCATGCTCCTGGCCGGGCAGTCACGGCTGGATTCGGACCGGCAGGCGGACAACCTGGCGTCGGCTGTTTCCACGGCATGACGTGCACCGTGACACGGGGCCACGGCCTCGAACGCGGGAACTCCGCCGAGACCTCACGGACCACCGCGGGAATGTCGTCATGGACCACCCTCCCGGAACCCGTACGTCACGCCGCGGCGCGCCACCGGCGTGACCGCGTCCTGCCCTGGGAGGCCCGTGGCCGCCATGCGCGGGCCGCTCCGGTGCAGCCCGCGGACGAAGGGGTCGGAGAACCGCGCCCGCGCCCCCGTCGCCGGTATCACCAGAGCCATCGGACAGGGCCAAGGGCCGCGAACGGCCCGCCGTGAAGACAGCCAGGCACCCGCCCGGTGCGCGGCTTCGTACCGCGCGTGCGCCCCACACGCCCGCAGACGCACCACCCCCACCGCCGCCTCTGGGCTGTGCTCTCCGTCCTGGTGTGCGCCGTGGCCTTGCTGTTCGGATCGAGCTCGGCGGTCACGGCCGACTCCGCGTCCAGCGGCAACGACGTACAGGTCGCCCAGCCGCTCGGTGACCGGGAACTGACCGTCATCCTGCGCCGGATCACCGGCGTACCGGGTCCTCTGCACGTGGACGTGATCACGCACAAGGGCACTGCAGCCGGCCGGATCAAGCCGGCGGTGACACCCATCGGTGTCTCGACGTCGGCGTCCAAGGGCGAGGCGTCCGGGACGACTGTCGACGCGGCCGTTGTGAAGTTGGGCAGTACTCCCGGTACCCACTCCGCCCAGATGGAGTCGACGAGGTCGGCCCCTGGGAACTGACGCCCGACGACGGCGCCGGGCGCACAGCCAGGACCGGCACGCTGACGCTGACCCGCGTGGCTCCAGGTCGTCAGACGGCGACCACGTGCACGTCCATCGGCGCGAGGACCGTCAGGCAGGCCCGGATGTCCCCCGGGTCGGTGGTGAAGATCACCGCGCTGCCGTGCCGGGCCGCCGCCAGTGCCACCCAGGCGTCCACCGCGTCCGGCCACTTCTTCACCGGCAGGGCCGCCTGCCCCAGAGCGGTGCCGATGCGCCGCCGATCCGCGAGGTCCGGGCCCGTGGCGCAGGCCAGGCACTCCGGACGGCCTGCCTTCGTCTCACGCATGGGCGGCCCGGACGTACGGGCCTGAGGGACCGTACATTCCTTCAGGACGCCGGACAGGGCGTGCACCAGCGCCGGCTGGGGGCGCCACACCTGGGCGAGGACCGGTCCGAGCACCAGCGCCCGGTGCGGGACCATGCGCAGTCCCTCGTGGAGAGCCACCGCCTTCGCCTTGCGGTCGGCGAGTGCGATGAGCATGCCGGTGTCGTAGACCGGCACCCGTGCGCTCACGCGGCGTGGCCCGGACGACGGCCTTGCCGGTCCCGGCCGTGGACGAGAGCCAGGGCCTCGTCGACCTCGCGGCGTTCCTGCTCCGTGAGTTCCGCGGTCGGTTCCCGAACGGGTTCGGCGGGCAGCCCGTCCGCTGCCCGCTCCGCCCGGGCGATAAGTGCGTCCACCTCGGCGAACTGTTCTTCTATGGCATCGCTCTCGGCCATCTGGCGCGTCGCGGCGTGCACCAGGTATGCCGAGACGTCCATGCCTGCTCGTTCCGCGTGCTGCCGGATGCGTTCGGCCTGGTCCTGCTCCAAGCTGATGCTGATGCCCGCCTTTGCCACGAGGGCATCGCAATACGCGTATGACGACAGTGCGAGTACGGTCGAGCGGCTCCCCCTGCGCAGGAGCAGGGTTACCGGGCAATGACGATGCGGGGGCCACCGAAGTTCGCGACGGTCTCCCAGCGTGCCGCCGAGCGCGGCGACGTGTGCCGCCATGGTGCCGACCTCCGTCGAGACGGTCTCGCCGCGCTCGATCGCGGACACCCACTCCTGCCGGACAGCCGTACGCGCCGCGACCTCACTCTGGGTGAGACCGAGTTCCTGGCGCACCTCGGCCAGCCGGTGGGCGCGCACCTGTGCGACCAACCTCTCGGCGCCCGCTCGGATCTCGTCGAGATCGTCCTCGTCGAAGGCCTCCTGCCTTACCTCTTCCCAGGAGCGGAACGTGTCCGTCGCTCACTCCCCTTCGCGCCGTTCGTCGCCGGCCACCAACCAGATGGAGAGTGAACGCCGGAGTGTGCTTCGAAAGAGTGATGTGCGGTACCGCAGGGAGGCAGGCCGTCGCGGAGGGCGGCGCCGCGCCCCCATAGCCGTACGGGAAACGGGGGTGCCCCCGGCGCCGCACAACGCCGGGGGCACCCCCATTCAGGCCCGAAGGCGGGATCACCTCACCCGAACGCCAACTTCTCGTTCCACCCCGACCCGATCACCGTCTTCACCGGAGGGTTCGTGTTCGTGGTGGACGGGTGGTAGATCGACATGTGACCGTCGGACGCGAAGCGGGCCCAGATGTCCGGGATGCCGTCGTTGTTGATGTCGGGGATGCCGATCGCCGCGTTGGCGTCGGCCTCGGTCCAGTTGGTGCCGAAGAGCTCGTCGCCGTTGACGGCGTTGGAGGCCAGCATCAGGGAGTTGAGGTCGACGCTGTCCGTCACCGGGCCGGGCTTGCCGCGGCGGAGGTACATGTTGCCGTTGTCCAGGTTGCGCCAGAGCAGGTCGGGTGTGCCGTCCTTGTTCATGTCGGCCAGGTTGACGATGTCGCGGCGGGCCCAGGCGTCGGCGTTCATCTGCGTCGCGGTCTGGATGCTGCCGCCGGTGTAGCCGGAGAGCACCCAGAAACCGGCGGCGGTGCGCAGCACCAGGTCGGGCAGTTTGTCGCCGGTGATGTCGCCGAGGGCCTTCAGCTGCGTCCAGGTGGACGGCGCGGGCGCGTTCGACGGCAGACGGATCTTCATGCGCTGGTCGACGTCGAACGAGCCGTAGCCGTCGCCCGAGTAGAGCCAGAAGCCGCCGTCGGGGGTGCGGGCGAACAGGTCGGTGGTGCCGTCGCCCGGGTAGGTGTCCTGGTAGTGCGCGATCAGCGCGGCCTTGTTGCCGAGCGTCGAAGTGGCGTCGTACCAGTGACCCGGGGGGTTGAGGGTCGCCTTGCCGTCTTTGCCCCTCGTGTACGACGAGGCCAGCGAGCCGTACAGCTCGCCGCCAGGCTGGCCCGCGTAGGTGCGCAGGGCACCGGCCTCGTTGATGACGAGCAGATCGGGGGTGCCGTCGCCGCCCGTGTCGCCGGGGGTGTCGGCGTTCTCTTTCGGCGGGACGTACGTCGTGTGGTCGGTGCGCGCGCTCGGGTTGCCGAGGCTGTCGTAGGCGAAGACCTGGAGGGTGTTGGGGCCGGCGTTCGGCGGCTGCAGGTCGGGGACGGTGGCGTTGCCGTCGGCGTCGGCGTTGACCGGGACCGGGGCGACGCCGCCCCAGGCGTACGTGAACTTCGCCGCGCCCGGCGAGGAGAAGGCGATCGGTCCGGCCTGGCCGAAGTTCACCTTCGCCCAAGTGGCGCCGTCCGAGGTGGTCTTGAGCCATACGTCGCTGGTGACGACCGGCGGCGGTGGGCCGGAGCCGTCGACGGTCACGGCGCAGGGCGTGGTGCCGGACGGGAAGAAGGTGGAGACCGCCGGGGTGGGGGTGTCGGAGTCCTCCGCGCGCACGTCCCAGTAGTAGGTGGTCTTGTCCACCAGGGACGACGACTGGATGATCGTCGAGGCCCAGCCGCTGCTGAGGTTGGTGGCCAGGACGCCGGTCGGGGCGGTCGTGCCGGCCTTCCAGAAGCGGAAGCGCAGGCCCTTCAGGTTGCCGTCGGGGTCGGTGGCGCGTGCCTTCAGGGTCAGGTTGGTCTTGCCGACCGTGCGGCCCGGGGAGCCGACGACGCAGTCGCCGCCGGGGACGGTCTCACCGTCGGTGGGCTCGTTCGGCTTGCGGTTGTAGACGGCCTCGATGGTCGCGGAGGTCGCCTTGAACTTGCGCCAGGTCTGCGTGTCCGACTCGCTGGTGGCCCGCATGCCGAGGGTGAGGGTCGAGTGGCCGTTGTTCGTGGCGTACTGGGCGGCGTCCTTGACGTCGAACGCTTCGTATTCGTCGGGGCAGGAGCTCGACGACCAGCCGTGCGCGAAGGACTTGCGCTGGAGCTCGTCGGACCAGCTGGGCTGGGCGTTCCATGTCGTGCCCGACGAGATCGAGCCGGTGCGCCAGATCTGGAACTCGCGGGTCGTGCAGGACCAGGAGTGGTTGTTGAGCACCTTGAAGGTCGCGGACTTGATCTCCGCGCCCTTGATGCTTCTGGACCAGTCCATGCGCCAGAACGAGCGGGCGGTGCCGCCGGTGTCGCTCTCGTGGCCGACGCGGGCGTCGGAGGTGCCGGAGGAGAAGTTGGTGCCGTTGAAGAAGCTCGTGCTCGGGTACGGCTTGTAGGCCACCGTCCAGGCGTCCCAGCCGGGGTTCAGCGGCGGGTCGACGAACAGCGGGTAGGTGACGCCCTCGCGGTCGGCCAGGCCGGTGGCGGCGAAGCCGACCTCCAGGCGGGCGTCACCGGTGTTCGCGCCGTCCAGGGCGATCGGCAGGGGCGCGGACTCGGCGCCGGGCTCGATGCCGGTGAGGCCCGACAGCTTCAGCACGTCGGCCGGGGTGGCGACCGCCGTACGGTTCGGGGTGCCGGCGGGCAGTTCGGGGTCACGGCCGCTGGAGTCCCAGGCGAACGGGGTCGGGATGGAGCCGACTTCCTTGCCGCCCTTGTCCAGGACCTGGACCCGGCTGGCCTTGGTGTCGCGCCGGAACACGGCCGTGTCGGAGCGCAGCCCGTAGGAGACGGTGGCGAGCGCCTTGCTCTCCGCGGCCTCGGGGGTCTTGACGATCAGGACCTGCGCCATGCCGCCCTCTTCACGGGCCACGAGCAGCAGGTCGACGCCGGGCAGCACCTCCGGGTACAGGGCGCGCGGTCCGTCGAGCACCGGCTCGGGCAGGGTGCCCGGCCAGGTGTACGCGACGGTGTGACCGCCGAGGTCGACCTCGGCCAGCACGGTCTCGCCCGGGGCCTTCGCGCGGGTGAAGGAGCGGTCGGCGCGGTCCTTGCGGGCGCCGGCGCGGTCCTTGCCGGCGTCGCCGCTCGCGAAGCGCACCGCGACGGCCGGGTTCACGGGGGTGACGCCAAGGTCCTTGGGTGCTGTGGCTGTTCGCTTCAGAGTGTTGTCGATCGGGGCCCACTCGCCCTCGGCGTTCTTCGCCCGGGTGGGGGTGGCCGTGATCCGGGTCTTCAGCCGACCGCCGGGCAGCGCCCAGGTCAAGGTGGTGGCGGTGGTGGCGGTGTCGACGAGCACGGGCTTGCCGGTGCGCCGGGCCTCGGCCATCGCGGCGGTCTCGTCGCGCGGACCGGTGGAGGCGGGGGTGGCGTCGGTGGCGCCCCGGGCCGTCTCCGGGGCGGAGTGGTCGGGGTACCACCAGGGCAGCAGGGCGGCGGTCAGGGCGGCCAGCACGAGGCCGACGGTCAGGGACAGCCGTGTGCGCGTGCGCACGAAGGGGCTGAGATATCGGGGCGGCGCGGTCACGGCGGTCTACTCCCTTGGGAACCAAGCGGATTGAGGACTGCACAGACAGCCCCGATCGGCAGGCCGTGGGGCAGATGCGCGCACACGATCACACATGGGCACCAGCACGTCTACGTGTGAGTAAGTTGTGAATCCGTTATGAAACCGGTGAATCGATGGGGCAGCATGCCAACTTTGCCCGATTCGGAGCTTTTCCGGTGTCGTATTGACCATGATCAAGTCATTCCCCCACATCCGCCTGATGGGCCGTCAACAAAACCATCTGGTGCGTTTCGCCCCGTGACGCGGATCACTTCGCAGGGCGATCCGGCCGACAGGCGATCTTGAATTGTGCAGCGGACATGACAGAGAGTGCGCACGCACGCGCCTGAGCCAGACGTGTGCCTGTTGAACGATCCGCCAGGGTGGGAGTCGACGCTAATGCGTGCTTCAGGTCCGCTGTCATGGCTGGGGCGGGGACGCCCAGCCATGACAGAGTCACAACGAAGGCGCCGGCGGCGAAGCCGCACGGCGACCGTTCTTCTGCTGTCCTCGACACTGACCGTGACCAGCCTGGGCGGGCAGGCCCTGGCCGTCCCCGACCCCACCATGAGCCGCGAGAAGTCGATCGCCAACGTCGACCTCCCGGACCTGCCGAAGGCCACCGAGGTCGAGGGCGACGAGGCCGCCGCCAAGACCCTCACCCTGGCTCCGGAGAACCCGGTCGCCCCGTACACCCCCGGCGCCGTCACGCCGTGGACCTCCGGCACCGGCAGCGCCACGCTCTCCACGAGCAGCGAGCCCGGCACCACCGTGCCGGTCACCAACAACCTGCCGGTCGCCATCGGCGTCCCCGAGGGCGGCGACCCCGCCGGCCTCGCCGGCGACTGGACCGTGGGCGTGGCCCCGCAGACCACCTCGCAGGACGCGGGCGTCTCGGGCATCGTCATGAAGCTCACCCCGCCGGCCACCGTCGACCCGGCTGCCGAGGTCGCCATCAGCATCGACACCACCGGCTTCGCCGACCTGTACGGACCGCAGGCCGCCAACCGCTTCGGTCTGATGCTGCTGCCCGAGTGCGTCTACTCCTCGCCCACCACGGGCGACTGCGCCGACGGCGGCGGGACGACCACGATGTCCGTCCCCCAGGGGGACAAGGACGTCAAGAACGGCAAGAAGAACTTCCAGCGGCTGCGCAGCACGGTCGAGACCGTGCCGGCCAAGGACGCACCCACGCGGACGAAGACGGCCAAGAACGCCAAGACCCGCAAAGTCCTCAGCGGCAGCATCCCCGTCGCCGACCTGGTCGGCGAGGGCTTCGTCCCCTCCAAGGCGTCGACCGCGGCGTCGAAGGCCTCCTACCGGGACGGCGTCCAGCCCGCGGTCGCCGCGAACGGCGGCGCCGCCGTCGGCGGCCTCGACACCGGCTCGTCGGTGTCCGGTGACTTCACGGCCTCGCCACTGCTGTCCTCCGGCTCCTGGTCGTCGGGCTCGTCCTCGGGCGCCTTCACGTACTCGTACCAGATCCAGGTCCCGGAGACCGCCGGCGGACTGATGCCGAAGGTCGGCCTGGCGTACTCCTCGCAGTCCGTCGACGGCCGCACCTCCTCGACGAACAACCAGGCCTCCTGGATCGGTGACGGCTGGGAATACAACGCGGGCTCCATCACCCGTACGTACGCCAACTGCCGTCAGGACTCCAAGAAGGCGGGGTCGAACAACTCCACGCACCGCACCGCGGACCTGTGCTGGGGTTCGGAGAACGCCACCCTCTCCCTCGGCGGCCTGACCACCGAGCTGGTCTGGGACAAGACCAAGGGCGAGTGGTTCACGGCCAACGGCGACGGCTCCACCGTCCAGCTGATCAAGGGCGAGGCCACCGGCAACGGCGCCAAGGACGGTGAGTACTGGGTCGTCACCACCAAGGACGGCACCAAGTACCACTTCGGCAAGAACAAGCTCCCGGGCTGGTCCGACCACGGCACGGCCGCCGACGACCCGACCACCAAGTCCGTCCTGACCGTCCCCGTGTACGGCAACCACGACGGCGAGGACTGCTACAAGGGCCCCACGACCACCGACTGGACCAACTCCTGGTGCACGCAGGGCTGGCGCTGGGGCCTCGACTACGTCGAGGACATCCACGGCAACGCGATGTCGCTGTGGTGGGACAAGGACCAGAACTACTACGCCCGGAACTTCAACTTCAAGGACCCGGTCGTCTACGACCGCGACGGCTGGCTCGACCACATCCACTACGGCCAGCGCAGCGACAACATCTTCACTCAGACGGCCCCGGCCCGGGTCGGCTTCACGGTGGCCGAACGCTGCTACACCGTCGACGACGTCACCTGCTCCGAGGCCAACTTCACCTCCAAGGACCCGCGCAACTACCGGCCCTGGTTCGACACCCCGGCCGACCTGCGCTGCGAGTCCGGCAAGAAGTGCTGGAACGCCGGTCCGTCCTTCTGGACACGTAAGCGCCTCGACAAGATCACGACCTCGGCCCAGCGGCTCACCGACACCGCCGCCCGCCAGGTCGTCGACGAGTACCAGCTGAAGCAGAGCTTCGCCAAGCTGCTGACCGGCCCGAACACGGCCCTGTGGCTGGAGTCCGTGCAGCGCACCGGCTACGCCCGCAAGGGCTCCACCGACGCGAGCGTGACGCTCAACACCGTGCGATTCGAGCCCAACACCGAGGACATGCCGAACCGCGTCAAGGCGGTCCACGCCTCGCGTCCCGGCTTCTCCCGGCTGCGCATCGGCCGCGTCGTCAACGAGTACGGCGGCGAGACCGTCGTCACCTACAAGAAGATCGAGGGCGACTGCCTCACCGGCAACCTGCCGCTGCTCGACCAGCAGCCCGGCGAGGACCGCGCCACGGCCATGGCCCGGCTGCAGGCCCAGCTCAAGGTCAACAACCGGCTCTGCTACCCGTCGTTCTGGAACCCCGACCCCGAGGTCGAGGACATCGACTGGTTCCACAAGTACGTCGTGGACACCGTCGAGGAACTGCCGAACATCGACGGCAACTTCACCACCAGGACGGAGTACAAGTACAAAAACCCGGCCTGGAAGCTCGCCGAGGCCGAGTTCACCAAGAAGTCGCAGCGCACCTACTCGCAGTTCGCGGGCGTCGAGCAGACCACGGTCCTGACGGGGTCGGTCAACGAAGACGGCACCCCGGACACCGCCGGCCAGCGCTCCAAGTCCGTCACCCGCTTCTTCCGGGGCCTCGGCGACACCGTGTCCGTGAAGGACATCACGGGCGCCGAGATCGCCAAGGACGAGGAGCCGTTCGCCGGCCGGATCGCCGAGGAGCTCAGTTACGTCGACTCCACCAAGGCCGACTCCGACTGGCTGACCCGCAGCATCACCAAGCCCGCGGCCACCGAACTCGGCAAGCGCGACCGTGACGACGGCCTGAGCCCGTTGCGGGCCTGGCGGGTCACGGAGCCCGAGGAGATCGCGTACACCAAGTCGTCCGGCACCAACACCGACGACCCGCGCACGGTGCGCTCGGTGAAGACGACGACGGCGTACGACCCGACGTACGGTCTGCCGACGCTCGTCGAGTCGCTCGGCGACACCGGGAAGACCGGTGACGAGTCCTGCACCAAGTCCGAGTACGTGCACCAGACCGCCAAGAACCTGATCGGCCTCAGCAAGCAGGTCCTCGTCTCGCCCACCACCTGCGCCGACGCGGACTGGGCCGATCTCACCACGCTGACCGGCGCCACCCGCACCGCGTACGACGGCACCGCCTACGGCACGGCGCTGTCCGCCTCGACCCGCGGTCTGGCCACCGAGTCGTGGTCGCTGAACGGCACCGGCACCGGCTTCCTGACCAACGGCACCGTGGGCTTCGACGAGATCGGCCGGGTCGTCCGGCAGACCGACCCGGACGAGCTGGCCAAGCCGATCCCGAAGTCGTCGACGACCACCTACGCCTCCGTGGGACCGGCCACGGGCCAGGTCTTCAAGGTCACCTACACCAACGTGCTCGGCCACAGCCAGATCATGGAGCTGGAGCCGGGCCGCTCGGTCACCGTCAAAACGACCGACGCCAACGACCTCGTCAGCGAGGCCTCGTACGACCCGCTGGGCCGGCTGTCCGAGGCCTGGGCCCCGGGCCGCACCCCGTCGACGTCGTCGGTGCCGGACTTCCGCGCGGTCTACACCGTCCCGCCGGAGGAGACCGACCCGGACGACCCGAACACCAAGATCCGCAAGCCTCCGTACGTCACCACCTACACGCGTGGCTACGAGGACCGGGTCGAAACCTCCGTCACCCTCTACGACGGTCTCGGCCGCGAGCGGCAGACGCAGGAGGAGGCCGACAACGACGCCGGCTGGCTGATCACCGACACCCTGTACAACAACGCCGGTGACGTCTACCAGACCAACAACGCCTATCTGACCGACGAGGCCAAGCCGGGCGAGTTGTTCACCCCGGTCTCCGACACGGCCGTCCCCAACATCACGCGCTACACCTACGACGGTCTCGGCCGCGTGACGCAGGAGACGCCGTACCTCAAGTGGGTCGACCCGGTCACCAAGGAGTCCTCCTCCAGGGTGTACGAGGACCGGGCCACCACGTACGAGTACGGCGAGGACTGGTCGAAGGTCATCAACCCGCAGGGCGACTCCTCCTACCGCGTCTACACCGACGCGACGGGCCGGACCATCCGCACGGACACCTTCAACCCCGCAGCGCCGGGCGGCTTCACCTCGACGCGCTACGCGTACGACGCCAAGGGCCAGCTCGAGAAGGCGACCGCCTCGGCCGACCCGACGCACCCGTGGACCTGGACGTACGACCACCGCGGCCGGATGGACTCGTCCACCGACCCGGACACGGGTACCACCCGTACCGAGTACGACTCCCGCGACCGCGTCCTGACGACCACCAACGCCCGCGGCGTGAAGATCTGGAACAGCTACGACGAACTGTCCCGGCCGACCCAGCAGCATCTGAACGACACCAACGGCACCCTGCTCGCGAACTTCACGTACGACTCCGCCCCGGGTGGCAAGGGCATGCCCGCCACCGCGACCCGCTTCACCGACGGGCTGGGGTACACGCAGACGGTCAACGGCTACACCAGCGACTACCAGCCAACCGCGACCACCCTGTCCCTGCCGCAGTCGATCGCCGACACGTGGGGCCTGAAGAAGGACTACACCTACTCCTACTCCTACTCGGACACCGGCGCGCTGGAGGACACCACCCTTCCCGCGATCGGCAAGCTCGCCGCCGAGAATCTCGTCGTCCGTTACAACAAGGACGGCAAGCCGCTCTCCATCTCCGGCAAGGACTGGTACGGCTCCGAGACGGCCTACTCGCCGTACGGCCAGGTCCTCCGTTCGACCCTGGGCGCCCAGCCCTACCGGGTGTGGACGCAGAACTCGTACGACGAGAGCAGCGGTGAGCTGCAGGAGCAGGCGGTCTACCGGGAGCAGAACACCGCGAGCATCGTCGGCGGCAACCTGGTCTCGAACCGCGCCTACCGATACGACCCGGCCGGCAACATCACCTCCATCCACGAGCGGGCCGTCGGGATCGAGGAGCGCCAGTGTTTCGTCTACGACCCGGTGGGTCAGCTGAAGTCCGCCTGGACCTCCAAAGACCCGGAGCAGGACTGCACCGCTCCGAAGAAGGCCGACGGCACGCTCAACGTCGCGGCCGGCACCGACGGCTCCGGCTACTGGCAGGAGTACGAGTACGACCTCCTGGGCAACCGCACCAGGCTGACCGAGAAGAACCTCGCCGGCGACACCGCCAAGGACGCGGTCACCGACTACGTCTACGGCAAGAACGCCGCCAAGGACCAGCCGCACACGCTCACCCGGGTCACGAAGACCTTCACGACCCCGGCGGGCGCCCAGGTCAAGGCCGAGGCGCAGCGGCTCTACGAGCTGACGGGTGAGACCAAGTCGGTCACCTCGGTCGACAACGGCGACAAGCAGGACCTGACCTGGACCCCGGACGGCAAGATCGACCGGATCGCCGGCCAGGGCACAGGCGGCAAGACCCCGTACGTGGGTCTCGGCCAGAAGTGCCTCGACCTCAAGTCCGGTCTCGCCGCCACGGGCCAGCCGGTCCAGCTGTACCAGTGCAACACCACGGTGGCGCAGAGCTGGCACTTCCAGCCGGTCCCGGGCCCGACGCAGACCCCCCAGCCGAACCCCGACCTCGGCACTCTGGAGATCTACGACACCTGGTGCGTCCAGCCTGCCGCCGACACCGCGGGCTCCGCGGTCCAGGTGCGCAAGTGCGACGGCACCAGCGCCCAGCGTCTGAAGCGCAACGCGTCCGGCCAGCTCATCCACGTCGACTCCACCCTGTGCCTCGCGGTCCAGGGCGCGGCGAACGTGAACGCCACCGCGATCGTGCTGGCCACCTGCGACGCGGCCCAGGCCGCCCAGCAGTGGCTGCCGCAGAACGACACCCGGCACATCTACGGCCCCGACGGTCAGCGGCTGCTGACCATCCAGGGCAAGCAGGCGACCCTGTTGCTGGACGAGGCCTCGGTCACCGTCCAGCTGGGCGGCGTCCTGGTCAGCACCCAGCGCACCTACTCCGCCCCCGGCGGCCAGGTCATGCGCTACGCCAGCGGCACCGGCTCCGAGGTCCTGGTCGCCCAGACCTCGGACCACCAGAACAGCACCTACACCGAGGTCGCGCTCAACGGCGGCATGCCGGTCCGGGTGCGCAAGCAGGACCCGTTCGGCAACCAGCGCGGCGCCGACACCGCGGGTCAGAACCTCCACAGCCACAAGGGCTTCACGGGCCAGACACGGGACGACGCCTCCGGCTTCCAGCCGCTCGGCGCCCGCATGTACGACCCGCTGGTCGGACGCTTCCTGTCCGCCGACCCGGTGCTCGACCTGAACGACCCGCAGCAGAGCAACGGCTACGCGTACGCGCACAACAACCCGGTGACGTACGACGACCCGACCGGTTTGGCGATCACCCTGTCCGCCTCGGAGAAGGCCGCGGCCCTCGCCGGCGCGGGTCTGTCCGCGGCGCAGATCGCCCAGGCGCAGTCCACCATGGGCAGGTCCCTGACCTCGGTGATCCTGGCCGTGGCCTGGGAGACGCTGAAGGACTTCATCGGCATCAACGACGCCATGGCCTGCTTCGGCGGTGACATGTGGTCGTGCGGCAGCATCATCCTGGACGCCATTCCATGGACGAAGCTGGGCAAGATCCCCTCGGTCCTGAAGGCGATCAACCGCACCATCGACGCCATCCAGGCCTTCAAGGCCGCCAAGAGAGCCGCCGAAGCCGTGCTCAAGGCGGCCAAGGCAGCCGAGGCGGCGGCGCTACGGGCCAAGAAGCTGGCCATCGAGAAAGCCAAGAAGGAGGCCGCGCAGAGGGCCAGGAAGAAGGCGGCCGAGGCAGCCAAGAGGAAGGCCGACGCGGCGGCCGCGGCGAAGCGGAAGACGGGCAACCCCGTCCACAAGCAGGCCCAGGCCAAGGCGGCGCCCAAGTCCTCCTCCCACGCCGGCAAGGGCGGCGGAGGCAGCGGCGGCGGGGGCGGAAAGACCGGTGGAAAGACCGGCGGCTCCTCCCGCAGCAGCGGTGGTTCGAGCGGTGGCGGCGGTTCCGGCAAGGCCGACGGCGGCTCCTGCCCGATCAGCAACAGCTTCGTGCCCGGCACGAAGGTGCTGATGGCCGACGGCTCCACCAAGCCGATCGAGAAGGTCAGAGCTGGCGACAAGGTGGTCGCGACCGACCCGAGGACCGGGGAGACCCGGATCGAGACGGTCACGGCCGAGATCAAGGGCCAGGGCCTCAAGCACCTCGTCACCGTCACCGTCGACATCGACGGTAAGGCGGGAACGAGGACCGCGAAGATCACGGCGACCGACGGGCACCCCTTCTGGGTCCCCGAGGCCGGCAGGTGGATCGAAGCCACCGACCTCACATCGGGTCAGTGGCTGCGGACCAGCGCGGGCAGCTACGTCCAGATCAGCTCGGTCGAACGCTGGACGGCGCGCGGCGCCACCGTCCACAACCTGACCGTCTCCGACGTCCACACGTACTACGTGGTGTCG
This sequence comes from Streptomyces sp. NPDC007264, assembly GCF_042869095.1. Classification (NCBI taxonomy): domain Bacteria; kingdom Bacillati; phylum Actinomycetota; class Actinomycetes; order Kitasatosporales; family Streptomycetaceae; genus Streptomyces; species Streptomyces sp. NPDC007264. Next base: position 288,990 of record NZ_JBIAFD010000005.1, read on the forward strand.
GCGGGTGTCTCGGCCCTCGTCCACAACTGTGGTCCGAGCCGGGACAACGAGGGCGACGGGCTGACACCGGAGAACCCCGCGTTCGACGGCGATCCGTACAGCCAGGCAGCACGCGACGCCCGCAGCGACGCGTGGAACGCACACTTCGCCAACTACGAGGACCTGACGAGGCAGCTCGACAGGCTCGCCCGCGAGGTGGCCAACAACCCGGGTGCCCGGCAGCGGATGAACCCCGGTCCGGACAACTTCGGGAACTTCGGCAACGTGCGTGGCTGGGACAACTGGGTGGGCTCGCCCATCTTCGACGGTGAGAACATCGGTCTGCCGGCGAACAACCAGCTGCGCGTCATGCTGAATCTGCAGACCGGGCAAGTAGCGTGGTTCCCGCTCAAGAACGGAGTCCACGACTACAACAGGCCGACGCTCTACCATTACGCGCGTCGTCGCTGAGAACCGGTTGTGAACATCCGGCCGTGAACATCCGGCTGTGAGAAGCCGAGCGGGCGGGTCGTCTTTCGGACGGCCCGCCCGCTCGCGTGAGAAGAAGGGGAACACCCGAATGGACGTGGCACAGGAGGCCCTGGACAAGCTCTCCGCCGCCGGACTCGTCTTCTGCGAGGTCATGGAGACGCGGGACGAGTTGCCGCCCGTCAACGTCGCCAGTTTCATGGGGAATCTCGGCGCCGAGAGCGGCCGGCACGGATTCCTGCTCGCGCACGACGAGAAGGACCTCGGAAACCATTTCAACCAGGAGTGGGAGCGACTGGCCCGCGACAGCGGACTCTTCTCCGCGGGCGCCGGCGGCCGGCCCGAGTTCCTGGTCGGCGTCGACATCGCACAGGACCACTCCGACGACGGGGAACTCCAGGTCTGGCGCTGGGTCCGGGTGGCCCTCGCCGACCAGTGGGACATCGCGGGAGCCGGCTGCGAGGACGGGATCCTGGGGGCGGGAGCCAACAACCCGGCCTTCGTCATGATGTCGCCGGCCGCCGATGTCCTCCTGAAGGGCGCCTACTACCAGGACGGCATCGGCGCGAGCACGCTCCGGCATCCTGAGCGCATTCCCGAACTGCGGGACCACGCCCGCCGCATCGCCTTCGAATTCGACTGGCTGGAGGACGAGCTACGGCGGTGGGCCGAACGCTGGCTCGCGTACGCGACCGCGCGGGGCACTCGCTAGTGCCCCAACAGGCAACGTTCGCCCCGTCGCGACGCCCGGCACGCTCCCCCGCTCTCGGCTCCGCTCGAGCGGGGGGACCCCCACGACGCCGCATTCGACTTCACCCGGCCCTGGCCCCCGGACCTCCCCGTGGAGTACGGCAGCGTCGGCTGACGCGGATCACACGTTGAGGGCGCCCCCTGCCACAGGGGGCGCCCTCAGCGCCGTACGCGCCCCTTCACTGGTGAAGGACCGGATGGACATCACCGGCGCCCGTCGGCGACGCCCTCGCACTCGCTACGGGCTCGCCGTCCCTCAGACCGACCGTCCCGCACCGCGACAGCGTCGGGCCTGGCCGCGTTGCGCTTTCGGTCGGGCCTGGGAGAACAGCTGGATACGGCCGGCGCATCGACGCGAACCGCGGCCGCAGCCCCCTCCCAGCGGGACTCTGGACCAGCGGCTGTAGCTGCCCCCCTGGGCACGCACGAACAGCACCACCGCGATCGCCGCCGTCGCGTTCGGCAGCCGGCCCACCAGCGTCCCGACGAGCAGGCGCGCGGCATGCCTCGCCCTGAGGATCTCCAGGTACCCCGCGGCCATGGCCCACCCTTCTCGCGGCAGGAGAGGAAGTTTTACGTATAACGTCGTCCGTCATACGTACCATGAGCGCTGACCAGGAGTCCAGACGAAAGAGCAGGTCACCGGTGGCACACGGGAGCACGCGCCCCACCAGCCGCGACGTCGCACGCGCCGCAGGCGTCTCCCAGGCCGCCGTCTCCCTCGTTCTCGGCGACAAGTGGCGCGGCCGCGTCTCCGAAACCACCGCCGAACGCGTCCGGGCAGCCGCACGCGACCTCGACTACCGCCCCAACCTCGCCGCACGCAACCTCCGCCTCGGCCGCACCCGCACCGTCCTCCTCGTCGTCCCCGCACTCACCACCGAATTCTTCGCCGGCGTCTACACCGGCGCCGCCCGGGTCGCCGCCCGGCACGGCTTCGGCGTCGTCCTCTACCCCTCACCCGAAGGCGTCGGCCCCGCCCGCGACCCCTTCCACTCCGCCCAGGCCGCACTCGACGGCGTCATCGCCTCCTCCATGGCCGCCGACGCCCTCACCGCCATCCGCGGCGACCGGCTCCCCCTCGTCATGCTGGACAGCGACCCCCACGGCAGCCTCGGCGCCGCAACCGTCAACCTCGACATCGGCGACGGCGTACGCCAAGTGGCCGAACACCTCCTCGCCCTCGGCCACCGCCGCTTGCTCCACCTCGCCGCCGACATCCCCTCCTGGACCTTCCGCACCCGCGCACAGGCACTGGGCGCCCGGCTCGCCCGCGAACCCGGCACGACCCTCCGCACCACCCGCGCACCCATCACCATCGACGAAGCCCGAGCCGCCACCGAGACCGCCCTCGCCGGCCCCGGCCCCCGCCCCACCGCCCTCGTCTGCGACGACGACAAACTCGCGGCCGGCGCCTACAAGGCCGCCCGGCGCCTCGGCCTGCGCATCCCCGACGACCTCTCCGTCACCGGCCTCGACGACCTGGCCCTCGCCACCGCCCTCGACCCCGAACTCACCACCGTCCGCCTCGACGCGGAACTCTTCGGCGAACGCGGCATGCAGGCCCTCCTCGCCGTCCTGGAAGGCCACGCACCCCACCAGGGCGACATCCCCGTCGAACTCGTCGTCCGCGGCTCCACGGCCCCGCCACCCGGCCCCTGACACACCTGCACCTGCACCCGCACCCGCACCCGCACGACACGGAAACGCCGCGCGCCCCGACCGAAGACGGCGGGGCGCGCGGCGACATACCGGTGCGGGAGCACACTCCTCAGACAGCGGCGCGGATCATCACTCCTCGCCCTCGGAGGACTCGGCCTCCGCCTCGGCCGCGGCCTCCGCCTCCGAAGCGGTGACCGCACCGTCCGCCTCCAGCAGACGCGACAGCTGACGACCCACGATCCGCTTGAACTTGCGCTTCTGTGGACGCGTACGGTCCAGGATCGCCACCTCCAGGCGCTCGGCCGGGATCTCCCGCTCACTGCCGTTCGTGTCACGCGACAACGCCTGCACCGCCAGCTTCAGCGCCTCGGCCAGCGACATCCCGTCCCGGTGCCGCTGATCCAGATAGCTGCTGATCTGCTCCGCGTTGCCACCCACCGCGACCGAACCGTGCTCGTCCACGATCGAACCGTCGTGCGGCAGACGATAGATCTGATCGCCCTCCGGGGTCTCCCCCACCTCGGCGACCACCAGCTCCACCTCGTACGGCTTCTCCGCCGCACTCGAGAAGATCGTGCCCAGCGTCTGCGCGTACACGTTCGCCAGGCCACGGGCCGTCACATCGCCGCGGTCGTAGGTGTACCCCCGCAGATCGGCATAGCGCACACCACCGATCCGCAGATTCTCGTACTCGTTGTACTTACCGGCGGCCGCGAAGCCGATCCGGTCATAGATCTCGCTGAACTTGTGCAGCGCACGGGACGGGTTCTCGCCGACGAAGACGATGCCGTCGGCGTACTGCAGCACGACCAGACTGCGGCCGCGCGCGATGCCCTTGCGGGCGTACTCCGCCCGGTCGGCCATGGCCTGCTGGGGGGAGACATAGAACGGCGTCGACACCGGTTATCCGTCCCTTTCTGTCGTAGTCACTGGATCACCCTGACAACAACCCCGCCGCCCTCAGAGCAGCGCGGCCCGCGGGCCGTCGGGCTGCTCCAGACGCCGCTCCAGCACCGAGCGGGAGATCCCGGAGGACTCGTCCTCCGTCAGCCGGCGGAAGCCGTCCTCGGTGATCACCGTGACGATCGGATAGATCCGGCGGGCGACATCGGGACCACCGGTCGCCGAGTCGTCGTCTGCCGCGTCGTACAGAGCCTGCACCACGAGCGTCGTGGCCTGCTCCTCGGTCAGGTCCTCGCGGAAGAGCTTCTTCATGGCGCCGCGCGCGAAGATCGAACCGGACCCCGTGGCCGCGAAGCCGTGCTCCTCCGAGCGGCCGCCCGTCACGTCGTAGGAGAAGATGCGGCCCTTCTCGCGGTCCAGGTCGTAACCGGCGAAGAGCGGGACCACCGCCAGGCCCTGCATGGCCATGCCCAGATTGGAACGGATCATGGTCGACAGGCGGTTCGCCTTGCCCTCCAGGGACAGCTGGGCGCCCTCGACCTTCTCGAAGTGCTCCAGCTCCAGCTGGAACAACTTCACCATCTCCACGGCCAGACCCGCCGTGCCGGCGATGCCGACCGCGGAGTACTCGTCCGCCGGGAACACCTTCTCGATGTCCCGCTGCGCGATCACGTTGCCCATGGTCGCCCGCCGGTCACCGGCCAGCACGACGCCCCCCGGGAACGTCGTGGCGACGATCGTGGTGCCGTGCGGAGCCTCGATCACGCCCTGGGTGGGCGGCAGCTGCCGCTTGCCGGGCAGCAGCTCGGGCTGGTGCTCGGCGAGGAAGTCCATGAAGGACGAGGACCCAGGCGTCAGGAAGGCAGCTGGTAGACGCCCGGTGCTACGAGGGTTGGCTTCCACGCGTTTCCTTCCACGTATGTCGCAGCCCGCCTCATGACGTCGGGCCGATCCTTGAACTGCCCCAGTGCGGCATTGCAGCTGAAGCACAGTACGCCACGGACCCTACCCGTCTCAGGGCAGTGATCCACATGTTCGGCCGGGGCGGCAAGACAGATGCAGCAGACGCCTCCCTGGGAGGCGACCAGTCCGTCACGTTCGGCTTCGGTGATGCCGTACTGGCGCTTCAGGTGGTCCGCTCGCGCCTTCGTCGCCCGGCACGCCTTACAACTCGTCGACAAGCCGTCCGAGGCGGTTGCATTGCGATGCCATTCACCGTGGGGCCTGATCTCCCCACAGCACCGGCAGAACTTGTGCCCCTCGGGCGCCTCCACCCGCGGCCTGGCGTTCTTCCCCCTCGCCGATTGCCGGGCCTGGTGGTACGCCGCCCAGCACTCCCGGCAGTAGGCCTGCAGCCCGTCACGAACCGACCTGTTGCCGGCAAAGGCTGCCCGCGGCTCGAACTCCTTGCACCGCGAGCAACGCTTCACCGCCTGCCCCTCGCCCACTCTCCCCCCACCCCTCGAACCTTAGATTCGAAGGCAAAAGAGCCTACTGGCCACCCTTTTGAACGAATGAGCGCACGAAATCCTCGGCATTCTCCTCGAGCACATCATCGATTTCGTCCAGAACCGAGTCCACGTCGTCGCTCAGCTTCTCGTGCCGCTCCTTGAGGTCCTCGGTGGCCTGCGCGTCCTGCGCCTGCTCCTCGACCTCCTCCGTGGAGCGCGTCGCCTTCTGCTGGCCGCCGCCGGTGTCCTTGGTCGCCATAACCCTCACCCCGCTCAGTTCGCCCGACATGGTCGGCATTCGTGCCGATGGTGATGATCAGACCCTACAAGCCGGGTCCGACATCGGCCCCGCAGTTCTCCAACGTTCGGGGGCCACCTCCATGATTCCCGGCGGCGGGGTTTTCCACCCCGTCCGGCCGGTACCGGTCCCGGGTATCCGTTCAGCCCCCGGACAGGACCCTGACCAGGTCTTCCGCCGTGCGGCAGCGGTCCAGGAGCTCCTTGACGTGATTACGCGTTCCGCGAAGCGGTTCCAGGGTTGGCACCCGCTGGAGCGAGTCCCGGCCCGGCAGGTCGAAGATCACCGAGTCCCAGGAGGCCGCCGCGACGTCGTCCGCGTACTGCTCCAGACAGCGGCCCCGGAAGTAGGCCCGGGTGTCCTCAGGCGGGCTCGTGCGGGCCTTCTCGACGTCGGCCTCGTCCAGGAGGCGCTTGATGCGCCCACGGGCCACCAGGCGGTTGTAGAGGCCCTTCTCGGGGCGCACGTCGGCGTACTGCAGGTCGACGAGGTGGAGGCGGGCCGCGTCCCAGTCCAGGCCGTCCCGGCGGCGGTAGCCCTCCATGAGCTCGCGCTTGGCGACCCAGTCGAGTTCGCCGGCGAGGCTCATCGGGTCGTTCTCGAGGCGGTTGAGGGTGTCCTCCCAACGGGCGAGGACGTCCTTGGTCTGCTCGTCGGCGTCGGCGCCGAAGCGCTCCTCCACGTATTTGCGCGACAGCTCGTAGTACTCCATCTGGAGCTGGACGGCGGTGAGGGTGCGGCCGCTGCGGAGGGTGACCAGACGCTTGAGGGTGGGGTCGTGGGAGACCTGGTGGAGGGTGCGCACGGGCTGGTCGACGGCGAGGTCGACGGCGATGAAGCCGTCCTCGATCATGGAGAGGACGAGAGCGGTCGTCCCCAGCTTGAGGTAGGTGGAGATCTCGGAGAGGTTGGCGTCGCCGATGATCACATGCAGCCGGCGGTATTTCTCCGCGTCGGCGTGCGGCTCGTCCCGGGTGTTGATGATGGGGCGCTTCAGCGTGGTCTCGAGGCCCACCTCGACCTCGAAGTAGTCGGCGCGCTGGCTGAGCTGGAAGCCGTGTTCGTGTCCGTCCTGGCCGATGCCGACGCGGCCCGCTCCGGCGAAGACCTGGCGGGAGACGAAGAAGGGGGTGAGGTGGCGCACGATGTCGGAGAAGGGGGTCTCCCTCCTCATCAGGTAGTTCTCGTGCGTGCCGTAGGAGGCGCCCTTGTTGTCGGTGTTGTTCTTGTAGAGGTGGATCGGCTGGGCGCCGGGGAGCTGGGCGGCTCGTTCCGCCGCCTCCGCCATGATCCGCTCGCCGGCCTTGTCCCAGAGGACGGCGTCGCGGGGGTTGGTGACCTCGGGCGCGCTGTACTCGGGGTGCGCGTGGTCGACGTAGAGCCGTGCGCCGTTGGTGAGGATCACGTTGGCGAGGCCGATGTCCTCGTCGGTGAGCTGGCTGGCGTCGGCGGCCTCGCGGGCGAGGTCGAAGCCTCGGGCGTCCCGCAGCGGGTTCTCCTCCTCGAAGTCCCAGCGGGCCCGGCGGGCCCGGTGCATCGCTGCCGCGTACGCGTTGACGATCTGGGATGAGGTGAGCATGGCATTGGCGTTGGGGTGGCCGGGGACGGAGATGCCGTACTCCGTCTCGATGCCCATTACTCGCCGTACGGTCATGCGGCCCTCCTTGCCAGGCGGCGCCCTCGGTCGGGGGCGGCGCTCAAGTACCGCTGGTGCTCCGGTGCGCGTGCGGTGCCCGTCCCCGCACGGCGCGACGCGGCGGTACCGAAGAGCCTAGAACGCCTTTGCGCTGGTGGGGAGATCATTTGCGTCATTGCCTTGCTCCAGCCGTGGCCGGAAAACAGGCGGCTGCGGGTACCCGTCGTGGGCACCCGCAGCCGTCGTGCCCTCAGAGGTACTGGCCGGTGTTCGCCACCGTGTCGATGGAGCGGCCGGTGTCGGCGCCCTGCTTTCCGGTGATGAGGGTGCGGATGTAGACGATCCGTTCGCCCTTCTTTCCGGAGATGCGGGCCCAGTCGTCGGGGTTGGTGGTGTTGGGCAGGTCCTCGTTCTCCTTGAACTCGTCCACGCATGCCTGGAGGAGGTGGGAGACCCTGAGGCCTTTCTGGCGGTGTTCGAGGAAATCCTTGATCGCCATTTTCTTGGCGCGGCCCACGATGTTCTCGATCATGGCGCCGGAGTTGAAGTCCTTGAAGTAGAGGACTTCCTTGTCGCCGTTGGCGTAGGTGACCTCGAGGAAGCGGTTCTCGTCGGATTCGGCGTACATCTGTTCCACGGCGGTCTGGATCATGCCCTGGACGGTGATCGCCTTGTCGCCTCCGTGCTCGCTGACGTCGTCGGCGTGCAGGGGGAGGTTCTCGGTGAGGTACTTCCCGAAGATGTCCTTGGCCGCTTCGGCGTCCGGACGCTCGATCTTGATCTTCACGTCGAGCCGGCCGGGGCGCAGGATCGCGGGGTCGATCATGTCCTCGCGGTTGGAGGCGCCGATGACCACCACGTTCTGCAGGCCCTCCACGCCGTCGATCTCGGCGAGCAGCTGGGGGACGATGGTGTTCTCCACGTCCGAGCTGACGCCGGAGCCGCGGGTGCGGAAGAGGGATTCCATCTCGTCGAAGAAGACGATGACGGGTGTGCCCTCGCTGGCCTTCTCGCGGGCGCGCTGGAAGACGAGGCGGATCTGCCGCTCGGTCTCGCCGACGTACTTGTTCAGGAGCTCGGGGCCCTTGATGTTGAGGAAGAAGCTCTTGCCGGCGGCCTGGCCGGTCACCTCGGCGACCTTCTTGGCGAGGGAGTTCGCGACGGCCTTGGCGATGAGCGTCTTGCCGCATCCGGGGGGCCCGTACAGCAGGACGCCCTTGGGCGGCCGCAGTTCGTGCTCCTTGAACAGGTCGGGGTAGAGGTACGGGAGCTCGACGGCGTCCCGGATGGCCTCGATCTGGTTGCCGAGGCCGCCGATCTGTTCGTAGCCGATGTCCGGTACCTCTTCGAGGACGAGTTCCTCGACTTCGCTCTTGGGCACGACCTCGTAGACGTAGCCGGAGCGTGGTTCGAGCAGGAGGGCGTCGCCGGGCCGGATGGTGACGTCCAGCAGCGGCTCGGCGAGCCGTACCACCCGTTCCTCGTCGGTGTGCCCGAGCACGAGGGCGCGCTCGCCGTCCTCCAGGATCTCCTTGAGGGTGACGATGTCACCGACGCGCTCGAATTCCATGGCCTCGACCACGTTGAGCGCTTCGTTGAGCATCACTTCCTGGCCGCGCCGGAGCTCGTCGAGTTCGACGCCGGGGCTGACGTTCACGCGGAGTTTGCGGCCTCCGGTGAAGATGTCGGCCGTGCCGTCCTCGTTGGCCTGCAGGAAGACGCCGAAGCCGGCCGGTGGCTGTGCGAGCCGGTCGACTTCTTCCTTGAGGGCGACGATCTGGTCGCGGGCCTCACGGAGCGTATTGGCGAGCCGCTCGTTCTGTGCGGACACGCCGGCCAGATTGGTCTGCAGCTCGACGATCCGCTCTTCGAGAATCCTCGTGTGTCGCGGAGAGTCGGCGAGCTTGCGTCGCAGGACGGCGATCTCCTGCTCAAGGTAGGCGATCTGCCCGGCAGGGTCGTCGGACCCTCGTCCCGGGCGGATGCCGCGGTTCATGTCGTCGTCGTGGGCTGCCACGGTCCTCACCTCCTCCAAGGGGAGCTGGACGCTTCCAGACCCTACCTGGGCGGGTGTCGATTGAAACCCCTAGATCACAAAGACTGTCGGGGTGTGTCCGATCTTCACCCTTGCGCTCTCCCTCACGCCAGGGGAATACCCACCGAACATGGTTGGGAAGCGGCCGAGGGTAGGGTCGGGTTGTTCAACACCCGCCGGAGCTGGCCGGATTCCCGGTGGCCCGGCGCAGGAGACGGCAGGGGAGATGACGGTGCAGCAGCGGGCCGGGGCCGGTGGTGAGGCGCTGGAGGTGTGGATCGACCAGGATCTGTGCACCGGCGACGGCATCTGTGTGCAGTACGCGCCGGAGGTCTTCGAGCTGGACATCGACGGGCTGGCCTACGTGAAGGGCCCGGATGGCGAGCTCTTGCAGGTCAGGGCCGCGGCGCCGGTGCCGTTGCCGCTGCTCGAGGATGTGGTGTCCTCGGCCCGGGAGTGCCCGGGCGAGTGCATTCACGTGCGTCGGATTTCGGACAGGGTGGAGGTCCACGGCCCGGACGCCGCGTGATCGTACGACCACCTGCTGTCACGAATGTCTGGTTTCTCACATTCCGCCGACGCGTGGCGGGCGATGTGCCGCGGGGTGGTCACACGTTCCGGCTGTCGGCGGGCGTGGAGCGGACGAACACGCCGCCCTTCCACTGCCACTTGGCGGGAGCCTTCGTGTCGGGGCAGCAACTCGGCACGTCGGGCGAGGAGTAGCCGAGGAGGGTGGCGGTGACCGCGGCGTCGCGGACGGCGAAGTCGATGACGGTGAGGCGGTCCTTGGGGTCGACGAGGGTGGCGACCACGCGGGGCCTGGGGGTGCTCGCCGCCTGGGTGAGGACGTAGACGCCGTCGGGTGGGGTGCCCATGCTCGCGTCGCAGTGGACGAGGGCGACGGTTTCGGGGCGGCCGTCGCCGTCGAGGTCGCCGGTGGCCTTCTTGCGGACGAGCAGTCTGGTGGGCCCGCAGTCGAGGGGGAAGTCGGCCCGGGCCGGGTCGGGGGGCGCGGTCGCGGCGGGGGCCGCCTTGGTCTCGGTGTGGCGCTGGGCCGCCGTCGCGCTGGAGCCCGGTTGCAGCACGGACGACAGGGCGATCACGCCGGAGACGGCGGTGGCGGTGGCGACCCAGTGGATGGGCCGGGTGGCGGTGTGCGCGAGTTCCGGTACGGCGGGATGCTGCACGACGGAGGTGTCTCCTGTGAGGGCTGTGCCGGTGGGGTGCCCCGCATCGTGCCACACGTCACAGTGCCGAGGGAACGGCGGGGCTGCACTTCTGGCGGTGCGTCAGTTCTCGGGGCGCGGACGGTGCCTCAACACAAGAGCGCCGTGGCCGAGTTCCCGGGTGTTCGGGGGAACTCGGCCACGGCTTCGATTCGTTGACCTGGGGTGGTGAGCCGCTTCAGCGGCCCTGGCCTCCGTCGGCGTTGGGGCCGGCGTAGTCCTCGCCGTAGGCGCCCTTGGCGGGGCGGCGGCGGCGCATGGGGGGCTCGACGCCGTCGGCGAGGCGGCGGGCGGTGAGGAGGAAGCCGGTGTGGCCGATCATCCGGTGGTCGGGGCGGACGGCGAGGCCCTCGATGTGCCAGTTGCGGATCATCGTCTCCCAGGCGGTCGGCTCGTTGAAGCAGCCGATCTCGCGGATGGACTCGACGGTCCGGGCGAGCTGGGTGGTGGTGGCGACGTAGCAGCAGAGGATGCCGCCGGGGACGAGCGCCTTGGAGACGGCGTCCAGGCATTCCCAGGGGGCGAGCATGTCGAGGATGACGCGGTCGACGTCGGTGTCGGACAGGTTGTCCTGGAGGTCGCCGACGGTGAGCTGCCAGGCGGGGTGCGGGCCGCCGAAGTAGCGCTCGACGTTGGCCTGCGCGATCTCGGCGAAGTCGGCGCGGCGCTCGTAGCTGTGCAGCATGCCCTGGTCGCCGATGGCGCGCAGCAGGAAGCTGCTGAGCGAGCCCGAGCCGACGCCGGCTTCGACGACGCGCGCGCCGGGGAAGATGTCGGCGAAGGCGAGGATCTGCCCCGCGTCCTTGGGGTAGACGACGGCTGCCCCGCGGGGCATGGACAGGACGTAGTCGGGGAGCAGGGGGCGCAGCGCGAGGTAGGCGACGTTCCCGGTGGTGCGGACAACGCTGCCCTCGGGAGCGCCGATCAGTTCGTCGTGGGGGAAGGAACCCTTGTGGGTGTGGAAGTTCTTCCCCGCTTCGAGCGTGAACGTGTAGTGGCGGCCCTTGGGGTCGGTCAGCTGTACCTGGTCCCCGACCTTGAAGGGCCCGCGACGGCGGGCGGCACCGGTCGGTTCGGACATGTGACCAGCCTACCGGGCGCCGCAGGGACCGCCGACCACGTGCCCGCCCCCGGGCACCGGCCCGGTGCCGGGTCGGTGCCGGGTCGGTGCCGGGTCGGTGCCGTGGCTCAGCTGGGGCGGGCCATCGCCTTGACGAAGGCGCGTTCGACGTCCGCGGCGGACAGGACGCCGTAGATCTCGCCGGTCTCCTCGACGACGAGGTATTCGGTGGCGGGGGCGGCGCGCAGGGCGTCGAGGAGGTCCTCGCCGGAGAGTTCCGCGGAGACGCGCATGCCGTCGGTGAGTTCCTGGGCGAGGCCGCTGACGGGGACCCAGGGGCGGCGGTGTTCCGGTACGCCGACGATGGCGGCCTCGCGGACGAGGGAGAGGGGCCGGCCGTCGGCGTCGACGACGACGAGGGCACGGGCTCCCACGTCGTTGGCGCGGCGCAGCGCCTCGGAGAGGGGGGTGTCGGTCTCGACGGGGACGGCGCGGCGGGTGAGGGTGCGGGCGCGCAGGTCGGGGAGGTGTTCGCGCAGGCGGGCCATGCGGAGGCTGTTGCCGGCGCCGGTCCAGATGATCGCGGCGAGGATGGCGGCGAGCAGGGCGTCGGTGACGGTGTCCATGCCGACGTTGTCCTCGGCGGTGGAGCCGAGGGCGCCGGACTGGGTGAGCAGGGGCAGGCCGACCAGGACGGAGACGGCGAGGGCGCGGCCGACCCAGGCGGCGGCGATGGTGCCGCTCATGGGCCTGCCGGTGATCTTCCAGACGACGGCGCGCAGCATGCGGCCGCCGTCGAGGGGGAGGCCGGGGAGCAGGTTGAAGGCGGCCACGATGAGGTTGGAGATCATCAGGCCGGCCAGCAGGACGCCGGGGACGGTGTCGGGGTCGACGGGCTGCATGGCGAGGTAGAAGGCCCCGGCGAGGACGAGGGAGAGCAGGGGGCCGACGAAGGCGAGCACGAACTCGCGGCCGGGGGTCTCGGCTTCCTTCTCGATCTCGGAGACGCCGCCGAAGAACTGGAGCTGGATGCGGCGCACCGGCAGTTTGAAGCGGAGGGCGGCGACGGTGTGGGCGAGTTCGTGGATGAGGACGGAGGCGTAGAAGGCGACCGCGAAGAAGAGGGAGACGAGGTAGCGGGCGGCGCCGAGTCCGGGCAGGACGCGGTCGAGCTGGCCGCCGAAGACCCAGGTGATGAGGGCGGCGACGAGGAACCAGCTGGGCGCGACGTAGACGGGTACGCCGAAGGGCCGGCCCATGAGGATGCCGCCGCCGGGTTCCCTGGGGCGCCGTGGGGGGCGGCCCTTGCCGGTGGGGCCGGAGCCGGCGAGGGTGCGGGCCGGGGCGGGGCCGGTGGGGTGGGGTGGTGCGGTGGGGGGCGTGGGGCGCGTCTCGGTGGCCGGTTCGTCGTCGCCCGCGGGGGACGGACGGGTGTCCCGGTCGTCGGGGCGGGGCGGGGGGTCCTGGTCGGCGGCGGCGGGTGCCGCGGGGCGGTCGCCGGACGGCGTCGTCGGCGCGGTGGGGGTCGCGGGGCCGGGGTCCGGTGCCGTCGGGCCGTCGTCCGCCGCCGCGGGCCGGGTGGCGGTGTCCCGGGGGCCCTCGGGCGCCGTGGGGGTGCCGGCGGGCGCGGGGGGATCCGCGTCCTGTCCGGGTGCCGTCCCGTCCCCGGCCGGGGTCGGCCGGTCGCCGGCGCGGTCCCGTTCCTCCTCGGGGCGCGCGCTGTCGGCGGTCCGTGCCGTGGGGGCCGCCTCGTGGTCGGTCGCCCCGTCGTTGCCGGAGCGCGGCTGTCCGCTCCCGCCGCTCTGGTCCACGCTGTCCCCTCGTTCGATGCGTCTCCCGGGCCCGGTCGTGCCGGGCGGGAGGGTCTGTGGTCGATGGTATGCGCCACTCGGGCCGTGTTCCGCCTCGGCACCCGTTCCGTTGTGCCCGCACTCGCGTCGGGGCGGGGGCCGGCGGTCCCGGATCCGCGGCGTGCGCGGCCCGGGGCGGGACGCGGCTGTGTCACTGTCAGTGGCGGGCCGTATGGTCTGTGGTCATGGAAACCCGCACCGACGGCGTCGCCGAGCCGTCCGCCGTGGCCGCCGTGCCCCCGGCATCGTTGTCGCCCTCGCGCGCCGGTGACTTCATGCAGTGCCCTTTGCTGTACAGGTTCCGGGTGATCGACCGGCTGCCCGAGAAGCCGAGCGAGGCGGCGACGCGGGGCACGCTGGTGCATGCGGTGCTGGAGCGGCTCTTCGACGTGCCGGCCGTCGAGCGGACCGCGCCGCGCGCCAGGTCCTTGGTGCCCGGTCAGTGGGACCGGCTGCGGGAGAGCAGACCGGAGGTCGTGGAGCTGTTCGCGGACGACCCGGACGGTGAGCGGCTGGCGCGCTGGCTGGAGGAGGCGGAGCGGCTCGTCGAGCGATGGTTCGCGCTGGAGGACCCGGCGCGTCTGGAGCCCGCGGAGCGGGAGCTGTTCGTGGAGGCGGAGCTGGAGTCGGGGCTGAGGCTGCGCGGGATCATCGACCGGGTCGACGTGGCGTCCACGGGCGAGGTGCGGATCGTCGACTACAAGACGGGCAAGGCTCCCCGGCCGGAGTACGCCGAGGGCGCGCTGTTCCAGATGAAGTTCTACGCCCTGGTGGTGTGGCGGCTGAAGGGGATCGTCCCGCGGCGGCTGCAGCTCGTGTATCTCGGCAGCGGGGACGTGCTGACGTACGATCCGGTCCCCGCGGACCTGGAGCGCGTGGAGCGCAAGCTGCTCGCGCTGTGGGAGGCGATCCAGCTGGCGACGCGGACGGGTGAGTGGCGGCCCCGTCCGACGAAGCTGTGCGGCTGGTGCGACCACCAGGACCGGTGTCCGGAGTTCGGGGGCACTCCCCCGCCGTATCCGCTGCCGGTCGGGGAGCCGGAATCGGGGGGCGGGGAGCAGAGCAGAATGGGGCGGGACTAGCGAAGGAGACTGACGTGGCCATCCGCGTCCTACTGGTCGACGACCAGCCGCTGCTGCGTACGGGCTTCCGGATGATCCTGGAGGCCGAGCAGGACGTCGCGGTCGTCGGTGAGGCCGGGGACGGCCTCCAGGCGCTCGACCAGGTGCGTGCCCTGCAGCCCGATGTGGTTCTGATGGACATCCGTATGCCCCGGATGGACGGGGTGGAGGCGACCCGGCAGATCACCGGGCCCGGCCGGGACGGCCCGGCCAAGGTGCTGGTGCTGACCACCTTCGATCTCGACGAGTACGTGGTGGAGGCGCTGCGCGCCGGTGCCAGCGGTTTCCTCCTCAAGGACGCCCCGGCGCATGAGCTGGTGCAGGCGATCCGGGTGGTCGCCGCGGGCGAGGCGATGCTCGCGCCGAGCATCACGCGCCGGCTGCTCGACAAGTACGCGGGGCATCTGCCGTCCGGGGAGGAGCCGGTGCCCGACACGCTGCACACCCTCACCGAGCGCGAGGTGGAGGTGCTGAAGCTGGTGGCGCGGGGGCTGTCCAACGCGGAGATCGCCGCGGACCTCTTCGTCAGCGAGACGACGGTGAAGACCCATGTGGGCCATGTGCTGACGAAGCTGGGGCTGCGGGACCGGGTGCAGGCCGCTGTGTACGCGTACGAGAGCGGGCTGGTGCGCCCCGGGGCGCAGTAGGCGGGGCGGCGGCGGGCGCGGAAGGTGCCCTCGTACGAGGGGGCCCTCCGCCCGCCGCCCGTGCGGCTTCGTTCAGCCCTTGCTGATCTCCCAGAACCGGAACACCGCCGCGGGGTCGAGGCAGTACTCGAGTCCGTAGATGTCGTCGCGGGTGACTGCGTACTGCTTGGCCTGCCACACCGGGATGACCGGCAGGTCGTCGGCGACGATGTCCTGGAGCTTGCCGTAGTCGGCGTTGGTGGAGGAGCGGTCGCTCTGGGCGGCCGTCCTCGGGATCAGATCGCTGGTGATGGTGCGGTTGACGTAGCGGTTGTCGAGCACGTTGCCCTTGCCGAAGAAGGGCGCGGTGAAGTTGTCGGGGTCCGGGTAGTCGGGGACCCAGCCCTTGACGTAGACGCCGTACTTGCCCTGCGCGATGTCCTTCTCGTACCGGTCGAAGGGCACGGACGTGACCGTGGCGTTGAACAGCCCGCTGTCGTTGAGCTGCCGGGCGATCGTCCTCAGCTCCTCGTCGGTGGCGGGCCCGTAGCGGGAGGGGGTCGACCACAGGGTCAGCCGCACCTTGTCGAAGATGCCCTCGGACTGCAGGGCGGCCCTGGCCTTGTCCTTGGACGGGCGGGCGCCGTAGGTGTCGAAGAAGGACGTGTTGTGGCCGGTGATGCCCGCGGGGATGATCGAGTAGAGCGGTGTCGCGGTGTTGTCGTAGACCTTGTCGACGAGCGCTTCGCGGTCGAGGAGGTAGGCGACGGCCTTGCGGACGCCGAGCTTGCCCGCCACGGGGTCGTCCATGTTGAAGACGAGGTGCTGGACCTCGGCGCTGGAGCCGTCGACGACCTTGATGTCCTTGCCGGTGTCGGTGTCGTCGGCGATGTCGGCGACGTCCGCGGCGATGAGGCCGCGGTAGGCGAGGTCGACCTCCTTGTCGAGCAGGGCTTTCTTCAGGGCTTTCTGGTCGCCGTGGAAGAACTTCATGGTGACGCCGGAGTTGCGGACGTGGGCGGGGCCCTTGTAGCGGCCGTTGACCGAGAAGACCGCTTTGTCCTTGCCGAAGGAGTCCAGGGTGTACGGGCCGGACCCGACCGCCTTGTTGTCCTTGCGCAGGGCGTCGGCGGGGTACTGGGTGTGGTCCACGATGGAGCCGGCGCCGGAGGCTATCTTGCTGGGGAAGGTGGCGTCGGCGTACTTCAGCTTGAAGACGACGGTCTTCTCGTCCGGTGTCTCCACCGAGCCCAGCATGGGGAACATGTTCGCGGGACCGTTGGGGTCGTTGATCTTCAACAGCCGGTCGAAGGAGAACTTGACGTCTTCCGAGGTGAGCGAGTCACCGTTGCTGAACGTCAGTCCATCCTCGAGCGTGCACCGGTAGACCCTGGTCTGGGTGTCCGTGAACTGGCATTCCCTGGCGGCCTCGGGCACGGGTTCCGTGCCGCCCTTGGGGAAGTTCAGCAGCGTCTGGAACACGTTGTTGAACAGCATCCAGGAGCCCGGGTCGTAACCGGACGCCGGGTCTGTGGCCAGGACGTCGTCGGACATCCCCATCACGACGGAGGAGCCGGATCCTCCGGAGTCACCGGACTGCGTGCCGCATCCGGTGAGCAGGCCGACGGCGAGCCCTGCCGCGAGGGACAGGACGGGCCACGGGGTGCGCATGTTCACGTGCATGTGCCTTGTCTCGGGTTCTGGGTGGCCCCGAACACCACGAAGCCCAGGGCCTGTGGGCGCTCCCGGATCGTACCGCGAACACGACAAGGGCCCCCGGGGGGATACCCGAGGGCCCGCGGAGGGGTCGACGTCAGTCGCTCACGCCGCGACCGAGCTCCCAGAGTTGCAGCGTGGAAGAGGAGTTCATGGCGTACTCACTGCCCGTGACGTCGTCACGGGCGGCCACGTACTGCTTGCCCTGCCACAGCGGGATGACCGGTACGTCCTTGGCGACGATGCCCTGGATGTCGGTGAGGCTCTTCGACGCGGACAGCCGGTCGGCCTGCCGGCGGGACCGGGGGATCAGGGTGTTGCGGATCTCGCTGTTCGCGTAGGGCGAGCCGAGGGTGTTGTCCGCGTCGAGGAACGGCGCGAGGTAGTTGTCGGCGTCCGGGAAGTCCGGGAACCAGCCCATGCCGTAGACGTCGTACCGGCCCTTCTGCTCGGCCTTGCGGAACTTGTTCCAGGGCGTGCCCTCGATGCCGACGTCGAACAGCCCGCTCGCGTTGAGCTGCTGCCGCAGCACCTCGAACTCCTTGGCGGTGGCCGGGCCGTAGTGGTCGGTCGTGTAGTGCAGCGTCAGCTTCACCGGGGTGGTGACGCCCGCCTCGGTCAGCAGGCTGCGGGCCTTGGCGACGCTGGGCTCGCTGTACCTGTTGAAGAACGAGTTGGCGTGGCCGGTGACGCCGGCCGCGACGAGGGAGTACAGGGGCTGGGCCTGGGTGCCGTACACCTTGGCGACCAGTGCGGCGCGGTCGATGATCTGTGCCATGGCCTGACGGACGGCCTTGTTCTTGACCGAGGGGGCGTCCGTGTCGAAGCCGAGGAAGCGGATCTCCAGGCCCGCCATCTCGACCAGGTTCACATTGCCGCCGTTGGCGTTCTGGAGCTTGCGGATCTGCTCCGGCGACATCGTGCGGGTCATGACGTCGATGTCGCCCTTGTCGAGCGCGGCGCCCATGCTGTCGGCGTCGTCGAAGGACTTCAGCTCCACCGTGTCGTTCTTCGGCTTCAGCAGCCCGTCGTAGTGCGGGTTCTTGGTGAAGGTCGCCTTGACGAGCTCGTTGTCCTTGACCTCGGCGTGCATCGTGTAGGGGCCGGAGCCGTCGATGTCGAAACCGTCGCGCAGCTTCTTCTTGTCGTAGTCCTTGGGGTTGACGATGCCGGCGACCGGCGTCGACAGCTTGAACGGGAAGGTGGCGTCCGCCGTCTTGAGATGGAAGATGACTTCGTTGTCACCGTGCGTCTCGACGGTGTCGATGGTGGACAGCAAGGCCCAGACCTCGCTGTCGGACTTGATGGCGAGGGCCCGGTCGATGGAGAACTTGACGTCGGCCGCGGTCACCGGGTCGCCGTCGGAGAACGTCAGGTCGCTGCGCAGCTTGCAGGCGTAGCGCTCGTTGCCGGTGTCGGTGAACCCGCAGTTCTCGGCGGCCTCGGGTACGGGGTCGCCCTCGCCGCGGGGCTGGACCATCAGTGTCTGGACGGTCTGCCGGAGGATGTTCCAGCTGCCCACGTCGTACGCGAACGCCGGGTCGAGGGGGGCGGGGGCGTCGCTGGAGGCGGTGAACCGGTCGGTGGTGCCGACGACGATGGCGTCACCACCCCCGCCCCCGCTGCCCGACCCGCCACAGGCAGCGAGGGCGGGGGTGAGCAGACCAGCGACGGCAGACAGCACCAAGGTCTTGCGGTTCATGCTCGAGTTTCTCCAGAGCTGGGAAGTCCGTGCATGCGGCAAACATCGGCGCTGCGGCGGATCACGGGAATGTGTCGATGCTTTCGCGACGAGGTTAGTCCGGACCTGAAGGGACGCTAAAGCCGCCGAAGTTGGCGCCCCATCACGCTGCGGAACCGGCCGCGGACGCACCGGCAGAGCGGACGCGGAAGGATTCGCGCAACGTCTCACCAATCGGGGCACAAGGGCACACCACGGCCGCCCTCACGGGGTGGAACAGCACACGCCGGGTCACCCGTCGAGGCCCGCAGGCGTGGCAAACATCACACCTGAGTCGCCCGGGCACGGCGAAATTCGGCCTCGTGGCCGAATGTATTCATTCGAATATCCGGGCCGCAGTGATACATATATTCAGCGGCGGTGGGCGTGCGGCGCCTATCGCATTTCCGTCATCACACCGTGGAGAAATGGCAGGTCAACCTCTTCCAGCGAGGTCACCACGGTGCGGCCGGCCGCCGGTGCGATCGGGGCGACCGACGGCACGGCGACCACCCGGCAGCCCGCGGCCTCGGCGGCGGCGACGCCGGTCGCCGTGTCCTCGATGACCGCGCACCGGGTGGGATGCGCGTCAAGGCCCGTGGCCGCGAGCAGATACGGATCCGGGAAGGGCTTGGTGCGCCCGACCTCGTCCCCCGCGACGGTCAGCGCGAAGTACTGCGGGCCGAGCGAGTCCAGGACGCGGTCGATGATGCGCCGGTGGGAGGCGGAGACGAGGGCGGTGGGGATCTCGTGCGCCGCCAGTTCGGCCAACAGCCGTGCTGCGCCCGGCATCAGGGGCAGGCTGCGGCCGATGCGCTGCTCGAAACCGTCGTTGAGGAGCACACTCAGCTCCTCGAAGGTGATGTCGGCGCCGGTGGCCTCGATCAGGAAGCCCGCGCTGCGGGTCATGGGACCGCCCACGACGACGTGCCGCCACGACTCGTCGAGCGTGTGCCCGAGAGTGGCGAAGACGTCGACCTCGACCTCCCACCAGAATCCCTCGGTGTCCACCAGGGTGCCGTCCATGTCGAGGAGCACCGCCTGCAGCGCGGAGCCTTCGGCCGTACGGGTTCCGAGCGCGGGAACCGTGGTGGTCATCAGGCGTACCTCCTTGAAGGGACGACCAGGCCGGTTCCCGGACGGGGAACCGGCCTGCGGTGGACCGACCAGTGTACGACGCTCGTGAAGCATGCGCCTGTCAACGGGGAAACGCCGGTGCGTGTCGGTGCGCCCGGGACGCTCCGGGTGGCGGGGCGTCTCCGAATGGCGGGGCGTCCCCGGGTGGCGGGGCCCTCCGTTCCGGCCCGCGGGCACCCAGGGGCGGCGGCGCCCCCGCGCCGACGGCGAGGGGGCGCCGCGGGACGACGGCGTACGGCCGCGCGTCACCGCGCGTTGAAGTACTTGGCCTCCGGGTGGTGGATCACGATCGCGTCCGTGGACTGCTCCGGGTGGAGCTGGAACTCCTCGGAGAGGTGGACACCGATCCGCTCCGGCTCCAGCAGCCGGGCGATCTTGGCGCGGTCCTCCAGGTCGGGGCAGGCGCCGTAGCCGAGGGAGAAGCGGGCGCCCCGGTACCTGAGGGCGAACATGTCCTCGATGTCGGCCGGGTCCTCACCGGCGAAGCCCAGCTCCGACCGCACGCGCGCGTGCCAGTACTCGGCCAGTGCCTCCGCCAACTGCACCGACAGGCCGTGCAGTTCGAGGTAGTCGCGATAGGAGTTCGACTCGAACAGCCGTGCGGTCTCCGCGCCGATCCTCGAGCCGACGGTGACGACCTGGAAGCCGACGACGTCGGTCTCGCCCGACTCCTCCGGGCGGAAGAAGTCGGCCAGGCACAGCCGGCGGCCGCGGCGCTGGCGCGGGAAGGTGAAGCGGGTGCGCTCGTTGCCTTCCTCGTCCAGGACGATCAGGTCGTCGTCCTTGGACACGCACGGGAAGTAGCCGTACACGACGGCCGCTTCGAGGAGGTTGTCCGTCTGGAGCCGGTCCAGCAGACCGCGCAGCCGGGGCCGGCCCTCCGTCTCGGCCAGTTCCTCGTACGTCGGCCCCTCACCCGTACGCGCCTGCTTGAGGCCCCACTGCCCCTTGAACAGGGCGCCCTCGTCCAGCCAGGAGGCGTACTCCTTGAGCTGGACGCCCTTGACCACCCGGCTGCCCCAGAACGGCGGGGTCGGCACCGGGTTGTCCGTGGCCACGTCGGAGCGGACATGGCCCTCCTCCGGCCGCGGCTCCTCGATCTCGACCGTGGCCGCCCGCACCCGGCGCTGCCTCAGTTCGGGCAGGGCCGCGCCGGGCACGCCGCGCTTGACGCCGATCAGGGCGTCCATCAGCCGCAGGCCCTCGAAGGCGTCCCGGGCGTAGCGCACCTCGCCCTCGTAGATCTCGTGCAGGTCCTGTTCGACGTACGCCCGGGTCAGCGCGGCGCCGCCGAGGATGACCGGGTAGGTGGCGGCCAGGCCACGCTGGTTGAGCTCCTCCAGGTTCTCCTTCATGATCACCGTGGACTTCACCAGGAGCCCCGACATGCCGATGACATCGGCCCGGTGCTCCTCGGCGGCCTCCAGGATCGCGGAGACCGGCTGCTTGATACCGAGGTTGACGACGTTGTAGCCGTTGTTGGACAGGATGATGTCCACCAGGTTCTTGCCGATGTCGTGCACGTCGCCGCGCACGGTGGCCAGCACGATGGTGCCCTTGCCCGCCTCGTCGGTCTTGTCCATGTGGGGTTCGAGGTAGGCGACCGCGCTCTTCATGACCTCGGCGGACTGGAGCACGAACGGCAGCTGCATCTGGCCGGAGCCGAACAGCTCACCGACCACCTTCATGCCCGCGAGCAGCGTGTCGTTGACGATGTCCAGAGCCTTGCGCGTCTCAAGAGCCTCGTCGAGATCCGCCTCCAGACCGTTCTTCTCACCGTCGACGATCCGCCGCGCGAGCCGCTCCTCCAGCGGCAGCGCGGCCAGTTCCTCGGCCTTCCCCGCCTTCAGGGACGTGGCCGTGGCGCCCTCGAACAACGCCATCAGCTTCTGCAGCGGGTCGTACCCCTCGCGGCGCCGGTCGTGGATCAGGTCGAGGGCGGTGGTCACCTGCTCCTCGTCGAAGCGCGCGATCGGCAGGATCTTCGAGGCGTGCACGATCGCCGAGTCCAGCCCCGCCTTCACACACTCGTCCAGGAACACCGAGTTGAGCAGGATGCGGGCGGCCGGGTTGAGACCGAAGGAGATGTTCGACAGGCCCAGCGTGGTCTGCACGTCGGGGTGGCGCCGCTTCAGCTCACGGATCGCCTCGATCGTCGCGGTCCCGTCCTTGCGGGACTCCTCCTGCCCCGTACAGATGGTGAAGGTCAGGCAGTCCACCAGGATGTCCTCCTCTCGGATGCCCCAGTTGCCGGTCAGATCGGCGATCAGCCGCTCCGCGATCTCGACCTTCTTCTCCGCCGTACGCGCCTGTCCCTCCTCGTCGATCGTCAGCGCGATCAGCGCGGCACCGTGCTCCTTCGCCAGCCGTGTGACCTTCGCGAAACGGGACTCGGGCCCGTCACCGTCCTCGTAGTTGACGGAGTTGATGACCGCACGGCCGCCCAGCTTCTCCAGACCCGCCCTGAGGACCTCCACCTCGGTGGAGTCCAGCACCAGCGGCAGCGTCGAAGCGGTGGCGAACCGCCCCGCCAGCTCCTCCATGTCCGCGACCCCGTCACGGCCCACGTAGTCCACGCACAGGTCCAGCATGTGCGCACCCTCACGGATCTGCGCACGCGCCGTCTCCACACAGTCGTCCCAGCGGCCCTCCAGCATCGCCTCCCGGAACTTCTTCGAGCCGTTGGCATTCGTGCGCTCACCGATCGCCAGGTACGAGGTGTCCTGCCGGAACGGCACCGACTGGTAGAGCGACGCCGCGCCCGGCTCCGGCTGCGGCCGGCGCTCGGCCGGGCCGACGCCGCGCACGCGCTCGACCACCTGCCTGAGGTGCTCGGGGGTGGTGCCGCAGCAGCCGCCGACCAGGGACAGGCCGTAGTCGCGGACGAAGTTCTCCTGGGCGTCGGCCAGCCCCTCGGGGCCGAGCGGGAAGTGCGCGCCGTCCTTGGTGAGGACCGGCAGGCCCGCGTTCGGCATGCACAGCAGCGGGATGCGGGAGTGGCGCGCCAGGTAGCGCAGGTGCTCGCTCATCTCGGCGGGGCCGGTCGAGCAGTTCAGGCCGATCATGTCGATGCCCAGCGGCTCCAGCGCGGTCAGCGCCGCACCGATCTCCGAGCCGAGCAGCATCGTGCCGGTCGTCTCGAACGCCATCGAGCACAGCAGGGGCACCTCGACACCGGTGGCCTCCATGGCGCGTCGGGCGCCCAGGACCGACGCCTTGGTCTGCAGCAGGTCCTGGGTGGTCTCCACGATCAGCGCGTCCGCGCCGCCGGCCAGCAGGCCCTCCGCGTTGGCCTGGAAGCCGTCGCGGATCGTGGTGTAGGCGATGTGGCCGAGGGTGGGCAGCTTGGTGCCGGGCCCCATGGAGCCGAGGACCCAGCGGGGGCGGCCGTCACCGGCCACGAAGGTGTCCGCCACCTCACGGGCGATCCGGGCGCCCGCCTCGGACAGCTCGTGCACGCGGTCGGCGATCTCGTACTCGGTCATGGCCGCGTGGTTCGCCCCGAACGTGTTCGTCTCCACGCAGTCGACGCCCACCGAGAAGTACGCCTCGTGGACGGAGCGGACGATGTCGGGGCGGGTCAGGTTGAGGATCTCGTTGCAGCCCTCGAGGCCCTCGAAGTCCTCCAGCGTGGGGTCCTGGGCCTGGAGCATCGTGCCCATCGCCCCGTCGGCCACCACGACGCGGGTGGCGAGGGCGTCGCGGAGGGTCTCGGTTCGGTTCCGGCTGTCGGCGGAGGCGGACGAAAGGGACGGGTTCGGCAACGAGGCCATGGAAGATGCTCCCTGGAGTGCGACGGCTGTCGGCTTTGCGCCTCCCACGGAAGACGCACGCCGCCAGGGTAGCCCGCAGCGGGCCGTACGGTCAGAGGCGTCCACGAGCCGGACGCGCGTGGCTCGGGTGACGCGGGCGGGGATTCCGGGGGAACGGATGGCGACGCCCGTTGGCGAGAGGTCGGTGACGACCGGTAGTGTTCGACATTGCCGAACGACGGTAGCGAACACCGGTCGGCGGTCGAAGGGGACGGAGGGCAGGACGGCGATGGCACGGAACATCCAGTCGCTCGAACGGGCGGCCGCGATGCTGCGGCTGCTCGGGGGCGGCGAACGACGGTTGGGCCTGTCGGACATCGCCTCGTCGCTGGGACTCGCCAAGGGCACGGCCCACGGCATACTCCGCACGCTCCAGCAGGAGGGGTTCGTCGAACAGGACGCGGCCTCGGGCCGTTACCAGCTGGGCGCCGAACTGCTGCGCCTGGGGACCACCTACCTGGACGTCCACGAGCTGCGGGCCCGCGCCCTGGTGTGGACCGACGACCTGGCCCGCTCCAGTGGGGAGAGCGTCTACCTGGGAGTGGTGCACCAGCAGGGCGTGCTGATCGTGCACCACGTCTTCCGGCCCGACGACAGCCGGCAGGTCCTGGAGATCGGGGCGATGCAGCCGCTGCACTCCACCGCCCTGGGCAAGGTGCTGTCGGCCTACGACCCGGTCGCGCACAGCGAGGCGCTGGAGGCGGACCGGAAGGCGTTCACCGACCGTACGGTGTGCGACCTGGACGGGTTCGAGCACATCCTCGACATGACGCGCGCGCGTGGCTACGCGGCCGACACGGAGGAGACGTGGACCGGGGTGGCCTCGATCGCGGCACCCATCCACGACCGGCGGCGGATGCCGGTGGGCGCGGTGGGCATCACCGGCGCCGTGGAGCGC
The DNA here is from genome assembly GCF_042869095.1 of Streptomyces sp. NPDC007264. NCBI lineage: Bacteria > Bacillati > Actinomycetota > Actinomycetes > Kitasatosporales > Streptomycetaceae > Streptomyces > Streptomyces sp. NPDC007264. The sequence goes on from NZ_JBIAFD010000005.1 coordinate 313,359, forward strand.
GTGTGCCAGGACGGGGAGCTGCGCCCCGAGCTGATCGCGGCGGTCCGCGACTGCGCCCGCGCGGTGTCGCGGGACCTGGGCGCAGGGCGCTTCTGAGACCCGCACGCCCGCAGGTGGCCCCCGGCACGGCCGGGGGCTTCTTCGTGCTCCGGGGTCCCGATGCGGGTTCGACCCGCGGCACGGGGCCGCCGCCGCCCCCTCGTGAAGATCGATGACCTGCGGCGATCGATAACGATCGCGCATTCGAGAACGGGACTCTTGACGACCCTGCGAACAGGGGGCAAGACTCCCGTCCATCGGTCGGCATTGTCGAACACCTACCGGCAATACACGCTAGAGTGTGGCAACGTCACGGGCCGACATCGCCCTCACCCCCGAGGGCGCGGACCACCGGAGGGACCCGGGGTTCGCCTTCCCCTGGACGAAGGACAAAGGAGTCGCGGGTGTCCAGCTCCGACATCTTCATCGGCGAGACCATCGGTACCGCCATACTCATCCTGCTCGGCGGCGGCGTCTGCGCCGCCGTGACGCTGAAGGCCTCCAAGGCCCGTAACGCCGGCTGGCTCGCGATCACCTTCGGGTGGGGCTTCGCGGTCCTCACGGCGGTCTACACCTCGGCACCGCTGTCCGGTGCGCACCTCAACCCGGCCGTGACGCTGGCGCTGGCCATCAAGGACGGCGACTGGGGCAATGTGCCGGTCTACTGGGCCGGCCAACTGCTCGGCGCCATGATCGGTGCGGCCCTGGTCTGGGTCGCCTACTACGGCCAGTTCCAGGCCCACCTCACCGACAGAGAGATCGTCGGCGGCCCGGGAGCGCAGGACACCAAGGCCGTCGAGGCGCAGGAGGCCCAGGCCGGTCCCGTGCTCGGCGTCTTCTCCACCGGTCCGGAGATCCGGAACGCGGCGATGAACCTCGCCACCGAGATCATCGGCACCGTCGTGCTGGTGCTCGCGGTGCTCACCCAGGGCCTCAACGACAAGGGCAACGGGCTCGGCATCCTGGGCGCCCTGATCACCTCGCTCGTGGTGGTCGCGATCGGTCTCTCCCTGGGCGGGCCGACCGGATACGCCATCAACCCGGCCCGTGACCTCGGTCCGCGCCTGGTGCACGCCCTCCTCCCGCTGCCCAACAAGGGCGGTTCCGACTGGGGCTACGCCTGGGTTCCGGTGGTCGGTCCACTGATCGGCGGGGCGGTCGCTGCGGGCATTTACAACGTCGCCTTTGCTTGAGAACAGTGAGCTCTTCCAGGCACCGCCCGTCGCCGCCGCGCTGTAAAGACCGCCTCTCTTATCCATGGAACCTCAGGAGCACACCGTGACCGACGCACACACCGCCGGCCCGTTCATCGCCGCCATCGACCAGGGCACGACGTCCTCGCGCTGCATCGTCTTCGACCGGGACGGCCGCATCGTGTCCGTCGACCAGAAGGAGCACGAGCAGATCTTCCCCAAGCCGGGCTGGGTCGAGCACGACGCGACCGAGATCTGGACGAACGTCCAGGAGGTCGTCGCCGGAGCCATCGAGAAGGCCGGCATCACCCGGGACGACATCAAGGCCATCGGCATCACCAACCAGCGCGAGACCACCGTGCTGTGGGACAAGAACACCGGTGTGCCCGTCCACAACGCGCTGGTCTGGCAGGACACCCGCACCGACACCCTGTGCAAGGAACTCGGCCGCAACGTGGGCCAGGACCGCTTCCGCCGCGAGACCGGCCTGCCGCTGGCCTCGTACTTCTCCGGTCCGAAGGCCCGCTGGCTGCTCGACAACGTCGAGGGCCTGCGGGAGCGCGCCCAGGCCGGCGACATCCTCTTCGGCACCATGGACACCTGGGTCATCTGGAACCTGACCGGCGGTGTCGACGGCGGGCACCACGTCACGGACGTGACCAACGCCTCCCGCACCCTGCTGATGAACCTGCACACCATGCAGTGGGACGACAAGATCTGCGAGTCGATCGGCGTCCCGATGCAGATCCTGCCGGAGATCCGCTCCTCCGCCGAGGTCTACGGCGAGATCACCGGCGGCCGGCTCGGCGAGCTGCTCGGCGGCATCCCGGTCGCCTCGGCCCTCGGCGACCAGCAGGCGGCCCTGTTCGGCCAGACGTGCTTCTCCGAGGGCGAGACCAAGTCCACCTACGGCACCGGCACCTTCATGGTGATGAACACCGGCGACAAGATCATCAACTCCTACTCGGGCCTGCTGACCACGGTCGGCTACCAGATCGGCAACCAGAAGCCGGTCTACGCCCTGGAGGGCTCGATCGCCGTCACCGGCTCCCTGGTGCAGTGGATGCGCGACCAGATGGGGCTGATCTCCACCGCCGCCGAGATCGAGACCCTCGCGCTGTCGGTCGAGGACAACGGCGGCGCCTACTTCGTGCCCGCCTTCTCCGGCCTGTTCGCCCCGTACTGGCGCTCCGACGCCCGCGGTGTGATCGCCGGCCTGACCCGGTACGTCACCAAGGCGCACCTCGCGCGCGCCGTGCTGGAGGCCACCGCCTGGCAGACGCGTGAGATCGCCGACGCCATGACCAAGGACTCGGGCGTCGAGCTGGCGACGCTCAAGGTCGACGGCGGCATGACCTCCAACAACCTCCTGATGCAGACGCTCGCCGACGTCCTGGACGCGCCGGTGGTGCGCCCCATGGTGGCCGAGACCACCTGCCTCGGCGCCGCCTACGCCGCCGGTCTCGCCGTCGGCTTCTGGACCAACGTCGACGACCTGCGCGCCAACTGGCGCCGGGCCGCCGAGTGGACGCCCCACATGGACGCGGAGACCCGCGACCGTGAGTACAAGAACTGGCTCAAGGCCGTCGAGCGGACCATGGGCTGGATCGAGCACGAGGAGTAATCACAGATGACCACCCTGCAGAGTGTCCCGGCTCTGGGGACGCACCCGGCCTACGGCTCCCACCCGAGCCGCGCCGAGACCCGGGAGCAGTTGTCCAGGGCGACGTACGACCTCCTGGTGATCGGCGGCGGGATCCTGGGCATCTCCACGGCGTGGCACGCCGCGCAGTCGGGCCTGCGGGTGGCGCTGGTGGACGCCGGCGACTTCGCCGGCGCCACCTCCTCCGCCTCCTCCAAGCTCCTCCACGGCGGGTTGCGCTATCTGCAGACCGGCGCGGTGAAGCTCGTGGCGGAGAACCACTTCGAGCGCCGTGCGGTCTCCCGCCAGGTGGCCCCCCACCTGGCGAACCCGCTCACCTTCTACCTCCCCGTGTACAAGGGCGGGCCGCACGGCGCGGCGAAGCTCGGGGCGGGCGTCTTCGCCTACTCCGCGCTGTCGGCGTTCGGTGACGGCGTCGGCCACCTGCTCTCCCCGGCCAAGGCGCAGCAGGACGTGCCGGAGCTGCGCACCGAGAACCTGAAGGCCGTGGCCGTGTACGGCGACGACCAGATGAACGACGCGCGCATGGCGCTGATGACGGTCCGTGCGGCCGTCGACGCGGGGGCCGTCGTCCTCAACCACGCCGAGGTGACCGGCCTGCGCTTCGCCCGCGGCCGGGTCACGGGTGCCGAGCTGAGGGACCGGCTCTCCGGTGACGAGTTCGGCGTCGACGCGCGGCTGGTGCTGAACGCGACCGGCCCGTGGGTCGACCACCTGCGCAGGATGGAGGACCCGAACGCGGCGCCGTCCATACGCCTGTCCAAGGGGGTGCACCTGGTGCTCAGGCGCACCTCCCCCTGGAAGGCGGCGCTGGCGACGCCGATCGACAGGTACCGCATCACCTTCGCCCTCCCCTGGGAGGACATGCTGCTGCTCGGCACGACCGACGAGCCGTACGAAGGCGACCCGGCCGAGGTCGCGGTGAGCGACAAGGACATCGCGCAGATCCTCGACGAGGCCGCCTTCTCCGTCCGCGACCAGCAGCTGCGGCGCGAGCTGATCAGCTACTCCTTCGCGGGTCTGCGGGTGCTGCCGGGCGGTCCCGGCGACACCGCCAAGGCGAGGCGCGAGACCGTCGTCACCGAGGGCAGGGGCGGCATGCTGTCCGTCGCGGGCGGCAAGTGGACGACCTTCCGGCACATCGGCCGCACCGTCATGCGGAAGCTGGAGTCGCTGCCGGGCCGCCCGCTCGGCGACGACTTCGAGCCGATCTCCACGCTGCCGAAGCGGCTGCCGCTGCCGGGCATCGCCAACCCGCGCGCGGTCGCCCACCGGTTGGTGGTCGACGGTCCGGCGCCCGGTCCCCGCATGGCGCCCGACACGGCCGGGCACCTGGCCACCCACTACGGTTCGCTGGCCTTCGACATCGCTCGGCTGGCCAACGAGAACCCGGAACTGGGCGAGCGGATCCACCCCGACGCCCCGGAGATCTGGGCGCAGGTCGTCTACGCCCGGGACCACGAGTGGGCCGAGACGGCGGACGACGTGCTGCGCCGCCGCACCACCCTGACGATCCGCGGCCTGGCCACGGACGAGCTGCGCGGCAGGGTGCAGGACCTGCTCGACAAGAGGTAGGCCCCCGCGACGCCGGGGTGATCCGAACGGCGGGGCCCGGGCCCCGCGGGAGACAAGGGGGCGGCTTCCACGGCGGAGGCCGCCCCTTCCGTGTGCGCGGGTGACCGCTGCGTACGGTGTCGGTGTGGCCGGCTGGGCCGGGGGTTCCGCGTCGGCCGGCCCGCCGCCCCCGTCGCCGTACCCGACCCGCTGGAGCCGCCTCATGCCGCAGGACCTGTCGCCCGTCACGCGCGTCCCCCGCACCGGACTGTCCCCGTACGCCGTCGTCGTCGGCGACCCGGCGCGCGCGGCGGACGTCGCCGCGCTGCTCGACGGCGCCGCGGAGGTCTCCCACCACCGCGAGTACCGGGTGTTCAGGGGGAGCTGGCGGGGCGTGCCGGTGACGGTCGCCTCGCACGGGGTCGGCGCGCCGGGGGCGATTCTGCTCTTCCGGGAGCTGGCGGACGCGGGGGTCCGCACGTTCCTGCGGCTCGGCACGGCGGGCGCGATGAGACCGGGGATCGGCGACGGCGACCTGGTGATCGCGGAGGCCGCCGTGCGCGACGACGGGGTCACCCAGCAGCTGCTGCCGCCCGAGTACCCGGCGGTGTCCGCGCCCGAGGCGGTCCTCGCGCTGCTGCGCGCCGCCCGCGCGGCGGGCGTGCCGCACCACCGGGGGTTCGTGTGGACCCGGGCGGCCTTCCAGCCCGGGCTGATCCCGCTCGACGCGTACGACCGGGCGGGCCTGGCGGCGATCGAGATGGAGCTGTCCGCGCTGCTGGTGACCGCGTCGCTGCGCGGACTCGTCGCGGGCGGGGTACTCGTCGTGGACGGGGTCAACGCCGACGAACTCGTCGACGAGGGGTCCTCCTTCTCGACGGGGGCCTACGACCCGCACCGCGAGATCGTCGCCCGGGGCGTGGAGCACGGCGCGGTCGTCGCCCTCGAGGCGCTGCGGCTGCTGGCGGAGGAGGAGCAGGAGGATGTCGCACCATGAGTGAGCGCGTCGACCTGCTGGTGCGCGGCGGCGACGTGCTGACGGTCGACGACGCCGGAACCTTCGTACGGGAGGGCGCCGTCGCGGTCCGCGACGGGTCGATCGTCGAGGTGGGCGGGGCCGGGGAGCTGCGGACGCGGTACACGGCGGACACGGTCGTCGACGCCCGGGGGTGCCTGGTCCTGCCGGGGCTCGTCAACGCGCACACCCATCTGGCGATGACACTGCTGCGCGGCCGCGCCGACGACGTCTCCCTGCAGGGCTTCCTGGAGCGCGTGCTGCGCTGGGAGGCCGAGCTGCTGTCACCCGAGACCGTGGGCGCGGCGGTGCGGGTCGCGGTCGCCGAGAGCGTACGGGCCGGGGTGACGTCGGCGCTCGACATGTACTGGTTCCACGAGGCCGCCGAGGAGGCCGCGCGGGAGGCGGGCTGGCGGATCCTGACCGGGCCGACCTTCATGGACGTCCCGGACTCCCCCGACGGCAGGGCGTACGGGGACCGCATGGCGTGGGCTCGCCGGGATCTGGCGGGGCGCACCGGGACGCGGCCGGGGACCCGGCCGGTGCTGTTCGCGCACTCGGCCTACACCCTGGCTCCGGAGCAGCTCACCGAGATCGCCGCACTGGCAGGGGAGTTCGGGGCGCTGCTGCACCTCCACGCCGCCGAGAACGCGACCGAGGTCGCCACCGTCGAGATGCGGTACGGCAGGCGTCCGGTGGAACTGCTCGACTCGCTCGGCCTGCTGGGCCCCGATGTGCTGCTCGCGCACGCCGTGGACCTCACCGGCCGGGAGATCGCGGCGCTGGCGCGCACGGGCGCCTCGGTGGCCCACTGTCCGGTGTCCAACCTCAAGCTGGGCTGCGGGATCGCGCCGGTGCCACGGCTGCTGGCCGCGGGGGTCACCGTCGCGCTCGGCACGGACGGGGCGGTCAGCTCCAACACGCTGGACGTGCTGGGCGCGGTCCGGCAGGCGGCGTTGGTGCACAAGGCGGGCGGCGATCCCACGGCGGTCGGCGCGGAGCGGGCGGTGCGGATGGCGACGGCCGAGGGCGCCCGCGCGCTCGGGCTCGGCGACCGGCTGGGCTCGCTGGAGGCGGGCAAGCGGGCCGACCTGATCGTGCTCGACCTGGACCGGCCGCATCTGCGTCCACGGCACGACGTGTGGTCCACGCTCGCGTACGCCGCGCAGTCGGCGGACGTGCGGGACACGGTCGTGGACGGGCGGGTCCTGATGCGCGACCGGGTGCTGGAGACCCTCGACGAGGAGGCGGCGCTGGCGGAGCTGGAGGCGGTGGCCGCGTCACCCGTGACGCGGTAGGCCGCACCCGCGCGCGCCCATCGCCTCCGTCGGGCAGCGGCTGCGCCGCACCCTCCGCGCCGCCGCCGCCGTCGCGGGCGCGGTCGCGACCGTGGTCGGCGCGGGTGGCCGAGGTGACGATCATGGGTGTTCGAAGGCCCTGGACGGGGCAGTCATCCGTTCACTCCCCCGTGCAAGGGGGCTGCGGGCGCCCCCGCCGCACGCCGTAAGGTTGGGACGTACGCGAGGGCACGTCGGAAGGAGGCGCTGGGTGATCGAGCTCGAGGGGGTTCCCGAGCTGATCGACCCGGTCATGGTGGCCGCGTTCGAGGGCTGGAACGATGCCGGCGACGCCGCTTCCACCGCGGTCGCGCATCTGGACAGGGAGTGGAAGGGCGAGGTGTTCGCGGCGCTGGACGCCGAGGACTACTACGACTTCCAGGTGAACCGCCCCACCGTCTTCATGGAGGCCGGGGTCCGCAAGATCACCTGGCCGACGACCCGGCTCTCGGTGGTCCGGGTGGGCGGCGAGAAGCCCCGCGACCTGGTACTCGTCCGCGGCATCGAGCCGTCGATGCGCTGGCGCTCGTTCTGCAACGAGCTGCTGGGCTTCGCCCACGAGCTGGGGGTGGAACTGGTGGTGATCCTGGGCGCGCTGCTCGGCGACACCCCGCACACGCGTCCCGTCCCCATCAGCGGGACCACGTCCGATCCGGATCTGGCCCGCCGGATGGACCTGGAGGAGACCAAGTACGAGGGCCCCACGGGCATCGTGGGCGTCCTGCAGGAGGCGTGCACCCACGCGGGCGTCCCGGCCGTCTCGCTGTGGGCGGCGGTCCCGCACTATGTGTCGCAGCCGCCGAACCCGAAGGCCACGCTGGCCCTTCTGAACCGGCTGGAGGACCTCCTGGACCTGCGCGTCCCGCTGGGCGAGCTGCCGGAGGACGCGCGAGCCTGGCAGGTCGGCGTGGACCAGCTGGCGGCCGAGGACAGCGAGGTCGCGGAGTACGTCCAGACGCTGGAGGAGGCCCGCGACACCGCCGAGCTGCCGGAGGCGTCCGGTGAGGCGATCGCCCGGGAGTTCGAGCGGTATCTGCGGCGCCGGGACGTCAGCCCGCCGGGCGGCCACGCCACCGCGGAGGGCGGCGAGGGCGGCTCGTACCTGCGGGACAACCCGAGCGGTCGGACGCGGCCGCCGAAGCCGCCCCGGCCGGGCGCCGAGGACGAGGACTCGTCGGAGGACTGACAGGGCGGTGCGCCTCGGCGCACCGCCCTCGTCGTGCCGCTCCCGCCGTCAGGTGCCGACGGCGGTCACGGCGCCCCGTGTCCGGTGCCCGGGCACGGGGCGAACGGCGCCGGTGCTCAGAGGGCCACGCCGAGCAGGGCGTCCACGGCACGCGACACCACGCCGGGAGCGGCCGTGTCCGTGCCGCCGCTCTCCTGCTGGAGCGCCGCCCAGCGGTCGACCGCGGCGAGCGCCGTGGGCGCGTCCAGGTCGTTCGCCAGGGCGTCGCGTATCTCTTCGACGACGGCCTCCGCGGGCGGGCCGTCGGGCCGGGAGACGGCGGAGCGCCAGCGGTCGAGCCGCGCCACCGCGTCCTGCAGCACCGCGTCGGTCCACTCCCAGTCGGACCGGTAGTGGTGGGCGAGCAGCGCGAGCCGGATGGCGGCCGGGTCGACGCCGTCGCGCCGGAGCCGGGAGACGAAGACGAGGTTGCCCTTGGACTTGGACATCTTCTCGCCGTCCAGAGCGACCATGCCGGCGTGCACGTACGCCTTGGCCATCGGGTACTCGCCGGTCAGCACCTGGGCGTGCGAGGCGCCCATCTCGTGGTGCGGGAAGGCGAGGTCGGAGCCGCCGCCCTGGACGTCGAAGCCCATGCCCAGGTGGTCGAGCGCGATGGCCACGCACTCGATGTGCCAGCCGGGCCTTCCCCGGCCCAGCGAACCGCCGTCCCAGCTGGGCTCGCCCGCGCGGGCGGCCATCCAGAGCATCGGGTCGAGCGGGTTCTTCTTGCCCGGACGGTCCGGGTCACCGCCGCGCTCGGCGGACAGCAGCCGCATGGTGGCGGCGTCCAGACGGGACACCGAACCGAAGTGCGGGTCGCACTCCACGGAGAAGTAGATGTCGCCGTCGAGTTCGTACGCGGCGCCCGCGTCCCGCAGCCGTTCGACCAGGGGGACGATGCCGGGTATCGCCTCCACGGCGCCGATGTAGTGCCTGGGGGGCAGCATCCTCAGGGCGGTCATGTCCTCGCGGAACAGGGCCGTCTCCCGCTCGGCGAGGGCCACCCAGTCGACGTCGTCGCGCTGCGCGCGCTCCAGGAGCGGATCGTCGACGTCGGTGACGTTCTGGACGTAGTGCACCTGCCGCTTGGTGTCGAGCCACACGCGCTGGACGAGGTCGAACGCGTTGTAGGTCGCCGCATGACCCATGTGGGTCGCGTCGTACGGGGTGATGCCGCAGACGTAGATACGGGCGACGGGACCGGGGCGGAGGGTGACGGGGCCACCGGTCGCGGTGTCGTGGATCCTCAGGTCGCGACCCTGACCGGGCAGGGCGGGGACCTCGGAAGCGGGCCAGGCATGCATGTCATGAGCGTAACCGGCGGAAGGTTCGGGCTACGAACCGGACCGCACGAACCGGACGCACGCACCGAATGGCCAAGACGGCGTTCTTGCACGGAAGCCCGACGCGCGTGCGGTGCGGCGTCCCGCGACCGTCGCCCGGTCCCGGGCCCGCCGCGGCCGGCCCCGCCGCGCCCGGGCGGTGCGCCTGCCCGCCGCCCGCCGACGGCCTGCCCGCCGCCCGGTGACCGCGCCGGCCCGCGGTCTCCGGTCACACGGGCGGCCAGGGAATCGCGGGCCACTCCCCGCCGGGCTCCGGATGCTTCCCGGACGCCAGCAGTGCCTCCACCCGGGCGCGCGTCGCCTCGACCTCCGCGAGGGTGATCAGCTCGGCCAGTCGGCCGGCCAGGGCCCCGCCGGCCCGCAGCCCGGCCCTGAGGACGCCCAGCGCCTCGATCGCCTCGCGGGTCAGGGGCTCCCCGGCCCAGCCCCACAGCAGGGTGCGCAGCTTGTTCTCGGTGTTGAAGGTGACCCCGTGGTCGATGCCGTACAGGCGTCCGCCGTCCGCGGGCAGCAGGTGACCGCCCTTGCGGTCGGCGTTGTTGATGACCGCGTCGAGGACGGCGAGCCGGCGGAGCCGCTCGTCGTCGGCGTGCACGAGCAGCGCGGTCCTGCCGCCGCCGACGTCGGCGAGGCCGATCGCCTTCCAGCCCTCCCCCGGTTCGTCGCCGTCCACGAGGGCGAGCAGTTCGGTCTCCGGCCCGCCCTCGATCCACAGCTGGCACATGCCCTGCCCGTACGGCCCTTCGCGCAGCACGGTGGGCGGCACGAGCCCCCACCCGGTCGCCTCGGACACCTCGTACGCGGCGACCTCGCGCTGGGCCAGCGTGCCGTCGGGGAAGTCCCACAGGGGCCGCTCCCCGGCGACGGGCTTGTAGATGCAGGCCGCCTCGCGGCCGTCGTGGGCGACCGTGCAGTACAGCGCCGCGTTGGACGCCTCGCGGATGCGTCCGCGCACGGTCAGCTCGCCCTCGGCGAGCATTCCGGCCGTGGTCAGGCTCCGCGGCGGTATCCGTTCTGGCGCGGACATACGTGTCCTTCCGGGTCGAGCGGGAGGCTGCACAGCGGGCAGGGCGGGCGCCCCGCGTTGACGACGTCGAGTGCGCGCTTGGCGAAGGCCCTCGCCTGGGCGCCGGTGAGCCGGACCCGCAGCATCGGGGGACCGTTCTCCTCGTCCTGCAGCAGCCGCTCCTCGGCCTCGGCGAGGTCCTCCTCGGAGTCGGCGTCCAGTTCCACCAGGGCCTGGGCCTCGACGATCATGCGCTGTTCGTCGCCGTCCCAGGCGAGGGCCATGGTGCCGACGCGGAACTCCTCCTCGATGGGAGTGTCCAGCGGGGCCGTGTCGGACACCTCCGTGGGGGCCACGGCGGGGACGGCCGCGCTGCCGCCGCTCCGTCGCACGACTTCGTCGAGAAGCTCGTCCATGCGCTCGGCCAGCGCCGCGACCTGGGTCTTCTCCAGGGCCACGCTGGTGACCCGCGGTCCGGACGACGCCTGAAGGAAGAAGGTACGGCGCCCGGGCAGCCCGACCGTACCGGCCACGAAACGGTCCGGGGGGTCGTAGAGGAACACCTGACGGGACACGTCCTGTCTCCATGGGATCGGGATCGGGTTCGGGACCGGCGACCGCACCGGTCCGGCTGGGTTGCTGACAACTGCTGCGCTGGTTCGACCGCTTCACCCTACTGCGGCCGACGATCACGGTGCGCCCGCGCCGCCGCCGACCGTGGCGTCGGAACCGGGGGGTTCCTCGTGCGGCACGAGGGAGGCGAAATCGCCGGTGTCGCCGAGGCGGACGAGAAACGGCCGCAGCCGGGTGTAACGGATCGCCGTGATGGAACACGGTTCGACGGAGATCCGCTGGAAGAGGTCGAGATGAAGTCCGAGAGCGTCCGCCACGAGGGACTTGATGACGTCGCCGTGGGAGCACATGAGGTACACGGCGTCGGCGCCGTGATCGCGCTCCACGCGCGCGTTCCACTCCCGCACCGCCTCCGCGGCGCGGGTCTGCATGGCCCGCATCGACTCCCCGCCGGGGAACGCGGCCGCCGACGGATGCGCCTGCACCACCTCCATCAGCGGCTCGTCCTTCAGCTCCGCGAGCTTGCGGCCGGACCAGTCGCCGTAGTGGCACTCGCCGATCCGCTCCTCGGCGTGGGTGCTCAGTCCGGGCCGGGCGTCCAGGAGCGGCTGCACCGTCTCCCGGCAGCGCTGGAGGGGGCTGGTGACGACCTCGGCGAGGGGCACCTCGGCCAGGCGCCCCGGCAGGGCGGCGGCCTGGGCCCTGCCACGCTCGTCGAGGGCGACGCCGGGGGTCCAGCCGGCGAGCAGTCCCGCGGTGTTGGCGGTGGAGCGTCCGTGCCGGACGAGGATCAACGTGGGCATGCCGCCCAGCCTAAGGGGACGTCCCACGCCCCGGGCAGGGCGAGCGGACGCGCGAGGGAGCCCCTCCGCGCGCCCGTGTCGCGTCGGAGCGGAGAATACCTGTCGTGATCATCGACTGCGCCATCTACCGCGACGGCCGCCGGACCGAGGGCCCCGAGGACCTCTCCGACGCCCTGGAGCAGGCGCGCGGGGCGGGGGACGCGTTCTTGTGGATCGGCCTGTACGAGCCGACGGCGGACGAGTTCGAGATGGTCACCGAGGAGTTCGGGCTGCATCCGCTGGCCGTCGAGGACGCCCTGAAGGCCCACCAGCGGCCCAAGCTGGAGGTGTACGAGGACTCGCTGTTCGTGGTGTTCAAGCCGGTGTCGTACGAGCCGCGCAGCGACACCGTCACCACCGGCGAGCTGATGCTGTTCCTCGGCGACTCGTTCGTGGTCACGGTGCGCCACGGTCAGGACATGCCGCTCGCGTCCGTCCGCCGCCATCTGGAGGAGCAGCCGGAGACGCTGCGGCACGGGCCGACGGGGGTGCTGTACTCGATCGCGGACCGGGTCGTCGACCACTATCTGGACGTGGCGACCGAGTTGGGGACCGACCTGGAGGAGCTGGAGGCGGACGTCTTCTCGCCCACGGGCGGGGACTCACGGCACACGGCCTCGCGGATCTACACGTTCAAGCGGCAGATCCTGGAGTTCCGGCGGGCGACGGTCCCGCTGGCACCGCCGCTGGCCCGGCTGGCCGGTCAGGGGGCGTTCGGTGCGACGGTGCCGTTCGTGCAGGAGAGGTCGCGCCCCTTCTTCCGCGACGTCAGCGACCATCTGACCCGGGTGAACGAGTCCGTGGAGGGCCTGGACCGGCTGGTGTCCGACATCCTCTCGGCGCATCTGGCGCAGATGAGCGTCCGGCAGAACGACGACATGCGGAAGATCTCGGCGTGGGCGGCGATGGCCGCGGTCCCCACCATGATCGCGGGGATCTACGGCATGAACTTCGACCACATGCCGGAACTGCGCTGGGTCGCGGCGTACCCGGTGGTGATCCTGCTGATGGGGGCCCTGGAGGTCCTGCTGTACCGGCTGTTCAAGCGGCGGGGCTGGCTGTAGGAGGCGCGCGGCCGCGCGGCCCCCGTCGGACGGCGACAGCGCCGGCGCGCTCCACGTGCGCGTGGAGCGCGCCGGCGGCTAGGCGACGTCCGACGCCGTGGTGGCGGGGCCGCCCAGGGCGTTGCGCCGTTCCGGCATCCTCAGCGAGACCATGCGGCGCCAGCCGCCGACGCGCTCGTAGGCGTACAGCAGGTGGACGGCCGCCGAGAGCAGCGCCGTCTTCGCCCGCGGCCAGCGCAGGATGCGCCCCATGCGGGCCGTCACCGCGAGGCCGACGTCCCGGTGGATGCGGATCTCGGCCAGGGCGCACTCGCGCAGCGCCCGCTGGATGGCGCGGCCGTGTCCGGCGCGCGCGAGGCGCAACAGCTCCTCGTGGCAGTAGGCGAGGTGGTTGTCCTCGTCGTCCGAGATCATCCTGACCGCCCGCCCCACGTCCGGATGGGCGGCGAAGTTCTTGCGCAGCAGCCGCATCTGTTCCGAGGCTCGCTGTTCGGTGACCCTGCTGTGGGCGAGGTAGGTGACGATGTCCTGCACGGTCAGCGGCCGGTCGCCCCGCAGCTTCTCGTGGGCGAGCCCCATCCCGTGCTTCTCCAGGAGCATCGTGTAGTCGGTCTCGGGAGGCACCTCGACGGGTTCCAGGCCGCGTTTCCTCATCAGGGCGTTGAAGAGCCGCCCGTGCTTGTCCTCGTCGGCGCCGTGCCGGGCGATCTTGGGCGCGAGGTCGCGTTCACCGGCCGGCACCAGCGTGGCGATGCGTCCGTTCTCCCAGCCGCCCTGTGCCTCGCCGCTGGCGGCGATGGAGCAGAAGAGCCGGAACGACTCGTCGTTGTCGAAGATCTCCTGGAACACGCTCTTGGCCGAAAGCATCACTGGCACCTCTCTGCAGGATCCGCAAAGAACGAGTCAAATGCGGTGCCAGGGAGGCGGCAACACGAGGGGCCGGCGACTGGGCCGAACGGAGGACGCGGAGGGCCGGCCCGCCGGGCGCCCCGGGCCGCGCCGCCGCGTGACCCGGCGTCCGCCACCGCGTAACCCGTGGCACGCCGGCGCGTTGTTCCCGGTGACGGCCGTGGCGGGGAGGACCCCCGAGCCCCCACCACGGCCGTGGAGACCCTTTCCTGCGGTCAGGCCAGCCCGGCCCGCTCCAGGGCCTCGGTCCCGGCCCGGAGCGCGGCGATCCGCTCCTCCAGCGTGAAACCGGCGGGCGCCAGCGTGAGGGTGGTGACGCCTGCGGCCGCGTACGCCTTCATCCGGTCGGCGATGCGGTCCACGGAGCCCAGCAGGGTGGTCCGGTCGATCAGCTCGTGGGGGACGGCGGCGGCGGCGCCCTGCTTGTCGCCGGACAGGTACTTGTCCTGGATCTCGGCGGCCGCCTGCTCGTAGCCCATGCGCTGGGCGAGCCGGTTGTAGAAGTTCTGCTTGCGGCTGCCCATGCCGCCGACGTAGAGGGCGGTGTAGGGGCGGAAGGTGTCGGCGAGCGTGGCGACGTCCTTGTCCTCACCGAGCGCGAGCGGGAGGGTGGGGCACACGTCGAAGCCGTCGAGGGTCTTGCCCGCCTTCTCACGCCCGGCGCGCAGATACCTGATCGCGGTCTCCTCGAGGTGCTCGGCGGCGGGGAAGATGAGGAGGGCGCCGTCGGCGATCTCGCCGGTCTGCTCCAGGTTCTTCGGGCCGATCGCGGCGATGTAGAGCGGGATGTGCTCGCGCTGGGGGTGCACGGTCAGCTTCAGCGGCTTGCCGGGGCCGCCGGGCAGGGGCAGGGTCCAGTGCTCGCCTTCGTACGTCAGCCGCTCGCGCGTCATCGCCCTCCGTACGATCTCGACGTACTCGCGGGTCCGCGCCAGGGGCTTGTCGAACTTGACGCCGTACCAGCCCTCGGAGACCTGCGGTCCGGAGACGCCGAGACCGAGGCGGAAGCGGCCGCCGGACAGCGAGTCGAGGGTGGCGGCGGTCATCGCGGTCATGGCGGGCTGACGAGCCGGGATCTGGAAGATGGCCGAGCCGACGTCGATGCGTTCGGTCTGCGCGGCGACCCAGGCGAGCACGGTCGCCGCGTCGGAGCCGTACGCCTCCGCGGCCCAGCACACCGCGTACCCGAGCCGGTCGGCTTCCCGGGCCACGGCCAGGTTGTCCGTGTCCATTCCGGCACCCCAGTAGCCGAGGTTGATACCGAGCTGCATGGCCCATTCCCCTTACCGATCAGTAACGTCCCTTGTCGGCAGACCTTAGCGCGGCGGCCCGCCCTGAGGGGAGAGCGGAGCCACGAGCGGCGGGCCTGGGACGACCGGTTGTCCACAGCCTCCCCGCACCACCAGTTCCGGCCAGTAATGTCGGCGTTCATGGAGCAGAGGCATCTCGGCCGTACCGGCCTTCGTGTGTCCCGGATCGGTCTCGGCACCCTGACCTGGGGCCGCGACACGGACGAGCATGACGCCGCGGACCAGCTGAAGGCGTTCTGGGAGGCCGGCGGCACCCTCGTCGACACGGCGGACGTGTACGGGGACGGGGAGGCCGAGTATCTGCTCGGGCGGCTCATGGACGGGCTGGTGCCACGCCGGGACCTCATCATCTCGACGAAGGCGGGGAGCGTGCCCGATCCCGACCGCCGCTTCGACGGTTCACGCGGCCACCTGCTCGCCGCGCTGGACGCCTCCCTCGCCCGCCTCGGCACGGACCATGTCGACCTGTGGCACATCCACGCCTTCGACCCGCACACCCCGCTGGAGGAGACGCTGCAGGCCCTGGACCTGGCGGTCACCAGCGGACGCGTGCGGTACGCGGGCGTCTCCAACTTCTGCGGCTGGCAGCTCGCCAAGGCGGCGACATGGCAGCTGGCGGCGCCGGGCACACGGACCCGCATCGCCAGTACGCAGATGGAGTACTCACTGCTGCAGCGCGGCGTGGAGCGCGAGGTGCTGCCCGCCGCCCTGGACCTCGGCGTCGGGCTGCTGCCGTCCTCCCCGCTGGGCCGGGGCGTGCTGACCGGCAAGTACCGGGTCTCGACGCCCGCCGACTCGCGCGGGGCGTCGGAGCAGCTGGCCCCGTTCGTCGCGCCCTACCTGGACGACACCGCGAGCAGCATCGTCGACGCGGTGCAGACGGCCGCCGACGGGCTGGCCACAACGCCGCTCCAGGTGGCGCTCGCGTGGGTCCGCGACCGGCCGGGGGTGGTCGCGCCGATCGTCGGCGCCCGCAACGCACTGCAGCTCACGGCGGCGTTGTCAGTGGAGAGGCTTAGTCTTCCTGACGAGATCTGCCGGGCGCTGGACGACGTGTCGGCCCCGGTGCACCGCTATCCCGATCACGACTGGAGCACGCTGTGACCACCGACCCGGAGACCACGGAGACGGCCCCAGGGCCGGAGCGGCCGGAGGCCGGGGCAGGGGCAGGGGCCGCCGGCACCGCCGGTGGCGCGGCCGGCGAGACGGGCGGGGGCCCGGCGTCCGCCAGGGGCTCCGGGGACCCGGTGGGCGGGACCGGGGCGGACGCCGCCACGGGGGGCGGCCGGACCGGGGACGGCGGCGCGGACGCGCCGGCCTCTTCCGCGGACGCGCCGGCCTCTTCCGGGGACGCGGGGGCCTCCGGCGCGGACGGCTCCGGGGACGCGGCCGGGGACGGCGGCGAGGCGGTGGGGACCGGGGACGGTGCGGCCGTCTCGCCCCAGCTGTCCGAGGCGGAGGCGGAACTGGCCGCCCAGCGGATCGAGCGGGAGCGGATCGAGCGGCGCAAGGCGGAGAAGAAGGGGCCGATCGCGGCCGGCGCGAGGCTCAGCGGGAAGGCCGCCGACCTGCTCGCGGCCGTGCGGGCCGTGGAGAGCGGTGAGAAGCCGGCGGCGAGCGCCTTCAGCGGGCCGGAGCCGACCCCGCGCCGGCCCGCCGCGCCGGAGCCCGTGCGGCGCGTGCAGCCCCAGGCGCCCCCGGCCCCGGCGGCTCCCGCCGCCCAGGCCGTCGCGGCGGTGCGCGCCGTGCTGGTGGAGGGCGGTGCCCCCGACGGCCTGGCGCCCCAGATCGCCGCGACCCTCGGCGAGGAGGCGGATGCGCGGCTGCGCGCCGACCCGTGGCGGTTGCTGCGGATCCCGGGGGTGCGGCCCGAGCAGGCCGACACCTTCGCCCGGGCACTGCTCGGTCCGCAGTGCCGCCCGGACGACGAGCGGCGGGCCCGCGCGGTCACGGTCTGGCTGCTGGAGCAGGCGGCCCTCGCGGGGCACACGGCGCTGGAGGCCCCGGCCCTCGAGGCCGCACTCGCCCAGCGCTCGGTGCCGGATCCCGACGCGGCGGTGCGGAGCACGATCGCCGAGGGCGAGGCCCTCGTCTTCCAGGACGCCCTGGACACCGCCGCGCCGGGTGGCGACGAGGAGGAGGGGTCGGAGGAGGAGCGCCCGGTCCGGGTGCTGATCGGCCTGGAGCGGTACGCGCTGGCGGAGGAGAGCCTCGCCGACGGACTGGCACGGCTGGTCGGCTCGGTGCCGAAGGACGACGGTTCGGCCGAGGGCTGGGAGCGGGCGGCCCGGTCGGCGCGCGGCTCCGCGGCGGAGCTGATCCGCGCGGCCGCCGGCCACGGCCTGGTCGTCCACACGGGCGGGGAGGCGTCGCGCGCCGAGCCGGCGGCGCTGCTGTGCGCGGCGCGCGAACTCGGAGTGCGCGCCTGGGCCGCCACGCACAGCCCGGCCGGCCGCACGCTGTTCGCGGCCCTCATCGGCGGGTCCGGCCTGCCCCCGGCTCCTGAGGAGCCGCGCCCGGCGGTCGCGACGGTGGCGGGTCTGCTGTCCGGTACGGAGGGCCCCGGCCGGGACGCGGACGGTGCCCTGGACCTCGATCTGCTCATCGTGCTCGACGCGCCGCAGCTCGACGTCGAGACGGCGGCCCTGCTCACCGAGTCGCTGCCCGACGGTGCCCGCCTGGTGCTCAGCGGCGATCCGGGCGTGCTGTGGTCGGCCGGTCCCGGGCGGGTCTTCGCCGACGTGCTCGCCGCCGGTGTGTGCCCCCGGATCGCCTCCCGGACGCCCGATCCCGGCCCGATCGGCGAGCTGGTCTCCGCGATCGGCGTGGGTGAGCTTCCACAGGTCGACGCGCCCGGCAAGGAGGTCGTGATCGTGCCGGTGCGGGACGCCGGGGAGGCGGTGCACCGGACCGTGCAGCTCGTCGCGGATTCGGTGCCGCGCGCGATCGGGATCCCGCCCGAGGACACCCAGGTGATCACGCCGGGCCATGGCGGCGCGGCGGGCACGCGCGCCCTGAACGCGGCGCTGAAGGAACGGCTCAACCCGGGTCCCGGCCGCTTCGGCGGCTTCGACCCCGGAGACCGGATCGTCCACTCCCCCGCCCCGGGCCGTGCGCTGCCGGGCCGCGTCGTCAGGGCCGACGCGGAGGGGCTGCACCTGGAGTGCTCCGGTGCCCCCGTCGTCGTACCGAAGGAGCGGGTGGAGCAGTCGGTGCGGCACGGATGGGCGCTGACCGCGCACCAGGCCGTGGGGCAGCGGTGGCCCGCGGTGGTCGTGGTGCTGCCCGGTGACGCCGCCCAGGCCCTCACCCGGCCCTGGGTGTACACGGCCTTCGGGCGGGCGGCAGGGCATCTGTCCGTCGTGCTCGGGGTGGAGCAGGCGCTGCCGCGAGCCGTGGCCGAGGTCCCGGCCAAGCCCAGGACCACCCGCCTGCCCGTGCTGCTCCGGCCCCAGGTCCCGGCGCCCGGCTGAGGCACCGGCGCGGCAGACGACGACGGCGGCCACCGGAGCGCCCGGTGGCCGCCGTCCCGCCCCGGCCGGCCCGCCGCCGCTCTCGCGGGGCGGTCGGCCGGGGTCGCTCAGCGGTCCGCGTCCAGCGGCTCCAGGTCCGCATCGTCCTCCAGCTCGCCGTCGAACTCCGGATCGGGTCCGAGGTCGTCCTCCAGGTCGCCGTCCTCCGTCTCCTCGTCGAAGACGGCGCTGACGTCGAAGCGGCAGACGACACGCTGCGGATCGATCTGCTCGAAGGGGTCTTCCAGCCATTCGCCCGGCTCCGCCGGTTCGTCCGCGGCCGTCACCCACAGCGTGGAGTCGCCCTCCTCCAGGCCGAACTCCTTGTGCCGGGAGGCGATCTCGTCCGGCTCGAACTCCCCGAAGAGGACGCCGAGCGCCCCGTGGACCGTGCCGGCCGACGACGCCGGCGGCGCGCTGTCCTCGTCCGCCGCCTCCACACGCTCCGCCTGCGCCAGCAGTCGCTGCGGTTCCGCCACCGTGTAGTCACGGCGGATCAGCACGCTCAGCGCGTTCGGTTCCTCGGGGCCCGTGTACGGCGGCAGCGTCTCCTCCGCACCGGGGATCTCGAAGGGTGTGACCTCGTCGTAGCGGTCGTAGAGCAGTTCGTCGTACTCCTCGGCCGCCGCGGCCAGCTCGTTGAACGCCTCGTAGACGGCCGGGTCGTCCTCGCCCGTCCTGCGCTCGACCGCGGCCAGGTGGCGGTCGAGCGCGGTCTTGACCGCCTCGGCGGCGGCGCGTACCTCGGCAGCGGTGGGCTGCGCAGCATCAGACATAGTGCAGACGCTATCCGTACCGGGCCCCAGCCCGCACAATAGATGCGATGCCGGAATACGAATTTGTCGACGTGTACGTACCGCGCGGGGTCTCCCGCAAGGACGCCACACGTCTGCTGACGGACCATGCCGAGTACGGACACTGGGAGTTGGACCGCCTGAGCCTGCTGCGGGACGGCAGCCGCAGGGTGCGGTTGCGCCGGCGGATCATTCGCCAGGTGCGCGCCACGTGGTGAGCGCAGGCCACTGAGACGGATCGGGCCCCGCGTCGGCGGGGCCCGATCCGTTCCGCGCGCCGCTGGGCGAGCGGTGGTGCGCCGACCCGGCTCGTGGGGCGTCCCGGCTCGTGGGGCGTCCCGGCCTCGGGGGCGCGGGGACGGCTACATGCCGGCGCGCGCCCGGCGGTAGAGCAGCGCACCGCCGAGCAGTGCCCCGGCGCTCGTCGGAACGAGGATGCCGAGCGGCAGGCTGCTCCCGGTGTGCGCGAGCTGTGCGCTGCCGGCGGGCTGGGGGGCGGAGTGCGCCCCGGGCTGGTTGGGGTGACCGGTGCCGACGCCGGGCTGCTGCGGAGTGCCGGGGTGGGTGGGCAGCCCGGGCTGTCCGGGCTGTTCCGGCTGTCCGGGCGTGCCGGGCGGGGTGCTGCCACCGCCTCCGGGCGGCGTCTCGTGCCCGCCGCCCGGAGGCGGCGTGACGGGCGGGGTGGTCGAGTGGCCGCCGCCGGGGACGTCGGCACAGTCGTTGCCGCCCGCCGCGTTGCCGAGTCCGCCGACATCGACGCTGTTGCCGCAGACGTTCACCGGCACGTCCACGGGCACCTGCACCTCGTTGCCGGAGCCGACGCCGGGCGAGTCACCGGTGTGCCCGCCGGCGTGGGCGCCGCCTCCGCCGCCGGTGTGGCCACCGCCGCCGCTGTTGGCACAGGTGTTGTTCCACGCCGGGTTGAGCAGCCCGATCACGTTCACGGTGTTGCCGCAGACGTTCACCGGGACGTGTACGGGCGCCTGCACGGTGTTGCCGGACAGCACGCCGGGCGAGCCGGTGGCCGATCCGTTCGCACCCGAGTCGGCGTGCGCGTAGCCGCCGGTGACGGCGAGGACGCCGGTCGCGGCGGCCACGGTCATCAGGCCCTTGCGGGTGACCTGTCGCATTGCTGATTCCCTGCCTTCGACTGTGTCGTGCTGGTGTGGACCGTCCGTAACGGTCCGGGGGGCGCCCGCGCGCTGTGCGCGGACGCGGAGGAACCGGCCGGCCCCGGAGCGCATGGCACGCACTCCGGGGCCGGCGGACTCAGACCCGCGTGGGGTGGGGCCCCTCACGGGGTGAGGCACAACGTCACTTGTTGATGCAGGTGTTGCCGAAGGCGGGGTTCAGCAGCCCGATCACCGAGATCGTGTTGCCGCAGACGTTCACCGGCACGTGCACCGGGACCTGGATGACGTTGCCGGACACGACGCCCGGGGAGTGCACGGCGGCACCCTGGGCACCGGCGTCCGCGACGGCCAGTCCCGCACCGGCGAGAACGAGACCACCGGTGGCAGCCGCGGCAGCGACGACCTTCTTGATCATTCTTCCTCCTTGTTGGCAAGAGCGGTCCAAGCCTCGGACCGCATCACGTGTAACGAGGAGGGAGTAATGAGGCTACGAGCGTATCGTCGCATTCACCCGTCCTGGTCGGGCTCCGCACGCACGGGCGAATAGCGCTCAGGACGCGTCGATGAACCGGTCCAGCACGCGCACGCCGAACTTCAGCGCGTCCACCGGAACCCGCTCGTCGACGCCGTGGAACATGCCCGCGAAGTCCAGCTCCGGCGGCAGCTTCAGCGGCGCGAAGCCGAAGCAGCGGATGCCGAGGTCGGCGAAGGACTTGGCGTCGGTGCCCGCCGAGAGCATGTAGGGCACGGCGCGGGCGATGGGGTCCTCGGCGGACAAAGCGGTCTGCATGGCCTCGACCAGCGCACCGTCGAAGGTGGTCTCCAGTGCCTTGTCCGTGTGCACGTCCTCGCGTGTGACGCGGGGGCCGAGGACGCGGTCCAGGTCGGCGAGGAACTCCTCCTCGTAGCCCGGCAGATAGCGCCCGTCGACGTGCGCGGTGGCCTGGCCCGGGATCACGTTGACCTTGTAACCGGCGCCCAGCTGGGTCGGGTTGGCGGTGTTCTGCAGCGAGGCCCCGATCAGCTTGGCGATGCCGCCCAGCTTGGCGAGCGTCTCGTCCATGTCCTCCGGGTCGAGTTCGGTGCCGAGCGCGTCGCCGAGTTCGTCGAGGAAATGCCGCAGCGTCTTGGTCACGCGCACCGGGAACCGGTGGCGGCCCAGGCGGGCGACGGCCTCGGACAGTTCGGTGATGGCGTTGTCCCGGTGGATCATCGAGCCGTGCCCCGCGGTGCCGTCCACGGTCAGCTTCATCCAGTGCATGCCCTTCTGGGCGGTCTCGACGAGATACAGCCGCAGCTGCTCGTTGACCGTGAAGGAGAACCCGCCGACCTCCCCGATCGCCTCGGTGACGCCCTCGAAGAGCCCGGGGTGGCGGTCGACCAGGTGCCGGGCGCCCCAGGTGCCGCCGGCCTCCTCGTCCGCGACGAAGGCGAGGACGATGTCGCGGGGCGGTCTGCGTCCGCTGCGCAGCCGGTCCCGGACGACCGCCAGCGTCATGGCGTCCATGTCCTTCATGTCGACCGCGCCCCGCCCCCACACGCACCCGTCGGCGATCTCGCCGGAGAACGGGTGGTGCGTCCAGTCCTGCGCGTTGGCCGGTACCACGTCGGTGTGGCCGTGGATCAGCAGCGCGGGCCGCGAGGGGTCCTCGCCCTCGATGCGCGCCACCGTGGAGGCCCGGCCCTGGTGCGACTCGATGATCTGCGGTTCGAGTCCCACTTCCGCCAGCTTCCCGGCGACGTACTCGGCGGCCTTGCGCTCGCCGGGTCCGGAGTGGTCTCCGTAGTTGCTGGTGTCGATCTGGATCAGCTCACGACAGAGGTCCACGACCTCGTCCTCGCCGGTGACGCTCCTGGCCGTGTCCGTCTCGGTCACGCTGCTTCCTCCCGCTGTCCCTGCCGGTGCTTCCCCCCTCATCCTCTCCCCGATCCCGGCCCCGCCCCAAGCGGGCGTCCGCCCCGTCACAGGCCGTTCACGCGGGAACCGGGTGTGATCGAACGGCCCCGAAAGCCTGGTAATGTTTCCTTCGTCGCCGCGGGTGAGACCCCGGTACGACAGACACCTGGTCCGGGTGGCGGAATGGCAGACGCGCTAGCTTGAGGTGCTAGTGCCCTTTATCGGGCGTGGGGGTTCAAGTCCCCCCTCGGACACCATCGCGGACGATGTGATGACGAGGGCTTCGACCTGACGGTCGAGGCCCTCTTGAGCGTTGAGCGGGACGGCGGGCCGTGGTCTTCCGTGGCTCCCGGTCCGTGTCGCCGCCGGGGCCGACGGGGCGGCGCCGGTTCAGCGGTCGCAGCCGGTGCTCAGAGCCACGGATCGAGGGCGTGCTTGCCGCGGGTCCGGCCCGCTCCGAGTTCCTGGAGGACGGTCCTCCCGTCGGCCAGGGGATGGACCTGGGGGGTGCCCGGCGGGTACACGCCGTCGGCGATGAGTGCATCGATCTCGGCGAGCAGCCCGCGGTAGACGGACGGGGCTGCGGTTGCCAGCGCGCCGATGTGCAGGCCCTTGACCTGGACCTGGTGGGCGAAGACCAGGTCGTGTGTGGTCAGGCCGGCGTCGCCGGAGGCGGCTCCGAACACGACGACGCGTCCGGTGAAGGGCTTGGTGACCGCGAGGCTGACCCGGAATGTGGCTCGTCCCACGGACTCCAGGACCAGGTCCACGCCTCCGCTCAGGCGGGTGATCTCCGCGGCCAGGCCGGGGTGTGAGCTGTCCAGGACCGCGTCGGCGCCGAGTGCTTCGACGGCATCGTGCTTGGCCGGTGAGGCCGTGGCGATCACCCGTGCGCCGTAGTGACGTGCGAGGCGGACGGCGGCCTGTCCCACACCGCCGGCTGCGGCATGGACGAGCACCGTGTCGCCCGCCTCGATCTCGCCCAGCGGCTTCAGTGCCGCCAACGCGGTCGCCCAGTTCAGCACCAGGCCGAGGGCTTCGGCGTCCGTCCAGCCCGACGGGACGGGAAGCGCCTGCGCGGCCGGGATCGTCATGTACTGCGCGAAGGCGCCCGGACCGGTCCCGACGACGTGGCTGCCGACCTGGAGCGGACATGTGACGTCCGGTCCGACGCCCACGATCTCGCCGGCGGCTTCGAAGCCCGCCACGTAGGGCGCCTGTGGGCCTCCCGCGTACGTACCGCGGGTCTGCATGACGTCCGCGAAGTTGACCCCGGCGGCGCCGACGCGGATCAGGTACTCGCCCGGGCCCGGGACGGGGCGGCGCCGGTCGGTCGTGCGGCTCAGGTCCTTCGGCCCGCGGTGCGAGCGCTGGACCAGGGCCCGCATCGTCTGCTCGGCGCCGTGTCGCTGTTCGTGAATCTCCATGTGCCGGAACGTAGAAGCTTCACACTTGCGTCAAGGTCAAGGTGATCAGGCGTCAGTGGATCGGACCTCCCGCAAGTAGGCGTCGAGTGCTGACCGCTGAGCACTGAGATCCGCGATGCGGGCGGTGAGCCGATCGCGATAGTTCCGCACCTCGCGAAGGAACTCCGCGCACACCGGGTCCGTGCCGCCGCCCTCGCGTCCGTCCGTGAGGTGGGGCAGGATCTCCTTGATCAATCGCAAGGGCAGTCCGGACTCCAGCAGCGAGCGGACGGCGAGGACCCGGTCGACGGTCGACGGGCAGTAGTCGCGGTACCCATTGCTGAAACGGCCGGGGACGATCAAGCCCTCGTCCTCGTAGTACCGCAACGACCTCGCACTCACGCCGCTGATCCTGGACGCTTCGCCGATCTTCATACCTGGCGTCAACGTCCGGACGCTCCGCGGACTTCCGTGACTTCCGGCCGCCACACACTGCGACTCTGCGATCGCAGTCCGTATTACCCCGTTCCTTCCGGTTGGTCCCTTCCGCGTGTACGTTCCTAGACTCGGAGTGTGGGCCGGCCCAACGAGGAGGTCGAAGCGCTCCTTCAGGAGTACGCCGACCTCATCGCCATCACCGGAGGCGACGCCTTCAAGGCGCGCGCCTACGAGAAGGCCGCGCGTGCGATCGGCGGCTACCCCGCCGACGTCTCCCACCTGGACGCCAAGGGACTGCGCGACATCCCCGGGGTGGGCAGGTCCATCGCGGACAAGGTGACCGAGTACTTCCGCACCGGCACCGTCGCCGTGGTCGAGGAGCGCCGGGCGGCGATCCCCACCGGGGTGCGGGAGCTCATCACGATCCCCACCCTCGGCCCCAAGAAGGCGATGACGCTCTACGAGGACCTGCGCATCTCCTCGGTGAACGAACTGGCCGACGCCATCCGGGCGGGCAAGCTGGAGGGGCTGAAGGGCTTCGGCAGGAAGACGGAGGAGAACATCCTGCACGGCATCGCGCTGATGCAGCAGGCGGGCGGCCGCATCCTGCTGCACATCGCGATGGACCCGGCCGAGGACATCGTCGCCGAGCTCTCCCGGGTGACCGGCTGCCGCCGCTGCACCTACGCCGGCTCCCTGCGCCGAATGAAGGAGACCATCGGGGACATCGACGTCCTGGTCGCCGCCGACCGCTCCCGCCCCTTCATGGACGCGCTCAGCGAGCTGCCGTCCACCGCGGAGGTCATCGCCCACGGCGAGAAGAAGACGTCGATCCGCACGGTGAAGGGCGTCCAGGTGGACCTGCGGGTGCTGCCGCCCGACTCCTGGGGCGCCGGACTGCAGTACTTCACCGGGTCCAAGGCGCACAACATCCGCACCCGTACGATCGCCATCCGCCACGGGTTCAAGCTGTCCGAGTACGGGCTGTTCGAGGCGGACAGCGGCAAGGCGATCGCCTCCCGGACCGAGGAGGAGGTCTACGCCCGGCTGGGCCTGCCGTGGATCCCGCCGACCCTGCGGGAGGACCGGGGGGAGATCGAGGCCGGACTGCGCGGCGAACTGCCCGAGGTGGTGACCGAGCGGGACATCCGGGGCGACCTGCACACCCACACCGACCTCACCGACGGCCTCGCCCCGCTGGAGGAGATGGTTGCGGCCGCCGCCGAACGGGGCTACGCCTACTACGCCGTCACCGATCACGCGCCGAACCTGTACATGCAGCGCATGACCGACGAGAAGATCCTGGCCCAGCGGGAGCGGCTGCGGGCGCTGGACGGCGCCCACCACCGGATGCGGCTGCTGCACGGCACCGAGCTGAACATCGGCCCGGACGGCGAGGTGGACTGGCCGGACGACTTCCTGGAGGGTTTCGACCTCTGTGTGGCCTCCGTGCACTCCCACTTCCATCTCGACCGTGCGGCCATGACCCGGCGGCTGGTGCGGGCCTGCGAGAACCCCTGTGTGAACGTGATCGGCCATCCGACCACCAGGATCATCGGCAAGCGCCCCGGCATCGACGCCGACTGGGACGAGGTCTTCGCCGCTTGCGCCCGTACCGGGACCGCGCTCGAGGTCAACGCACAGCCCGACCGACTCGACCTGGGCGACGAGGACATCCTGCGCGCCAGGCGGCACGGGGTGAAATTCGCCGTCGACACCGACGCGCACTCCGTGCTGCACCTGGCCTACCTGCGCTACGGCGTCGGCACCGCGCAGCGGGGCTGGCTCACCGCGGACGACGTGATCAACACGTGGCCGCTGCGCCGGCTGCGCCAGTTCCTGCGCAAGGGCCGGGGCGCATGAGGTGCCGGTCAGCCGCCCGACCGCGCCCCCCGCAGCGTCCGGAGCGCGAAGGTGCCGCCAGGCTCCCGGTCGATACCGGTGCCGAAGCCCCGGCAGTGACGGTCGAGGGTGGCGCGCAGCCACTCGGTGTCGTCGGGCGAGGGATGCTCCAGCCGCATCCTGCGCGCCTGGAGGGGCACCATCCGCACGCCCGCCAGCCTGCCGGTGTCCGGCTCCACCGACACCAGGTACAGCAGCCGCAGATCGTCCCGGTAGTGCTCGTAGCCGCCGATGCCCTCGTAGTCGTCCACCAGGTCGCCGCAGCCGTACAGGACGAGCCGGCCCCGGTGGACCTCCAGCGGGCGCGGGTGGTGCGAGGAGTGTCCGTGCACGATGTCCGCGCCCGCGTCGACGAGGGCGTGGGCGAAGCGGACCTCTCCGCTGGAGACCTCGTAACCCCAGTTGGGGCCCCAGTGGACCGAGGCGACCGCGATGTCCCCGGGGCGCTTCACCTGGCGCAGGCGGTCGGCGAACGCTGCCGCGGCGGCGGCCGACGGCCTCTCGACGAAGTCGACGCCGGACCGCTCCTCTCCGGCGGCCCAGCCGTGCGGGATCCCGCTGGAGGGCATCCCGAAGGAGAAGACGAGCACCCGTCCGCCCGCGTCCAGGGGGACGATCGCGGGCCGTCTCGCGGCGACCACGTCCCGGCCCGCGCCCGCCGTCCGCAGCCCCGCCCCGGCCAGGGCGTCGAGTGTCTCGTCCAGGCCGCGCCGGCCGAAGTCGAGCACATGGTTGTTGGCCAGGACGCACACGTCGGGGCGGGCCGCGGCCAGGCACGGCAGGTTGGCCGGGCTCATCCGGTAGTGGACGCCCTTGCCGGTCGCGAACTCCCCGTCCCCGGTGACACTGGTCTCCAGGTTGATCACCCGCACGTCGGGCGCGGCGCCGTCCAGGGCTTCCAGGGCCTCGCCCCAAGGCCAGTCGAAGCCGACGGGCCGGGGAATCGGCCCGTTCGCGTCCTCGGCGAGGTCGACGTAGGCCCGGGCGTCGCGGATGTACGCCTCCCGCAGCACCGGGTCGCCGGGGTGCGGAAGGATCTGGTCGACACCCCGGCCGAGCATGACGTCGCCGCCGAGGAACAGCGTGACCACATCCTCGTGCATGGTCCCACGCTAGAGCGGTTCCGGACGGTGTGCGAAGTCCACGGCGGGTGCACCCGTACGGTGACGGCCGACCTCAGGGCCCTGGCGGCGACGATGCCGGGGACCTTCGGCCCTCCACATCCCACTGATCGGCGACAAGTCTTGAAGGTGACACCTTCCAGCACAGGAGGCGCCATGAAGCGATCGGCACCACAGCAGGCTCCCGACATCCAGGTGGAGGCCCAGGGCCAGATGCCGCCGGACGTGACGGAGTACGCGCGGGAGAAGGTGGGGGCACTCATCGAACGGACCCGTGAACCGGTCCTGTTCGCCCGGGTCAAGCTGACCCACATGGCGAATCCCGCCATGCAGCGGCCGGCGGTGGCCCAGGCGAACCTGGATGTGAACGGGCGCCTCGCCCGGGCGCATGTCGCCGCCCCGACGATGACCGAGGCCGTCGACCAGCTCCAGGACCGGCTCTCGGAACGCATGCAGCGGCTGGAGCGGCACTGGCAGGCCCGCCGCGGACGGATGCCCGTCCCGGAGCCGCACGAGTGGCGGCACGGCAGCGAGCGCGCGCAGCGCCCCGACTACTTCCCGCGCCCCGCCGAGGAGCGGCAGGTCGTCCGGCACAAGTCGTTCTCCCTGGCCCGCGAGACGCTGGACGAGGCGGCCTTCGAGATGGAGATGATGGACTACGGCTTCCACCTGTTCACCGACATCGACACCGGTGAGGACTGTGTGGTGTACCGGGGCGGCCCGACCGGCTACCGGCTCGCCCTGGCGCACCCCGACAACCCGCCGGTCGACGGCGCGGCCGTGCCGCTGACCGTGAGCGAGATGCCCGCCCCCCGGATGCGCGTGGACGAGGCGAAGCAGCGGCTGGACATCAGCGGGTTCCCGTTCGTGTTCTTCACCGACGAGGAGACCGGACGCGGGAACGTCCTGTACCACCGCTACGACGGCCACTACGGCCTGATCACGCCCGTCGAGTAGCCACCCGGCCTACCACCGCCAGACAAGGAGGCCCGAGATGACGCACCACTCCAGCGAACCGGACACCGAGACCCGTGCCGCCGCTTCCGGCGCGGAGAGCGAGCTGAGCCCGGAGGCCCGGCTGAGCCGGCTGGAATCGCAGGTCGCGACCCTCGCCGGCGCCGTCCGGGCGCTGGCCCACGGCCTGGAGAACGTCCCCGCGGAGGACACTCCTCCGGAGGA
Organism: Streptomyces sp. NPDC007264; assembly: GCF_042869095.1. Lineage (NCBI taxonomy): Bacteria > Bacillati > Actinomycetota > Actinomycetes > Kitasatosporales > Streptomycetaceae > Streptomyces > Streptomyces sp. NPDC007264. The sequence continues at coordinate 341,817 of NZ_JBIAFD010000005.1, forward strand.
GGCGGCCAAGGGAGCCCGGCTGGCTCACGAACTGCTGCTCTCGCAGGGTCTGTAGCGCGCGGCACCGTCCCCGTCCGCACCCGTCCCGGCTCCCTCGGGGGCCGGGACGGGTGCGGGGAGAGCGGACGGATGCGCGGAGAGCGCCCGGATGCGCGGCGCGCGTCCGGGCGTGCGGGCGTGCGCGTCAGACATGGGCCGACGCCATGCGGGCGTGCGCGTCAGACGTGGGCCGGCGCCATGTGGTCGGTGAACCAGTCACGGGCCAGCTCGGTCACCGCCTCCAGCGTGCCGGGCTCCTCGAACAGGTGCGTGGCGCCGGGCACGACCGCGAGCCGGTTCTCGCAGCGCAGCCGGGCCTGTGCCTCCCGGTTGAGGTCGAGGACGGTCAGGTCGGCGCCTCCGACGATGAGCAGCGTGGCGGCCGTGACCGCGGGCAGTCGGGGTCCGGCCAGGTCGGGCCTGCCCCCGCGGGAGACGACGGCGGCCACCGACGCCTCCGGTTCGGCGGCGGCCCAGAGGGCGGCGGCCGCGCCGGTGCTGGCGCCGAAGTAGCCGATGGCGAGCCCTTCGGCCTCGGGCTGTCCGCGCACCCAGCCGGTGGCGTCGGTCAGTCGTCCGGCCAGCAGGCCGGTGTCGAACACATTGGCCCGGTCTCGCTCCTCGTCCTCGGTGAGCAGGTCGAACAGGAGCGTGCCGAGCCCGGCCCTGTTCAGTCCCTCGGCCACGAACCGGTTGCGCGGGCTGTGCCGGCTGCTGCCGCTGCCGTGCGCGAAGAGCACGATCCCGTCCGCGGCCTCGGGCACGGTCAGACTCCCCCGCAGCCGCACGGGCCCGGCCGTGATCTCCACCTCCCGGGACCGGGGTGCCGTCGCGCCGGCGGCGGCTCCGTGGGGCCGGTGCGCCGCCCGCTCCAGGCAGGCGACGACCTCCTCGTCGCCGACCTGCGCGAAGTCGGCGTAGAACTGCCCGATCGCGAAGAAGTCCCGCGGCGTGTCGAGGCAGACGAGTTCGTCGGCCTCACCGCTCAGTCGCGCGGTCCAGTCCCGCGGCGCGACCGGGACCGCGAGCACGGTGTGCGCCGCCCCGCGGGCCCGGGCGATCCGGCAGGCCGCCCGTGCGGTCGAGCCGGTGGCGACGCCGTCGTCGACCACCACCACCGTGCGCCCCGCGATGTGGGCCGGCGGCCGGCGGCCGCGGTAGCGTCGGGCGCGCCGTTCCAGCACCTCGCGTTCGCGCTCCTCGACCTGCGCCAGCTCCTCCGGCGTGACGCGTGCCTCGCGCATCACCAGGTCGTTGATCACGCGCACGCCGTCCTCGCCCAGCGCCCCCATGCCCAATTCCGGCTGGTAGGGCACGCCGAGCTTGCGGACCAGGCAGACGTCCATCGGCGCGCCGAGCGCTTCGGCGACCTCCAGGGCGACGGGGACCCCGCCCCTGGGGAGCCCCAGCACCACGACGTCCTTGCCCATGAGGTGCTGGAGGCGGGCGCCCAGTTGCCGTCCAGCGTCGCGACGATCCATGAAGAACACGATTCCGCCTCCTCATTCCCGAGGGAACCAGAGCGGGATGGGCGGGGCGCTCTCCGGCGCCCCGACCGCTCTGATGTCACCTGCGGCGTCGCGCAGCAGCTGCCGGCCCAGCAGGATCAGGGCCCGACCGGCGGCGAGTTCGTCACCGATCTCGGGCACCGCCCGGTCGTACGGGTTCCGGTGGGCCTCCGCGCGGCTCTCCAGCAGGTTGTCACCCGTGTCCAGGACGACCCGTGCGGTGGTGTCCGGGTCGTGTTCGGACAGGTACAGGCGCAGCGTCCACTCCTTGGCGGACGGGGGCCGGCTGCCGTCGGCTCGGGTCATCTTCCGTCCCTCCTCACGCCGCAGCGAGGCAGCGGGACACAAGGGCTGTGCGGCCTTCTTCCACTGTGACTCGGATGGGCGCGTACCGCATGGGCGGGCGGCTCCGGCCGGTGCGGGAGCGGGGACCGGCCGGCGGCCCCGGCCCCGGCGCCGGTGGGCACAATGGCGGTCATGACCATGCGTTCCTGCCCGTGCGGGCTGCCCGAGGCGTACGAGAACTGCTGCGGCCGTTTCCACTCCGGTGCCGCCCCCGCGCCGACCGCCGAGGCGCTCATGCGGTCGCGGTACAGCGCCTTCGTGAGGCGGGACGCGGGATATCTGCTGCGCACCTGGCATCCGCGCACCCGGCCGGCGCGGCTCGAGGTCGATCCGGGGATGCGGTGGACCGGGCTGGAGGTGCTGGGGACGACCGGGGGCACGGCGTTCCACGCCACGGGGACCGTGACCTTCCGGGCCTCCTACCGCGGCGGCTCGCTGCACGAGCGGAGCCGGTTCGAGCGGGTCGACGGGGCGTGGGTGTACGTGGACGGGGAGTTCCTGGACTGAGAGCCCGTGTACACCCCCGCGCCCGGGCCCGAGGACACAGGCTCCGAGCCGTGTCCGCTCAGGGGGCCAGGATGTCCAGCTCGTGCAGTGCGCCGACGGTGATCTCGCGGGTCAGTCGCTCCGCGCGGGCCGCGTCGCCCTCCCGTACGGCCTCGGCGAGCTGCACGTGCAGGGTGACGGCCGCCGGGTCGGGGTCCTCGAACATGACGTCGTGATGGGTGCGGCCCGAGAGGACCTCCGCGACGACGTCCCCGAGGCGGGCGAACATCTCGTTGCCCGACGCGTCCAGGATCACCCGGTGGAAGGCCACGTCGTGGAAGAGGTACGCCTCCAGCCGGTGGCCGCGTGAGTTGGCGACCATGCCGAGCGCGCACTCCGTGAGCCGGGCGCACTGCTCGGAGGTGGCGTTGCGCGCGGCCAGGCCCGCGGCCACCGGTTCGATCGCCGAGCGCAGCACGGTCAGCGAGCGCAGCTGCTGCGGGCGGTCGCAGCCGGCCAGCCGCCACCGGATGACCTGGGGGTCGTAGACGTTCCACTCGGACTTGGGGCGGACCGTCACGCCCACCCTGCGGCGGGACGCCACCAGGTGCATCGACTCCAGGACCCGCACGGCCTCGCGCATCACGGAGCGCGACACCTCGAAGTGCTGGGCGAGTTCGTCCGTGCGCAGGACGCTGCCCGGCGGGTATTCACCCGCGGTGATCGCGGGGCCGAGGGTGTCGAGTACGCGGCCGTGCAGCCCCCGGCCCGGTGTGGTCATGCACTCAGCGTACGAGGCGGATCACGGGACGCAAAAGTCAGATTTATTGGTCACAGAGCCTTGAATTCGTCGTACCTAATCGGTTTCAGTGGCGTGCGACATCGGTCGTCGACACCAGAGGTCGACGAGGACGAAGACAGCGAGGCAGCGATGAGTACCCCCCACGTCGTCGTGGTCATGGGCGTCGCGGGCACCGGCAAGACCACGATCGGTCCCCTGCTGGCGGCCCGGCTCGGCGTTCCGTACGCCGAGGGCGACGACTTCCACCCCCCGGCCAACGTCGCCAAGATGGCGGCCGGGACGCCCCTCGGCGACGAGGACCGCCGGCCCTGGCTGGACGCCATCGGCGCCTGGGCGCACGGGCGGGCGGGCCTCGGCGGGGTGGTCAGTTGCTCGGCGCTGAAGCGGTCGTACCGCGACCGGCTGCGGGCCGCCGCTCCCGACCTCGTCTTCGTGCACCTCGCGGGCGACCGCCCGCTCATCGAGGACCGGATGGCACACCGGCGGGGGCATTTCATGCCCACGGCGCTGCTGGACTCCCAGTTCGCCACGCTCCAGCCGCTGGAGCGGGACGAGGCCGGGGTCGTGGTGGACGTCTCGGGCACTCCCGAGGAGATCGCCTCCCGCGCCCTCGACGCGCTGCGTGACGTCGAGCCGCCCTCCGCCCGGCCCTCGCAGTAATCCCCTCTCCCCCTCGCGGCCCGCCCTCGAGGGGCGCCGCCGCGCGGACCCTCCCCACCCGAAACCGAGAGTCCCTCTCCTCACCCAAGGGAACACCCGTGACCAGACTCAGCGTCGAGATGCTGGCAGCGGACCCCGTCGAGCCGATCACCTCGGCGGGCCACGCTCAACTGGGCATCGCGGTACTGGCGGGCATCGCCGTCATCGTGCTGCTCATCACCGTGTTCAAGCTCCATGCCTTTCTCGCCCTCACCATCGGCTCGCTCGCGCTCGGCGCGTTCGCCGGGGCACCGCTCGACAAGGCGATCACCAGTTTCAGCACCGGGCTCGGCTCGACCGTCGCCGGTGTGGGCGTCCTGATCGCGCTGGGCGCGATCCTGGGCAGGCTGCTCGCCGACTCGGGCGGCGCCGACCAGATCGTCGACACGATCCTCGCGAAGGCGGGAGGCCGTGCGATGCCGTGGGGGATGGTGCTGATCGCCTCGGTGATCGGCCTGCCGCTGTTCTTCGAGGTCGGCATCGTGCTGCTGATCCCGGTCGTGCTGATGGTCGCCAAGCGCGGCAACTATTCACTGATGCGCATCGGCATTCCCGCGCTCGCGGGCCTGTCCGTGATGCACGGCCTGGTCCCCCCGCACCCCGGCCCGCTGGTCGCGATCGACGCGGTCAAGGCCGACCTCGGCGTGACGCTGGCGCTCGGCGTGCTGGTCGCCGTGCCGACGGTGATCATCGCCGGGCCGCTGTTCTCGAAGGTCGCCGCCCGCTGGGTGGACGCCCCGGTCCCCGACCGGATGATTCCTCCGCGCGCCTCGGAGGAGCTGGAGCGGCGGCCCGGTTTCGGCGCGACGCTGGCCACCGTGCTGCTGCCGGTGGTGCTGATGCTGTCCAAGGCGCTGGTCGACATCGTCGTCGACGACCCGGCGCGGATGGTGCAGCGCGTCTTCGACGTGATCGGCTCCCCCCTGACGGCCCTGCTCGCGTCCGTGATCGTGGGCATCTTCACGCTGGGCCGCCCGGCCGGGTTCGGCAAGGAGCGGATCTCGGGGATCGTCGAGAAGGGACTCGCGCCGATCGCGGGCATCCTGCTCATCGTCGGTGCGGGCGGTGGTTTCAAGCAGACGCTGATCGACTGCGGCGTGGGCCGGATGATCCTGGACATCTCCAAGGACTGGTCCATACCCGCGCTGCTGCTGGCCTGGCTGATCGCGGTGGCGATCCGGCTGGCGACCGGTTCCGCCACCGTGGCCACCGTCTCGGCCGCCGGTCTCGTGGCGCCCCTCGCCGCCGACATGTCGACCACGCACACCGCCCTGCTGGTGCTGGCCATCGGCGCCGGTTCCCTCTTCCTGAGCCATGTCAACGACGCCGGATTCTGGCTGGTGAAGGAGTACTTCGGGCTGAGTGTCGGGCAGAACCTGAAGACCTGGTCGGTCATGGAGTGCATCATCTCCGTGGTCGCCGGGGGCCTGGTCCTGCTGCTGTCCCTCGTCCTCTAGACCCCTCCGGGCGGTCTCCGGACCCCTCCAGGCCGCCTCCGGGCCGCCTCCGGGCCCTGGGGGGACCCGGTCACAGCGGGCGTCCCACCACGGAGTCCAGGATGTCGCGGGCGGCGATCAGATCGTCGATCGCCGCCGTGATCCGCGCGCGCTCCCTCGCGAGCCCGTCGAGGAGTTCGGGACAGCTGCCCGCCAGGACGACGTTCTCGTCGTCGGCGCAGGGCACGATCTCCGAGATGGCGGACGTGCCGAGCCCGGCGGACAGCAGGACCCGGATCCGCCGCACGGTCGTCACGTCCCGCTCCCCGTACTCGCGGTACCCGCTCGGCCGCCGCACCGGCGAGAGCAGGCCCTGTTCCTCGTAGTAGCGCAGCGCGCGCGGGCTCGCGCCGGTGCGGCGCGAGAGTTCACCGATCCTCATGCGGCCGAGTCCAACAGGGACTTGACTCTGACGTCAACGTGAATGTCTAGCGTCGACGCATGACGACATCCCCTTCGCAGTCCCCGATGCCGACCGTCCGCCCCGCCCCCGTCACCGTCCTCGGCCTGGGCCCCATGGGCCGAGCCCTCGCGGCCGCCTTCCTGGCCGCGGGCCACCCGCTGACGGTGTGGAACCGCACCCCCGGCCGGGCCGGGGACCTCGCCGACCGGGGAGCGACGGTCGCAGCCTCGGTCGAGGAGGCCCTGCGTGCCGGGCACGTGATCGTGACCTGCCTCCTGGACCACGACGTCGTACGTGCCGTGCTGCCGGCCGCCGGCTGGTCCGGCCGTACCCTGGTCGACCTCACCAGCGCGGAGCCGGACCAGGCCCGTGCCCTGGCCGACTGGGCGGCCGACCACAACATCCGCCACCTGGACGGCGCGATCCTCACCCCCACCCCGGCGATCGGCACATCTGCCGCCGCGGTCCTCTACAGCGGGGACCCTCAGGCGTACGAGGCGGTGCGGGAGGCGATGGCGGCCCTGGGCGGCACGGGCACGTATCTCGGTGCCGACCCGGGGCGCGCGGCGGCGTACGAGGTCGCGCTGCTGGATCTGTTCGCCACCTCGGTGCACGGCGCCGCGCACGCCTTCGCCCTCACCTCGGCCGAGGGCATCGCGCCCGGGGACCTCGCGCCGTTCGCCGTCCGGATCAGCGGGCTGCTGGCGGAGATGATTCCGCGCTGGGCCGAGCAGTTGCGCACCGGCCGCTTCCCCGGGGAGCGCTCCACGGTCGCCTCGGCGGCGGCGACGCTCGCCCGGCTCGTCGAGGCCGCGGCCGGGCACGGCCTGGACGTCGGAGCGCTGACGGCGGCCAAGCGGGCCGCCGACCGGGTCGTCGCCGACGGCGACGGTGAGCAGGGGCTGGCCCGTCTCGTCCCGGCCATGGCGGCCGCCAGTGCTGTGACCGGGAAGGTTCACCGGCTCGCGACGCCCGGCCACAGCGCTAGGGGCGCCACAGCGGGTGTTCCCGCTCCGCCCACGCGCGGCTGACCAGCCCGGTGCGCAGGCCCCGCCGGGCCTCCGGGTCGCCGAGGGCCATGCCGACATGGCCGGCGACGACCACGCCGATCGTCAGGGCGAGCCAGTCGTGGACGAAGGTCGCGGACGTGCGCCACACCAGAGGTGCGAGGTGGGTGAACCACATCAGCAGCCCCGTGCCGAGCATCACCAGGGTGGCGCCCGCGATCCAGGCCGCGTACGTCTTCTGGCCGGCGTTGAACTTGCCGGCCGGCCGGGACGCACGGCGGTGGTCGCGGCGCAGGGCCGCACGCAACCAGACCCGGTCGTGCGGCCCCCAGCGGTTCAGGTGCCCGAGATCCGCGCGGAAGGCGCGGGAGACGAGGCCCGCCAGCACGGGGACGGGCAGCAGCAGCCCCGCCCACTCGTGGAGGCGGACCACCAGTTCGCGGCGTCCCACCAGCTCCGCGAGGGCGGGGATGTACAGGCAGGCCGCGGTGACCACGCACACGCCCATGAGCGCGGCCGTGGCGCGGTGGACCCAGCGCTCGGCGCGCGTGAAGCGCCGTACCCGGGCGGGGGCGGGGGCGGAGACGGGGCGGGGGGCGTCAACTCGTGGGGGCATCGTCCCGTCCGTTCGACCGGCCGACCCATGCGTCGACGTCGTAGCCGCGTTCCTCCCAGTACCCGGGGCGTACGTCCCGGGTGACGGTGATGCCGGAGAGCCACTTCGCGGACTTGTAGAAGTACATGGGGGCGACATAGAGGCGGACCGGGCCACCGTGCTCGTGGCGCACCGGCTTGTCCTGCATCGTCAGCGCGACCAGCACGTCGTCGCGGCGCGCCTGGTCGAGGGTGAGGCTCTCGGTGTAGGCCCCGTCGAAGCAGGTGAAGCGCACGGCCCCGGCGGAGGGGCGGACACCCGCGGCGTCCAGCAGCGTGGCGAGCCGTACGCCCTCGAACGGCGTCCTCGGCACCCGCCATCCCGTGACGCACTGCACGTCGTGCACGACCCGCGTCCGGGGCAGGGCGCGCAGATCGGCGAGCGTGTACGTGGTCGGGTGGTCGACCAGGCCGTCCACGGTGAGGCGGTAGTCCCTCTCGCCCCGGTGCGGGACGGACGCCGTCACGGAGTAGTAGCGGAAGCCGCCGCCGTTGGGCAGCAGACCGGTCAGGCCCGTGGGGTCCTTGCCGGAGACGCTGCCCAGGAAGGACTCCAGGCCGCGCTGGAGCCTGGGCGCCGCGACCACGCCCAGCGCGCCCAGTCCGAGGGTGCCCAGCAGGACCCGGCGGCCGACGGGGGTGCCGCTCGCCGTCGGCTCGGGCGTCTCCCGGTCCGCGGGCCCCGGTGCGTCCCGCTCTTCGGGTCGTTCGGTGTTCACCCCACGATTCGAGCACCCTTCACCCCCTGGGGGCCAGGGGCGACGGGAGCCCGTCAGATTTCCGTAACCACGTCCCACCCGGTTCCCGGGCAGCGGCACCCGCGGGCCCGTACCTGCGTCACCGGCCCGTACCGGCGGGCACCGGCCCGTACCGGCGGGCACCGGCCCGTACCGGCGGGCACCGGGGGCGGGCACCGGCCCGTACCCGCGTCACCGGGCCGCCCCCGCGACGCCCTACGCCGCCGACTCGGCGGCCTTCTCCAGCTGGAACGCCTCGTTGCCCAGGCCGATGCGGGCGTGCGCCTCCGGCCGGCGGGAGCGCAGCAGCAGTCCCTGGACCAGACCGACCAGCAGGGCCGCCCCGATGATCCCCGGGAGCAGCCGGCCGAGCACCGAGTCCGGGCCCGTACCGACCAGGACGTCGAAGTCCTTGACCGTGTAGCCGACGATCACGAGGAGCGCGAGACCGGACACCGCGGAGGTGACGAGCCGCCATGCCTGCGCGCGGGCGGAGCCGCGGCGGGCGAAGAAGACGATCACCGAGGCGGAGGCGGCGACCATGAGCACCGTGACGCCGAGCGCGCCCACGCTGCCGAACCAGGTGAACAGGTGCAGCACGGGCGCGGTCGGATCGCCGTTCGGCCCGTCGTCGGTGACCGCGAAGGTGATCACGACCGCGGCGGACACCGTGCTCTGCAGCAGGGAGCCCGTGCCGGGGGCTCCGCTGGTGCCGGTCGTGCGCCCGAAGGCGGCGGGCAGCAGGCCCTCGCGGCCCATGGCGAACGCGTACCGGGCGACGACGTTGTGGAAGCTGAGCATCGCCGCGAACATGCCGGTGACGAACAGTACGTGCAGCACATCGGTGAAGGTGTGGCCGAGCAGGGATTCCGTCAGCCAGAACAGCAGGCCCGCGCTCTGCCTGCGCGAGGCCGGGACGATCCCGGAGGGGCCGGCGGCGACCGTCAGCGCCCAGCAGGTGACCGCGAAGAAGACGGCCACGAAGCCGACCGCGAGGAACATCACCCGCGGGACCAGCACATGCGGACGGCTGGTCTCCTCGGCGTAGACGGGGGCCTGTTCGAAGCCCAGGAAGGCCGCCACGCAGAAGCAGAGCGCGGTGCCGACGCCCGCCCCGGTGAGGGTGCCGGGGTCGAAGGCGTGCAGCGACAGGCCCTCCGGGGCCGGGTTGGCGACGGCCGCGACGTCGAAGAGGACGACGAGCGCCACCTCGATCAGCAGCACCACGCCCAGCACCCGCGCGTTGACGTCGATCTTCAGCCGGCCGAGCACGCCGACGACGAGGACGGCGGCCAGCGCCGGGATCCACCAGGCGACCTGAGCGTCCAGGTAGGTGGCGAACAGGCCGGAGACCTCGAAGCCGAAGATGCCGTAGATGGCGAACTGCATTGCGCTGTAGGCGACGAGGGCGACCGCGGCGGCGGCCGCGCCGAAGGTGCCGCCGAGGCCGCGGGAGATGTACGCGTAGAAGGCGCCCGCGTTGTGGACGTGGCGGCTCATCTCCGCGTAGCCGAAGGAGAAGAGGCCGAGCACCAGGCCGAGGACGACGAAGAGCAGGGGCTGCCCGACGATACCCATCACCCCGAATGTGGTGGGCATGACACCCGCGACCACCATGAGGGGGGCGGTCGCGGCCAGCACGGACAGCAGCAGTCCGGCCGTGCCCAGCCGGCCCGCGCGCAGCGCGTGCTCCTGCCCCTTGAAGGTGCTGATGGTGCAGCCGCCGTCGGTGGCCGGTCCGCTCGGGCTCGCACTGCCGGTCGTCATCGCGCGATGGTCCTCTCGGGGTCGCTTGCGGAAAGGGGGGTCTCTGCGGCCGGCCACCGTCACGTCGTGCCCAGCGCCTGCTCGCGTGCGGTGCAAAAGGCCCGGTACGGGTCGCGGTCCGGGTACGACCACGGTGCCGGCGTCGCGTACGGCCCGATGCGGTGGAACAGGGCCGCGGCCTCGGCGCTCCGGCCCTCGCAGTACTTGGCGTGGGCGAGGAAGTTGAGGTCGATGTGACGGCGCGGGTGGTCGTCGCGCTCCCATTCCAGCCACCAGTCGAAGGCGGCCTTCATCACCTGGCGGGCCCGCCGCCCCACCCAGTGGCCGGAGGCGACGGGATCGGCGGGTTCGCTGCCCGCGGCGGCCAGCACGCGGTAGCGCTCGGCGTGCGCGACGACCGGGAGGATGGCGAGCGGCGAGTCCGCGGGGGCCTGTTCGGCGGCCCAGCCGGCGAAGTCGTAGACCTCGTGCAGCGGGTCCTGCCCCAGGTCGGCGCGGCGCTCGGCGAGCCGGGCGATCATCAGGTAGTGGGCGTGATGGTGGTCCGGGTAGCGGGCGCGGACCTCGTCGAAGAGACGGACCACGTCCTCCTCGGTGCCGAGCGACCGTTCGAGGATCAGCAGGCCGAGCCAGGGCGTCGGGTCCTCGGGGGCGGTCACGGCCGCGGCCCGGCATGCCTCGCGCGCCGCCTCCGCCCGCTCCTTGCCCTGCAGCGCGCGGTACACGGTGGCGTGGGCGACGAGGACGGAGGCGCAGCGCGACTCCGGCTCGGCGAGCTGCCAGTCGCGCGCCCAGGCGAGGGCGGAGGGCTCCTGCGCGAGGACGGTGACGCGGTGCCCGCGGCGGTCCCAGTCGTCACGGGTCGCGGCGAGCAGGGCACGGACGATGGCCCATCGTCCCCGTGCCAGCGAGGCGCGGGCGGCGACGAGTTCGACGTCGTCGAGCGCGGCGTCGAAGACGTGGGCCGCGCGTTTGCGGCCGCGGCTGAAGGCCGCTGGGGGCGGGGGTGGCACCGCGGAACATCCTCACAGAACGCGGCTCGTCAGGGAGCGGTCACGCACAGCAAACCCTCCGCCCAGGGCGCACGTCAAGGGCGGACCTGTCCGGCCGCCGTTTCAAGTGACCGCCGCCCCAACGGCGTTGAGACCCGGGACGACCGCGTGCCCCGCTGGTGCCGCCCGGCGGCGGCTACCCGAGCGCCTCGGCCGCCGCCCGGCCCGCCGTGCGCCCCGAGAACAGGCAGCCGCCGAGGAACGTGCCCTCGAGGGAGCGGTAGCCGTGGACGCCGCCGCCGCCGAACCCGGCCGCCTCGCCGGCCGCGTAGACGCCCGGGAGCGGATCGCCGCCCTCGGTCAGCACCCGCGAGGAGAGATCGGTCTCCAGGCCGCCGAGCGTCTTGCGGGTGAGGATGTTGAGGCGCACGGCGATCAGCGGGCCCGCCTTGGGGTCGAGGATGCGGTGGGGGGCGGCCGTGCGGATCAGCCGGTCGCCGAGGAACCTGCGGGCACCGCGGATCGCCGTCACCTGGAGGTCCTTGGTGAAGGGATGGAGGATCTCCCTGTCCCGCGCGACGATCTCGCGGCGCAGCGCGGCCTCGTCGATGAGCGGCTCCTCGGTGAGCGCGTTCATGCCGCGCACCAGTGCCCCCAGGTCCTTCTCGACGACGAAGTCGACGCCGTGGTCCATGAAGGCCCTGACCGGCCCGGGCACGTCCGTGCGGGCCCGTCCGATCACGTCCCTGACCGACTTCCCGGTGAGGTCGGGGTTCTGCTCGGAGCCCGAGAGCGCGAACTCCTTGCCGATGATCTTCCGGTCGAGCACGAACCACGTGTGGTCGTACCCGGTGCGCATGATGTGCTCGAGGGTGCCGAGGGTGTCGAAGCCGGGGAACAGCGGGACGGGAAGCCGCCGGCCGCGGGCGTCGAGCCAGAGCGAGGACGGTCCCGGCAGGATGCGGATGCCGTGGTTGTGCCAGACGGGATTCCAGTTGTGCAGGCCCTCGGTGTAGTGCCACATCCGGTCGCGGTTGATCAGCCGGGCGCCCGCCTGCTCGGCGATGCCCAGCATCTTCCCGTCGACGTGTGCGGGCACCCCGGAGACCATCCGCTCCGGCGGGCTGCCGAGGCGCTCCGGCCAGTTCGCGCGGACCAGGTCGTGGTTGCCGCCGATGCCGCCCGTGGTGACGATCACCGCCTGGGCCCTGAACTCGAAGGCGCCGGTGACGGTACGGCTGCTGGCCCTGCCCCGCTCCGCGTCCGAGGGCTTCAGTACCTCTCCGGTGACCGTGTCGACGGCGCCCGCGCTGCGCGAGAGCCCCGTGACGCGGTGACGGAACCGCAGCCGGACGAGGCCGCGGGCGACCCCCTCCCGCACCCGCCGCACGAACGGCTCGATCAGACCGGGGCCCGTCCCCCAGGTGATGTGGAAGCGGGGCACGGAGTTGCCGTGCCCGGTGGCGTCGTAGCCGCCGCGCTCGGCCCAGCCCACGACCGGGAAGAAGCGCACGCCCTGCCCGTGCAGCCAGGCCCGCTTCTCGCCGGCCGCGAAGTCGACGTACGCCTCCGCCCACCTGCGCGGCCAGTGGTCCTCGGGGCGGTCGAAGGCGGCCGTGCCCATCCAGTCCTGGAGGGCGAGCGCATGGCTGTCCCGGATCCGCAGCCGGCGCTGTTCGGGCGAGTCCACGAGGAACAGGCCGCCGAAGGACCAGAACGCCTGGCCGCCCATCGACTGCTCCGGCTCCTGATCGAGGAGGACCACCGTCCGGCCGGCGTCCACCAGCTCCGCGGTCGCCGCCAGTCCGGCGAGGCCCGCCCCGATCACGATGACATCAGCGTCGTAGGCCATGCGCCCGTCCTCTCGCCACGACCGGCGGTCGATCCCTTGTTACTGACGGGTCAGATCCTTCGGCAGAAAGAGCGACCGCGTCAACCGGCCGCTTCCGGGTACTCGTGAGGCCGTCGCCTTGCTCGTCCGCCTTTCCACCGGCGGGTGCGCCGCCGCCCGGCACGCTCGGCCCGGGCGCCACCCGGGCGGCCGGGAGCCTGCCGTGAGCGGCCGACCACGGGCGGGTCACGGCGCGGAGCGCTACAGTCGGCGTGATACGCATCCCGTGACCCCGCTGAATCATTGAGGTACGCAGCGTGTCGGTACTGGTTCTGGCCCTCGCCGTGAGCGCGGCCGTCTGTCTGGGGACCGGGTTCGTGCTGCAGCAGAACGCCGCCCAGCAGGCACCGCTGAGCGACTTCCTCTCCCCCCGGCTGCTGCTGGACCTGATGAGGATGCCCCGCTGGCTCGCCGGCATCGGTCTGATGGTCGCGGGGATGGTCCTCAGCGCGGGCGCACTGGCCAACGGGGAGATCTCCGTGGTCGAACCGCTGGTCGCCACCAACCTGCTGTTCGCCCTGGCACTGTCCCGTCAGCAGACCAGGCAGCCCCTGGGCCGCCAGGGCTGGGCGGGACTCGCGCTGCTCGCCGGCGGTGTCACCGCGTTCCTCCTCGCGGGCCGGCCCGAGGGGGGCAACGCCGTCACGAACCCCTTGCGGCACTGGTTGATCATCGGCGTGACGGTGGGACTCGCGCTGCTGCTGACGACGTGCGCGAAGAAGTCCCGGCTGATCATCGGGCCGGTACTGCTGGGGCTCGCGGCGGGGCTCCTGTACGGCGTGCAGGACGCGCTCACCCGGGTCAGCGGGCAGCGGTTCGCACGGGGCGGCCTGGCGGAGCTCGTCACCGGCTGGCAGCCCTACGGTGTGCTGGTGCTCGGGGTGGCGGGACTGATCCTGGTCCAGAGCGCGTTCGAGACGGCGCCGCTGCGGATGTCCCTGCCAGCCCTCACCGCGGCCCAGCCGCTGGCCGGGATCCTGTGCGGGGTGGGCTTCCTCGGCGACCGGCTGCGCACCGACGTGGGCGCGCTGGCCTGGCAGGCGGCGGGCCTGGCGGCGATCGTCGCCGGCATCGTGCTGCTCGGGATGCACCCCGCCATGCCTCGGGGCACGGGGGCCGTGCAACGGCAGAAGGATCTCCAGCCGGGCTGACCGGCGGCACCGCCCCGCCGCCCGCGTGGCTGCTTGGATGGGGTCCATGAATGCCGCCGAGGAACTCATCGACATCGTGGACGAGAACGACAGGATCATCGGGCAGTTGCCGCGGGGCGAGGCGTATGCGCGCGGGCTGCGCCACCGGTGTGCGTTCGTCCTGGCGCGGGACGCCGAGGACAGGATCTTCGTCCACCGCCGCACGCCCACCAAGCTGGTCTTCCCCTCCCTGTACGACATGTTCGTCGGTGGGGTCGTCGGTGCGGGCGAGACCTACGACGACGCCGCCCTGCGGGAGGCCGAGGAGGAGCTCGGCGTCCGCGGGCTGCCCCGGCCCGAGCCGCTCTTCACGTTCCTGTACGACGACGGGGCCGGCCGGAGCTGGTGGTCCTCCGTCTACCAGGTCCGCTGCGAGCTGCCCGTCAGTCCCCAGGCCGAGGAGATCGCCTGGCACGACTTCCTGCCCGAGGACGAGGTGGAGCGCCGGCTGTCCGAATGGACCTGGGTGCCGGACGGGCTCGTGGCGTACCAGCGGCTCATGGCGCACCGCCGCCGCGCCACGGAGTGACGGACGAGTGGCTCCGGACGCCTCGGAGCACCTCGGCGGCGCACACGCCCGACGCGTCGGAGACACCGCACCGGGACGATCGCTGATCCGGTCCGGTCGGCGCCGCGGCGACACCGTGGCGCCGATCACGTTTGCTCCGCACACTGGACGACATACCGACCGGTCGGCATCATGTTGACCGTCACGTTTCCACGTAGGTAGGAGCAATGATGAGCCCAGATCACCCGCCGGGTCTCGATCTCGACCGGCTTCGCGGCCTGCTCGACGCCGAGCGGCCCGGCCTGGTGACCGGCCCTCTCACCGGGCGGCTGATCGAGGGCGGGCGGTCGAACCTCACCTACGCGGTGTCGGACGGCACGACCAAGTGGGTCGTGCGGCGGCCGCCGCTCGGGCACGTGCTGGCCACCGCGCACGACATGAAGCGCGAACACCGGGTGATCAGCGCGCTGTACCCGACGGCCGTCCCGGTGCCCCGACCGGTGCTCCTGTGCGAGGACGAGTCGGCGCTGGGCGCCCCCTTCTACGTCATGGACTTCGTCGAGGGCACCCCCTACCGCACCGCCGAGCAGCTGGCCCCGCTCGGCCCGCAGCGCACGCGCGACGCGGTCCTCGGCCTGGTCGACACGCTGGTCGAGCTGCACGCGGTGGACCCCGCCTCGGTCGGTCTGGAGGACTTCGGCCGCCCGGAGGGCTTCCTCGACCGCCAGCTGCGCCGCTGGGGCAAGCAGCTGGACGCCTCCCGCAACCGCGAGCTGCCCGGCATCGACGAACTGCACTCGGCTCTCGGCCGGGAACTGCCGACCTCGCCCGCACCCACCGTGATCCACGGCGACTACCGCCTGGACAACGTCCTGCTGGGCGACGACGACAGCATCGCCGCCGTCCTGGACTGGGAGATGTCCACGCTCGGCGACCCGCTCACCGACGTGGGTCTGCTGGTGATGTACAGCGTGCCGCTCCAGCTGCCGAACTCCCCCATCTCCACGACCGCCTCGGCCGCCGGACACCCGGCCCCGGCCGAGCTGGTCGAGCGGTACGCCGCGCGTTCCGGGCGCGACGTCGCCGCGGTCTCCTGGTACACGGCCTTCGCCTGGTTCAAGCTCGCCGTGATCCTCGAGGGCATCCACTACCGCTACACGCTCGGCCAGACGGTCGGCGCGGGCTTCGACCGCATCGGCGAGCTGGTGCCCCTGTTCGTCGAGCACGGTCTCACCACCCTTCAGGAAGGCTGACCGCCATGCATTTCGCGTTCGACGCGCGCACGGAGGAACTGCGCGCCAAGCTGCTCGCCTTCATGGACGAGTACGTCTACCCGGCCGAGCCCGTCGCCCACGAGCAGCGTGCACGGCTCGCCTCGCCGTGGGACACGCCCGCGGTCGTGGAGGAGCTGAAGGCCGAGGCCCGCAGGCAGGGCCTGTGGAACCTCTTCCTGCCGGACGCCGAGTACGGCGCCGGGCTCACCAACCTCCAGTACGCCCCGCTCGCCGAGATCACCGGCCGCTCGCCCCAGCTGGCGCCGACCGCGCTGAACTGCGCGGCGCCCGACACGGGCAACATGGAGGTGCTCGCGCAGTTCGGCGACGAGCGGCAGCGGAAGCAGTGGCTGGAGCCGCTGCTGGCGGGCGAGATCCGCTCGGCCTTCGCCATGACCGAGCCCGAGGTGGCCTCCTCGGACGCGACCAACATCGCCACGCGCATCGAGCGGGAGGATGGGGGCACCTCCCGCTCGAGCGGAGCCGAGAGCGGGGGAGAGTACGTCATCACGGGCCGCAAGTGGTACGCCTCGGGGGCGATGAACCCGGACTGCAAGATCTTCATCGTGATGGGCAAGACCGACCCGGACGGTCCCGACGTCCACCGCCAGCAGTCCATGGTGCTGGTCCCGCGCGACACCCCCGGCGTCGAGGTCACCCGTGCCATGCAGGTGTACGGCTACGAGGACCACTACCACGGCGGCCACGCCGAGGTCGTCTTCGACCACGCGCGCGTGCCGGTGTCGAACCTGATCGGCGAGGAGGGCAGCGGCTTCGCCATCGCCCAGGCCCGCCTCGGTCCCGGACGCATCCACCACTGCATGCGGCTGATCGGCATGGCCGAGCGGGCCATCGAGCTGATGTGCCGGCGGGCGGTCTCGCGCACGGCGTTCGGCAGGCCGCTGGCCGACCAGGGCGTCGTCCACGGCTGGATCGCCGATGCGCGCGTTGCCGTCGAGCAGCTGCGGCTGCTGGTCCTGAAGACGGCGTGGATGATGGACACGGTCGGCAACAAGGGCGCCCACACCGAGATCCAGGCCATCAAGATCGCCACCCCGCGCACGGTCGTCGACATCATCGACAAGGCGGTCCAGTTGCACGGCGCGGGCGGTGTCAGCCAGGACTTCCCGCTCGCCGAGCTCTGGGCGGCGGCCCGGACGCTGAAGATCGCGGACGGCCCGGACGAGGTGCACCAGCGTTCGCTGGCCCGGCGGGAGCTGAGGAAGTACCGGTGAGCCCGGGGCCGGTGCGGGCGTCCTCCTCGCGCGCACCGGCCCTCCCCACCCGCGCACCTGTCAGGGGCGCACCCCGTCGAGGGCGACGTTCAGACGGCGCGGGCCGCGCAGGACCGCGTTGCGCCGGTAGGGCGGCGGGTCCTCGACCAGGCGGGGGGCGTCGAGCCTGCGGGCGAGTTCGGACAGCGCGATCTGCGTCTCCAGCCGGGCCAGCGGCGCGCCGAAGCAGCTGTGGACACCGCTGCCGAAGCCGAGGTGCTGGATGTCCTTGCGGTCCGGGTCGAACCGGTCGGGGTCCTCGAAGCGCTCCGGGTCCCTGTTGCCCGCGGCGAGGACGAGCCAGATCCTCGATCCCTTCGGGATGACGGTCCCGCGCACCTCGACGTCGGCGATGCAGGTGCGCTGCGGCACGAACTGCACCGGCGGCTCGTAGCGCAGCAGCTCCTCCACGAGGTTGACGGCCAGGCCCGGCTCGTCGCGCAGCCGGTGCAGGACGTGCGGGTGGCGCAGCAGCGTGAGCATGCCGTTGGTGATCAGGTTGACCGTGGTCTCGTGGCCCGCGATCAGCAACAGCACGGCGGTGCTGAGCACTTCCGTCATGGTCATCGGGCCGTCGGGGCCGTGGTCGGCCGCCAGCTCGGACAGCAGGTCCGCGCCGGGTTCCCTGCGGCGCTCCTCGACCAGTCCGGCCAGGTACATGCCCAGCTGCATCCGTGTCTCCTGCACGGCGCGCAGTCGGTCGGTCTCGTTCCCGCCCGTTTCCGGGTCCAGGCTGGCGACGAGCGGGTCGACCCAGGCGCGGAAGCGCGGCTCGTCCTCGCGCGGCACCCCGAGCAGGCGGCAGATGACGGTCACCGGGAAGGGATACGCGAACTGGTCGACCAGGTCGACCTGTCCTGCGTCCCGCAGTCCGTCGATCAGGCCGGAGACGATCTCGCGGAGTTCGCCGCTCATGGCATCGATCCGGCGGGGGCTGTGCGGCGGGCCGAAGGGGCGGTTGGCCATGCGCCGCAGCCGGTCGTGCTCCGGGGGGTCCAGACGGATGAAGCTCGGCGGCAGCCCGGCCTCCTCCGGTCCGCCGGGTTCGTCGCCGCCCGCGGCGGCGAGGTTGGCGGCGTCGGAGCTGATCCGCGGATCGTGCAGCAGGCCGCGGATGTCCCAGTAGGAGCCGACGAGGTAGGGGCCGCCCTCCTCCTCGTGCAGCACCGGGGTCCCGCGGAGCTCCGCGTAGAGCGGGTACGGGTCGGCGCGATACGCGTAGTCGGTGATCCGGCGCAGGAGCGAGGCGTGCGTCATGGGGGGGTCCTCGGGGCGTGACGGTCCGTCGGGGGTGGGGTGTGCTGCCGGGGTGGCCGGCGGTCAGGGGCGGCCCGGGGTGAAGACCAGCCGCTGGTCGGCCGGCGAGTAACCGCTGAGGGTCACCGTCGGGCCGTGCGTGGGCAGGGCCGGGTCCGGGAAGTCGGCCGGCACCGGCCGGCGCCCCTCGGGCCGGCGGTCCACGGTGGGGAAGTCCAGGGGGAAGGGCGCGCCGGTCTCGACCAGCCGCTGGTAGAACTGCAGCCACCGCGTGTTGTCGAAGCTCACGGCGGCGATGACGCGGTCCTGGTGGCCGTACACGCCGACGAACCGGCGTTCGGCGAGCGACCCCTGCGCGATCATGATCTGTTCGCCCATGGTCGGGACGCCGACCGACTTGATGTTCACCCCGAACTGCGCCGACCAGAAGGCGGGCACCCACAGGTGCGGGCGCCGCTCCGCACCGGGGCTGATCATGTTGTGGGCGGCGACCTCCGCCTGGGCGACGGCGTTGCCCCAGTGTTCGAGGGACAGGAACTGGTAGCCGAACAGCGGGTGCGGGGACCGCGCGACATCGCCGGCGACATAGACGTCGTCGGTGACGATGCCGCGGACGTCGAAGGCCCGGCAGCCCGCGTCGCAGGCGATGCCCCGGGGGCCCGCGCCCAGTCCGGACCCGGCCAGCCAGGCGGTGTTCCGGGTCGCGCCCAGCGCCACGACCACGACGTCCGTCTCCACGACGGCGCCGTCGGACAGATGGGCGGCCCGCACCCGGCCCGCCGCGTCGCCCTCCAGGGCGGTCACCGTGATCCCGGTGCGCAGGTCCACACCGTGCTCGCGCTGCAGCTCCGCCGCCACCGCGCCGATCACCCCGCCGAGGGCGCCGACCAGGGGCGCGCCCGCGCGTTCCGCGACGGTGACCTCGATGCCCTGGTCCCGGCAGGCGGAGGCGATCTCCGAACCGGTGAATCCGGCGCCGATGACGAACACCCGGCGCGGTCCGGCCTTCAGCCGTCGGTGCAGACCGTCCGCGTCGTCGCGGGTCCGCAGCACGAAGACCCCGTCCAGCCGGGCCTCCGTCTCCTTCGGCCAGGGCCTGGCGTGCACCCCGGTCGCGATCAGCAGCCGGTCGTACTCCACCTCGTCCCCGTCGGCCAGCCGCACCCGGTAGGCGGCGACGTCGAGGCCGGTCGCCGCGACCCCGAGGCGCCACGTCGCGTCGACCTCCCGGCGGCGCGGCAGCTCGGTGTGGAGCGGGGACGCCCTGCCCAGCAGGACCGCCTTGGACAGCGGCGGCCGGTCGTACGGTTCGTGCGGCTCGTCGCCGATCATGGTGAGCGAACCGGCGAAGCCCTCGGCCCGCAGCGTCTCCGCGGCCCGCAGGCCCGCCAGCGAGGCTCCCACGATCACGATCCGGCCCTCGCGTCTGAGCCGTTCCAGGAACGCGTCAGCCGCCACGGGACGTCTCCTGCCCGGCCGCGGCGGGCGGGTCGCCCGGACCGTCCAGTCCTTCGGCCGTGATCGCCTGCACCGGGCAGGCCGCGACCGCGCGGGCCAGCTTCTCCCGCTGCTCCTCCCCCGCCCGCGGGTTGTAGACCAGCGACTCCTCGCCGTACAGGGCGAAGACGTCCGGTGCGAGAAACGCGCACTGCGCGTATCCCTGGCATCTGTTGAGATCGACGACGAGCCTCACCACGCCAGCATCGGAACCGCCGCGGGCCCGCGCCCGCCGAGGCGCACCGAAGGAGTGAACGCCCCTACGGCCGCAGCGCCCGCAGCAGCAGGTCCGCGAGGTGGTCGGCGACCTCCTGCGGGCTGAGCGGACCGTCCGGGCGGTACCAGGTCGACAGGTGGTGCACGGAGCCGAAGTGATAGTCGACGACCAGGTCGGCGGGCGTGGCCGTGGAGAACACGCCGGCCTTCTGGCCCTCCTCGATCAGGGCGCGGAACCGCTCGTGGTAGCGGCGCCGCTCCACGCGCACCTGCTTGTTCTTCTCGGGGCTGAGGTGGTGCATGGACCGGAAGAAGATCGACGCGTCGTCGAGGTTGTCGATCGTGGTCACGACGACGTCGGCGGCGGCGTCCCGCAGCCGCTTCTCCACCGGCTCGTCGGCGCCCGCGAAGGCGTCGAGGCGCTCCTGCTGGACGCGCAGCACGCGCGCGTACACCTCGTGCAGCAGGTCGTCCTTGGAGCCGAAGTAGTGGTACAGCGCGCCCTTGGTGACGCCGGCGGCCTCGACGATCTCCTGCACGGACGTGCGGTCGTAGCCCTTCTCCGCGAAGAGCCGGGTGGCGGCGGCGAGCAGCCGCTGCGGAACGGGCGTACCGTTCCCGTCCGTCGTTCTGGGCACTGCCGCCACCTGCCTTTCCGTGATGTCTACTGGCTCGTCCGCGTCCGGGAACGCAGTTCCCGACGGAGGATCTTCCCACTCGCCGTCTTCGGCAGGTCGGGGAGGATCTCCACCTGCCGGGGGTACTTGTAGGCGGCCAGTCTCTCCCTGCAGTACGCGGCGAGCGCATCCGGGTCGGCCTCCGCCCCCGGCCGCAGGCTGATGTAGGCCCTGACGGTCTCCCCGCGGTACCCGTCCGGCACTCCGACGACGGCCGCCTCGCGCACCGCCGGATGGGTGTAGAGGACGTCCTCGACCTCGCGCGGCCACACCTTGAAGCCGGACGCGTTGATCATGTCCTTCTTCCGGTCGACGACGTAGAGCCAGCCCTGTGGATCCATGAACCCTATGTCACCGGTGCGCAGTTCGCCCCCGGGGAACGTCTCGGCGGTGGCCTCGGGGCGCCGCCAGTAGCCGGGCACCACCTGCGGGCCCCGTACGACGATCTCGCCCTGCTCGCCGAACGGTACCTCCTCGCCCTGGTCGTCGACGATGCGGACGACCGTGTCCGGGCCGGGCAGGCCCACAGCCAGAGTCCCGGAGGCCGGGTCCACGGGCGCCTCGTGGCCGGGCGGCACGGAGGCGCAGGGGGCGGTGCACTCGGTGAGGCCGTAGCCGTTGCGGATGTACGGCCCGAAGCCGGCCCGGAACTTCTCCACCAGGGCCGGCGGCAGCGGGGCGCCGCCGGAGGAGATGACCTGGAAGGAGGAGAAGTGGTCGGGTGTGGCCGAGGGGTGCGCGGCCAGCGCCATGAAGGCGGTCGACGGGCCGACGGTGTAGTGGGGCCGGTGCTCGGTGAAGGCGTCGAGCACGACGCCCGCGTCGAAGCGGTACGCGAGCACGAGCGTGCCCGCGCTGTCGAGGCAGGCCGCGAGTTCGACGACCATGCCGGTGATGTGGAACAGGGGGGCCAGCGCGAAGTAGACGGGCACCTCCGGCAGGCCGAGTCCGGTCCGCTGCCGCTCGGCGTTGTACATGATGTTGCCGTGCGTGTTGGTGGCGCCCTTGGGGGTGCCGCTGGTGCCGGAGGTGTAGCTGATCAGCGCCACGTCGGACGGGCCCGGGTCGCGCCCCTCGGGGGCGCTGCCGCCCTGCCGCGCGACGGCCACGAGGTCGTCCGCGTCCGGGGCCTGCGGAAGGCGCTCGAAGCCCAGCACGCGGGGGTCGTCACGGGTCTGGAGGTCCCGCTCGCCGGTGGTGAGCACCACGCGGACGGGGGACGCGGCGGCCGTCTCGCGCAGATACGACTCCCAGGCCCGGTCGGAGCACACCAGTGCGGTCACCTCCGCGTCCCGGAGCACATGGGTGACCTCGCCCGCCTTGTACATCGGGTTGACGGGCACGACGCTCGCGCCGGCCTTCCAGGCGCCGAGCAGGGCGAGCACGAACTGCGGCGAGTTCTGCAGCAGGATCGCGACCCGGTCGCCGCGCTCCAGGCCGCGGGCGGCGAGGTGGCCGGCGACGGAGTCGGTCAGGGCGTCGAGTTCGGCGTAGGTGATCCGGCCGTCGAAGTAGGCGAGGGCGGTGCGGTCCGCGGGGGCCGTGCGCAGGGCGTGCACCAGGGAGTCCGGGGGGCTGACCGGGGCGCGCTGGGCGTCGTTCAGCAGGGCGAGCCAAGGGCGTGCGGCATAGCGGGACGCGCTCACCAGGTGGCCTCCCACTTCTGCTGGATGTGGTTCATGTTGGTCAGCCACCGGTCCGGCTGAGCGGCGCGTGCCTGGTAGAACTCGGCGACCTCGGGATGCGGGAGGATCAGGAACCGGTCCTCCTCGATGCCCCGGAAGAGGGCGTCCGCCACGTGCTCGGGCTCGATGGCGGTCGGGGCGAGCACCAGGTCGCCGGCGCTGCCGGAGGCGGTCAGCATGTCGGTGCGGACGCCCTGGGGGCAGATCGCGTGAACCCTGACCCCGCGGTGACGGTATGTCAGCGACAGCCATTCCGCGAAGGCGTACGCCCCGTGCTTGGTGACGCTGTACGGGGCGGCGCCGATCATCGTGAGCAGTCCGGCCGCGGAGACGGTGGAGACGAACCGGCCCGCGCCGCGCTCCAGCCAGCCGGGCAGGAGAGCGCGGGCCGCGCGGACGTGCGCCATGACGTTCACGTCCCAGGCCGCCGCCCACACCTCCTCGTCGGCGGCCTCGGTGCCGCCGGAGCCGAGGCCCGCGTTGGCGCAGTAGACGTCGACCGTGCCGCCGAGGGCGTCCCGCGCCTCGTCCACGATCGCGGAGGCGTCACCCGGTACCGCGATGCCTCCGATCTCGTCGGCCACGGCCTTCGCCTTCCCGGCGTCCAGGTCGTTGACGACGACCCGGGCCCCCTCGGCCGCGAAACGGCGGGCCAGGGCGGCTCCGATGCCGCCTCCCGCCCCGGTGACGACCACTCCCGCATCCTGCACGGCTTGCACCATCGGTCTCCTTCGACGTGAAGCGAATCGGTCCTGCCGCGGTCGCTCCACTGCCAGTCGGCTCCTGCTTCACGCTCCAGACTAACCAGTCGGTATGTCGTCGGGGAAGAGGCGGTGGGGTGGTTGTGCCATGCGGGCGCGCGCGCCGGTGTTCAGGGCCGGGGTTGATGGTTAGCGTTCATGGTCATGACAGTTGCGTCGATCACGGAGGTCACCGCATGAGACTGTCCAGACGAGGACTGCTCGCCACGACCACGGCGGCCGTGGCGCTCCCCGTGCCCACCGCGTCCGCCCGGAGCCGCGGCAGACGGCTGCGCACCGGCTTCGAACGCCTGGCGGCGGACGGCTACGCGCCGCTGGACGGCCGACGGGTCGGCATCGTCACCAACCCCACCGGGGTGACCCGGGACGTCCGGCACATCGTCGACGTCATGCACGCCGACACGCGGGTGAACCTCGTCGCCGTCTTCGGGCCCGAGCACGGCTTCCGCGGCACCGCTCAGGCCGGCGGTTCCGAGGGGCGCTACGCCGACCCGGCGACCGGGCTGCCCGTCTACGACACGTACCTGAAGAGCGGCCGGGCCCTCGCGGACGTCTTCACGGCGTCCGGCGTGGACACCGTCGTCTTCGACATCCAGGACGTGGGCGCCCGCTTCTACACCTACATCTGGACGCTGTACGACTGCATGGAGGCGGCCCAGCTGGCGGGCAAGCGGTTCATGGTCCTGGACCGCCCGAACCCCGTGACCGGCCGGTGCGCCCTGGGCCCGGTCCTGCACAAGGAGTTCGCGACCTTCGTGGGACGCCGGCCCGTCTCCCAGGCGCACGGCATGACGGTGGCGGAGCTGGCGCGGCTGTTCAACGGCGAGTTCCTGAGCACGCCGGTGCCGCTGGAGACCGTCCTGATGACGGGCTGGCGGCGCACGGACTTCTACGACGCCTCCGGGCTGCCCTGGGTGCCGCCCAGCCCGAACATGCCGACGCCCGACACCGCGCTCGTCTACGCGGGCACATGCCTCTTCGAGGGCACGAACCTCTCCGAGGGACGCGGCACCACCCGCCCCTTCGAACTGCTCGGCGCGGAGGGCGTCGACGGCCGGTGGGCGGCCGAGGCGGAACGGCTGGGGCTGCCGGGGGTGCACTTCAGGGAGGCGTACTTCGCGCCCGCCTTCTCCAAGTTCCAGGGGAAGACCGTCGGGGGCGTGCAGGTCCATGTGCACGACCGGGCGGTGTACGACCCGGTGCGCACCGGGATCGCGCTCCTCGTGACCGCCAGGAAGGTGTGGAGCGGCTTCGCCTGGCGCTCCGACGACTGGATCGACAAGCTCACGGGCTCCACGCAGGTGCGCACGATGATCGACGCGGGCGCGACGGCCGACGAGGTGGTGGCCGCCTGGCAGGACGAGCTGGCGGCTTTCCGGCGGGTGCGCAGGGAGTACCTCGTGTACGGATGAGTCCTGGCGTCTGGCCAACCCGCCCCGCCGGCAGGACGATGCGCCCACGGCGCGCTCGGCCTCGGACAAGGGGGTTGTCATGGCGGAACCGGCGATGAGCGTGAGTCCCTACTGGGAGCTGGCCTTCGACGCGGACGGCGACGCGGCCGGGCCGGAGCGGGACCGGCTGCTCGCGGAGGTCACCCGGCGCGGGGTGCGGGACCTGCTGGTCTTCGCGCACGGCTGGAACAACGAGCGCTCCGGCGCGACCCGGCTCTACGACCGCTTCTTCGCGCCGGTGCCCTCGCTGGCTCCTCGGGCGAACCTCGGCTACGTCGGCGTGATCTGGCCGTCGATGGCGTTCGCGGACGAACCGGTCCCGGACTTCCCGGCGTCGGCCGCGGCGGCGGTCGCGGCGCCCGCGCGGCCCGGACTGGACGAGCACAGCCGCGCCGCCCTCACGGCGGTCTTCCCCGGCCGTGGGGACACGGTGGAGCAGATCGCGCGGCTGCTGCGGCTGCGCCCGGACGAGGGCCCGTCGTTGCGGGAGTTCGGGCGGCTCGTGGGAGGGCTGGTGGAGCCGTCCGGGGAGTCGCCCGGGTGCGCCGCGGACACGCCGGCGGAGGGGTCGCCCGGGACCGGTCCGGAGATGCTGCGCGGGGACGCGGTGCGGGTGTGCGAGGACTTCGCGCGGGCCCTGGAGCGGGTGGAGTCGGCACACGCGCGCGCGGCGGACACCCGGGAGTTCGCCTTCACGCCGAAGGGCCTGTGGGACGGGGCTCACGAACTGCTGCGGCAGGCCACCTACTACGCGATGAAGCGACGCGCGGGGACGGTCGGGGAGCGCGGCCTGGGGCCGGTGATCGGGCGGCTGGCGCACGCGGCGCCGAACGTGCGGGTGCACCTGGTCGGTCACAGCTTCGGCGGCCGGCTGGTGTCGTTCGCCCTGCGCGGCCTGCCGGAGGGCGTGCGCACGGTGAAGTCCGTGACCCTGCTCCAGGGAGCCTTCTCCCACTACGCGTTCGCGACCCGTCTGCCCCACGACCCGCGGTCGTGCGGCGCCCTCTCGGGCCGGCAGACCCGGATCGACGGTCCCCTGGTGTGCTGCTGGTCGCGCTTCGACTCGGCCCTCGGCACGTTCTATCCGCTGGCGTCACGGATGGCCGGGGACGCGCGGTCGGTGGCCGGGTGCGTCACCGGGCTCGCGGAGGGATTCGACATCGGCCGCTTCCTGGGGCCGAAGTGGGGAGCGATGGGGCACGACGGGGTGCAGGCGGTGGACGGCACTCCCCACGTCGCGCTCGCCGACGCGCTGCGGGGCGCGCTGCCCGCGTCGGGCTGCGTGAACGTCGACGCGTCCGCGGTGGTCCGCCGCGGCGGACCACCGACCGGCGCGCACAGCGACATCGTGCACCGGGAGTTGGCGCAGGTGGTGCTGGCGGCGGGCCGGGTGGGCCGGCCCGCCGCCGTCGGGGACTGACCTACCGGTGTGACGTGTACTCCACTACCTGCTGGAACGTCGGCCGGTTCTGCCAGCTGATCTTGCCGTGCTTGATGCCGCCGAGGGGCCGCTGGACGATCGCGTCGGCGCACCACTGGTCACCGGCCGAGCACTGGTCGTCGCCGGGGTAGACCTGCGACGCGGTCTTGCCGGCGGCGTCCTTCAGCGTGCTGAGCAGGGTGTCCCGGCAGGAGGCCAGGCTGCCGCCGCCGCAGTACTTCTGCGTCAGCGGACCGCCCACCGTCTCACCCAGCACCGCTCGCATGTCCTTGTCGACATAGCTCCACCAGCCGTACTGGAAGGCGCTTCCGGCGTGGCCGCCGGTCGGGCCGTGCCCGGCCGCCGGGGACTCGTCGACCGGCAGGTTGGCGGTGAAGGCCGTATACAGGTCGGTGCCGAGAGCGGGCTCGAACTCGGCCTTCACCAGCAGCGGCCACCAGGCGTCCAGGATGCGGATCGCGTCGGCGTCGGCGTACGTCTTCGAGCCCGCCGAGGTCTCCGTGCGCCGCGCGCCCGCCGACAGCCAGGTCGACAGCTTGTCCACCGCTGCCGCCGCCGTGGAGTCGGTCACCGGCGAGCTCTTGATCACCTTGAGCAGGTTCGACAGCACGTCCTCGGCGCGCAGATCGGCGAGGGCTGCGTCCGCCATCGCCTTCACCAGCGACGTCCTCGTGACCCCGCCGGCCGCGACCAGCTTCTGCACCCGGTCTTCCAGCAGGTCACCGCGGTGCACGGACCCTTCGCCCCAGGACCCGGCCGTGTAGTCCTTGGCGATCTTGTTGTTCCAGGAGATGTAGTAGTCCTGGTCCACGGAGTTGGGGTGGGCGGACGTCGGCGTGTAGTCCGCCGTGTTCGCCGCCGGGTCCCAGTTCCTCCACTCGTACGCCGCCTGCGCCCACACCGGGAACTCGGCGTCGACGCCGCTCGCCCGCACCGGGTTGTCACCGCTGTTGTAGTACGCGGTGTGCTGCGAGTCGGCGTAGAACCAGTTGAACGTGTAGTTGATGTGCTGCACCGCGCTCTGGAAGTCCTGCGGGCCCTTGACGTAGTCAGGGTCGTTCAGCATCTGGAAGCCGATGATGGAGTCGGTCTCGTGCAGGTAGGACGAGCGCAGGGTGGTGTAGGCGACCTTCTTGCCGCCGACCGTGGCGCGGTACTCCACGGGCCCGTACTTGGTGCGCCACACCCGCATGGTGTAGGAGCCGTCGGGGGTGGAGTCGGCGAGGGTCTTCTTCCAGGAGTTCTTCTGCTCGACCTTGTCCATGGCGGTGCAGGTGCCGTGGTACAGGTAGTGGTAGTCGTCCTGGCACAGCTCGACCGCGTAGGTGTCGATGATGTCCTGGCCCGCGCTGGTGGCGCTCCACGAGTAGTCCTGGCCGCGGCCCAGTTCGACGTACATGCTCAGGCCCGCGAAGGAGGCGCCGCGGGCGCTGATGCCCGGGCCCTGGATCTCCTGGAGCATGAGCAGCTGCGGCGCGAAGTAGCCGGTCTGCGGGCCGAAGACGGCGATCGGGTGGCCGCTGGCGGTGTGCTTGCCGCTCACCACGAGGGCGTTGGACATGCCGCGCCGGGCGGAGCTCAGGGCGGCGGTGGCCGCCTTCACCGAGGTACCGGTGGCGCCGGCGGTCGCCGCGCTGCCGGTGCGGTCGTACACGAGCGGCTCCCGGGTGACCGATCCCGCGTCGGGCAGCGCCGCGCCCTGCGGGCTCGCGGGCTTCGACACGTACGGGAAGCTCTCGCCGTTGTGGACGGTGAGGACGGCCTCGGGGTCGTTGCGCTCGCGGAAGGACTCCCAGACCCTGGTGCCTTCCTCCACGCCGTACTTGGACTGGGCGGCGAGCAGGGACAGCGCGTTGTTGACCTCGCCGCCGCCGCCGGAGCCGAAGAGCGCGCCGATGACGGAGGAGAGCGCCACCATGTCGGTGACTTTGAAGTGCTCGATGGTGCCGGCGTTGGTGAGGGCGTCCTTGTGGCCGGTCAGGTCGTACTCGCCGGGGAAGTACAGGCCCTTGTCGGAGGCGTCGATGTAGGCGTTGATGCCGTCGAGGTAGGCGTTGACGTCGGCGAGGGCCTGCTGGCCGCGGGCGCCGGCGCCGGCCACCGCGCGGTCGATCTGAGCCTGCAGATCGGCCTCGGTGTAGGGCGCGTTGCGCCAGAACTCCTGCTCCAGGCCCTGGTTGGCGGCCGCGCCGCCCGCGAAGGAGGTCAGCTGGCCGCGTCCGACGTGCCGGAAGACGTCCATCAGCCACAGCCGGTCCTCGGCGGCGGCGTAGCCGGCACCGTACTCGGTGCCGTACCGGGTGGTGCCGCTGATGTGCGGGACGCCCGTCTTCTTGTCGCGGACGATCGTCACGTCGCCGCGCCCGCCGGGCTTCTCGGTGGAGGCGACCTGGTCGGACGGGACTCCGAACGACGCGTCGTTGAAGAAGGTGTTGATCTTGGCGTCGGTGAGCGAGGAGTAGCCCGTGGCCAGGTTGGCGTAGGGGGCGAGCTGGTCCTCGGCGTGCTTGGGCTGGGTGCCGAAGACCTGGTGGAGCAGGATGTCGGCGAGGGTGGCGTTGCCGTTCTCACCGGGCGGGAGGATGTCGGAGCACTGGCCGCCGCAGTAGTCGTTGGAGGCCGTGGCCGACGCGCCTGCGGCCGCCGCCTGGGAGAGCGGCGAGAGAAGACCGCCGACGAGGGTGCATATCGCGGCGGCCTTGAGGAACTTCGGGAATCTGCGGGGAGTTCTCAGTCTGTCGAGAGCGTTGCCTGGGGTGCGCCATCGCATGGCGGCTCCTCCCGAACGGAGTGGGGGCGGGCGGACGTTACCGCTTGGTATCCCCGTGATTGAAGTTGAACATGCGTCACTTTTTCAATGGGTCGGCAGGCGGAGGATGAAGATCCTCGGAAAACGGATGGAGCCGGATCGCTTGTCGATACGTCTATTCGACGACGTCCGTACGACGACGCCGAAGTGACCGGAGTACAGGTACAGGTGTGACGGAGGTGCAGGGCGATGGCCGGTTTCCGGAGTCTGGCGAGACAGGTGCGAGATCCCGGGTGCGATCTGGCACTACGGCGCTACTCACTGCGCAAGTGCCTTGAGAAGTTCGCGCCCTACGGGCATCGGGCGACCTGGGACCATCTGTGTTCCCGGGCCGGTTTCGGTCCCGAGGACCGCTCCCCCGATCCGGCGCGGCTCGTGGCCGCACTGGACGAACTGGAGGCGGCCCGTTCCGTCTGGCTGGCCTACGAGGCGGAGTTCACCGAACGCCGCAGGAGGGAGAAGCACGGTGGACTGCGCAGGCCGGGCACCGTGGACGACTGGCACCGGCTGACCTGGGGCGGGTTCGGGGTCGCCTGGTGCGACGACCCGCGGGTCCACCCCCACGAGCCACTGGCCGAGGTGCTGCGCCGGCTCATCGCGGCACTGGAGCGCGAGCCGGGCTCGGTCTGCCCGGTGTGCGCCGGTGAACGTCTCGTCTGGAAGCACGATCTGGCCCATGAACCGTCGTCGGGCCCGGTCTGCACCGACTGCGGCATCGTGGTGCCGCGGCCCGTGCTGACGCCCGGGGCCCTGGCAGGGGCCAGGCGCGCGCGGGTGCTGGTGTCCGCCTGAGGGCGAGGGGGTGCGCCGGGGGATGCCGCACCCCCGTGGTCCGCGGCGTCCGGCAGCCCGGACGGCGGGGTGCGGGTCCGTCCGGGCCCGGCGGCGCCCTGGCGTGATCCGGTGCCGCCACAGGGCCAAGGGGCGGGCACCTGGCCGGTGGTGCGCCTGGTGCCGTGGCCGGGCACTCCGGGCCGGCGGCCCGCATCGACGCGGAGGCACGACGCTACCAGCCGCAAATCCGCTCGCTCCACCCGTTTGGCACCCGGACAGTCGGAGGTGATGAAACACGGCTGAGCAACCCGAGGAGCCCCGATGTCGACGCTGCGCGTCACCGCCGAAGTACTGACCGTCCACGAGCATCCGAACGCCGACGCGCTCGAACTGGCCCAAGTGGGCCTGTACCGGGCCGTCGTGGCGAAGGGCCAGTACCGCACCGGTGACACCGCCGTCTACGTCCCCGAGCAGTCCGTGCTCCCACCGGAGCTGATCGAGGAGCTGGGCCTGACCGGACGGCTCGCGGGCAGCGGGTCCGACCGGGTCAAGGCGGTCAGGCTGCGCGGCGAGCTGTCCCAGGGCATCGTGTGCCGCCCCAGGGCCCTGGCGGACGTCGACCTCGCGCGGGCCGCCGCCGAGGGCACCGACTTCGCGGAGGCGCTCGGCATCACCAAGTGGGTGCCGCCGATTCCGCCGACCATGAACGGCGAGATCGAGTCCGCGCCCGACCTGCTGCCCTGGGTCGACATCGAGAACGTCCAGCGCTTTCCGGACGTCTTCACGCTCGGTGAGCCCGTGGTCCTGACCGAGAAGCTGCACGGCTCGGCGTGCCTGCTGACGTACCTCGCGGACGAGGACCGGGTGCTCGTCTCCTCGAAGGGGTTCGGCGCCAAGTCCCTGGCGCTCGTGGAGGATCCGCGCAATCTGTACTGGCGCGCGGTGCGCGGCCACGGCGTCCCCGAGGCCGCGGCACGGCTCGCCGAGCGGCTCGGCGCGCGCCGGGTGGGGATCTTCGGCGAGGTGTACGGGGCGGGCGTCCAGGACCTGGCCTACGGGGCCGACGGCCGCCGCGACACGCTCGGGTACGCGGTCTTCGACGTGTCCGCCGAGATCGGCGGGGCGCTGCGGTGGCTGGACGCGCGGACCCTGCTGGAGGGCGAACTGCCGCTGGTGCCACGGCTGTACCAGGGCCCGTACGACATCGCCCGGGTGCTGGAGTTCGCCTCGGGGCGGGAGACCGTCTCCGGTCGCGGGCTGCATCTGCGCGAGGGCGTGGTGATCCGCCCGGTCACCGAGCGCCACAGCCCGGTGACCGGCGGCAGGGCGATCGCCAAGGCGGTCAGCCCGGCGTACCTGACGCGGAAGGGCGGGACCGAGTACGAGTGACCGGGGGCGGGGGGCGGGGACCAGGGGCCGGGGCCGGGGGCCGGGACCGCTCAGCGGCAGTCCCCGGCCGGCTCGCACGGCTGCGGGTTGCGTCGCCGCCGTGCGGAGCCGGGCTCGACCATCAGTCGCGAGCCCGACCGGCGCTCGCCGAAGGCGTCGTCCGGGTTGGACAGCACGCAGGTCCTCAGGGACAGGCAGCCGCAGCCGATGCAGTCCGTGAGGTGGTCGCGGAGCCGGGTGAGCTGGTTGATGCGCTCGTCGAGCTCGGAGCGCCACGCCGCCGAGAGCCGGGCCCAGTCCTCCCGGGTCGGCGTCCGTTCCTCGGGGAGTTCGGCGAGCGCCTCGCGGATGGTGGCCAGCGGGATGCCGACGCGCTGCGCGGCGCGCACGAAGGCCACCCGGCGCAGCGCGTCGCGCTGGTAGCGGCGCTGGTTGCCCGCTGTGCGGCGGCTGCTGATCAGGCCCTTGGACTCGTAGAAGTGCAGGGCGGAGACGGCGGCGCCGCTGCGGGCGGACAACTGGCCGACGGTCAGCTCATGGATCTTCTCGGGGATCTGGGGCACCCCCCGGAGCCTACCGGTCACGTCACCCTCCCGGTCCGTTGACATGCGCCCCGCCCCCGACCATGCTAAGCAGTTGCTTAGACACAGTTGTTTCGTGATGCGAGAGGCCGGGACATGGCAGAGCCGAGGACCTTCACGTCCGCCGACGAACTGAAGGCGGCGGTGGGCGAGCAGTTGGGACACAGCGACTGGGTGGAGGTCGACCAGAAGCGGATCGATCTGTTCGCCGAGGCCACGGGCGACCACCAGTGGATCCACGTGGACCCGGAGAAGGCGGCCGCGGGCCCGTTCGGCACCACCATCGCGCACGGCTACCTCACGCTGTCGCTGCTCCCGTTGTTCGGGCCCCAGCTCATGCACGTCGAGGGCGTGAAGATGGGCGTCAACTACGGGACGAACAAGGTCCGTTTCCCCGCCCCGGTCCCGGTCGGCTCCCGGCTGCGGGCCACCGCGACGATCACGGGCGTCGACGACGTGCCGGGCGGGGTGCAGGTGACCGTCGCCTTCACCGTGGAGCGCGAGGGCGGCGACAAGCCGGTGTGCGTGGCCGAGTCGGTGGCGCGGTACTACCTCTGAGCCGTCGCGGACGGCGACTGCCGCCGTGCCCCCACCATCCGCAGCACGAGGTCGGCGTAGAGCGCGCCGACCTCGTCGGGGGTGCGCGGGCCGTCCACCCGGAACCAGCGGGCCACATCGATGCAGAGCGAGAGCACGGCGAGGGTGGTGCCGCGCACGTCGGGCACGTCGAACTCGCCCGCCGCCACGCCGTCCTCGATGATCCCGCGCGCCTCCGCGTCGACCTGGCGGCGCAGGGCGATGATCTCGGCGCGCGACTCGGGGCCCAGCGCGTCCAGTTCGTACTGGACGACCCGCGCGGTGGTGTGCTGCGCCGCGTGCCAGCGGACGAAGGACGACACGGCCTCGGCGAGCCGCTCGGCGGCGCTCCCCTCGCCCTTCGCCGCGGTGCGCAGCACGTCCAGGGCCTTCTCGTGCCCGATCCGGCTGATGCGGTGGAGCAGTTCTTCCTTGGTCTTGTAGTGGATGTACAGCGCGGCCGGGCTCATGCCCGCGCGGCCCGCGATGTCGCGGGTCGTGGTGGCGTGGTAGCCGCGCTCGGCGAAGGCTTCGACGGCGGCGGCCAGCAGCCGCCGTGCCGCGTCAGGGGTGACCTCCGCCCACGGCTGCATCCCGTCGTCGGCCGTCTCCTCCGCCGTACTCATCGCTCGCCCCTTCCACTGGCAGGACGAACACCATACCCCCGAAGGTGAGCGGGCGCTTAGAGAGCCCACCGGGCGGCGTCCGAAACGCGCCCCTCGGGGCTCTCGCGCGGTGCGGGTGCGGCAAGGAGTCCCCCACCCGTCCCCCACCCTCCGCGCAGCGGGCGGGCGACAACCGTCAGAACGCCGAAACCCCCGTCAGCGCGCGCCCGATCAGCAGCTTCTGGATCTGGCTCGTGCCCTCGTAGAGGGTCATCACCCGGGCGTCGCGCAGGAGTTTGCCCGCGGGGTACTCGTCGATGTAGCCGTAGCCGCCGAACACCTGCAGGGCGTTGTTCGCGGCGCGGACGGCCGCCTCGGAGGCGAAGAGCTTGGCCTTGGAGGACTCGACGGCGAAGGGCAGACCGCGGTCGATCAGGTCGGCGACCCGCCAGGTCAGCAGCCGTGCCGCGTCCACGTCGACGGCGATGTCGCTGATGAGTTCCTGGACGAGTTGGTGCCGGGCGATGGGCGCGCCGAACTGCTCGCGCTCGCCCGCGTACCTGACGGCCGCGTCCAGGGCCGCCCTGGCGATGCCGACACAGCCCGCCGCGACCGACATGCGCCCCTTGGCGAGTGCGGACATGGCGACGGAGAAGCCCTTGCCCTCGGGCGCCAGCATCGCGGAGGCGGGCACCCGGACGTCCTCGAGGACGAGCTCGGCGGTGGCCTGGCCGCGCAGGCCGAGCTTGCCGTGGATGGTACGGCGGGTCAGACCGGGCGTGTCGGTCGGTACCAGGAAGGCGGAGACACCCTTGTGGCCGGGGGCGTCGGTGGAGCGGGCGAAGAGGAGCACGACATCGGCCCAGGTGCCGTTGGTGATGAACATCTTGGCGCCGTTGATCACATAATCGTCGCCGTCACGGACCGCCTTGGTGGTGAGGTTGCCGGCGTCGGACCCGGTGCCCGGCTCGGTGAGGCCGAAGCAGCCGACGTACTCGCCCGAGGTGAGCCCGGGAAGCCACCGCCGCTTCTGCTCCTCGCTCCCCCAGTGGGCGATGGTCTTGGCGACCAGGCCGAGCGAGACGGACACGATGCCGCGCACGGACGAGTCCCCGCGGCCCAGTTCCTCGGTCACCAGGCAGTACGCGAGGTGATCGCCGCCCGATCCGCCGTACTCCTCACCGACGGTGAGCCCGAGAAAGCCGACCTCGCCCAGCTTCCTGACGATCGACCGGTCGACTTCCTCGGCCCGGTCCCAGGT
This sequence comes from Streptomyces sp. NPDC007264, assembly GCF_042869095.1. Lineage (NCBI taxonomy): Bacteria > Bacillati > Actinomycetota > Actinomycetes > Kitasatosporales > Streptomycetaceae > Streptomyces > Streptomyces sp. NPDC007264. Next base: position 375,869 of record NZ_JBIAFD010000005.1, read on the forward strand.
CACGACATGCGGGGCGATCTCGCGGTCGACGAAGTTCTCGGCCAGTTGCCGCACGGCGGCCTGCTCCTCGCTGAGCTCCAGGTTCACGACGCGTCACCCCAAGGGAAGTCTTTGAATCCCGCACATTTAAATTAGCACTGCTAGTTTCAGAGTGCAGCCCTACTATGTGCGCCATGGCCCGACCGCGCAAGCCCCTGCTCAGCACCGACCGCATCGTCGACACGGCCCGGGCGCTGGTGGACGCGGAGGGCCTCGCGGCCGTCTCCACGCGCCGGCTCGCCGCCGAACTCGGGGTCAGCGGCCCGTCCCTCTACAACCACTTCCGCACCAAGGACCAGATCCTGGAGGCGGTGGCGGACTCCGTCAGCGGACAGGTCGATCTGTCGATGTTCGAGGACGGCCGCGACTGGCGGACCGCGCTGCACGACTGGGCGGTCTCCTACCGCACGGCCCTGCGCGACCACCCGAACATCGTGCCCGTCCTGGCCCGCGGCCCCGGCCGCCGCCCGGCCGCGCTGCGCCTGGCCGACGCGGTGTACGGCGCCATGGTCCGGGCGGGCTGGCCGCCGGCCCAGGCCACCTCCATCGGCGCGCTGATGCGCTACTTCGTCATGGGGTCGGCGCTCGGCTCTTTCGCCGGCGGCTTCGTCGACGACCGGACGGCGTACGACCCGGCCGACTACCCCCACCTCGGCCAGGCCCACCTCCTGGCCGAGCACCAGGAGAAGATCGACGAACGGGCCTTCGAGACCGGGCTCACGGCGCTGCTCGACGGGCTGGAGCGGCAGTTCCAGCGGCTCGGACGGGGGCCTCAGGGACCCTTCTGACGGATCTCCGCGGCGTCGCGACGCCCGGTACGACACCGTTCGGTGGGCGCCGAAGCATGTGTGCCCCATGCTGGGACGCATGACCATCGGGAACACCGGCCGGACACGGGCCGGGGACCGTCAGGCGCCCGGCCTCGCGGCGTTCGCCCGGCTGATCGCCGACGAGACGCGGGCCGCCTGTCTGCTGGCGCTGCTCGACGGACGTGCCTGGACCGCGGGTGAGCTGGCGCGGCACGTGGGCGTCGCCCCCTCGACGCTGAGCGAACACCTGGGCAAGCTCGTGGCCGGCGGGCTGCTGACCGAGGAGCGGCAGGGCCGGCACCGATACGTACGACTGGCCGACGCGCGGGCCGCCCAGCTCGTCGAGGACCTGGCCGCACAGGTCGCGCCCGCTCCTTCGGCACTGCGGCCCCGCACCCTCAGGGAGTCGAGCGCCGAGAGCGCCATGGCCCGCGGGCGCACCTGCTACGACCATCTCGCCGGCCAGCTCGGCATCGCCGTCACCGACGCGCTGGCGGCGCGCGGGCTGCTGCGCCGGGACACGGGGTTCGCACTCACGGACGCGGGCCTGCGGTGGTTCGACGCCGTCGGCATCATGCTCGTCCGCGGGGGTCGCCGCCCGCTGGCCCGCGCCTGCCTCGACTGGACCGAGCGCCGTCACCACCTCGCGGGCGTGGCGGGCGCCGCCCTGTGCCGGCACGCCCTGGACACGGGCTGGTGCGTGCGCATCGGCTCCGAACGGGCCGTGAAGGTCACGCCGGCGGGCGAGCGCGCGCTGGCCGAGCTCCTCGGCATCGAGGCGGCGGCGCTGCGCTGACCCCACGGCGGCCGGCCACGGCCCGTCGGGCGCCCCTGCCCCGCGTCTGCCCTTGCCCTTGGCTCTGCCTTCGCCCTTGCCCCTGTCCCTGCCCTTGCCTTCGCCCCTGCCCTCGCCCTTGTCTGCGCCCGTCGTCTCGGCGTCCGAAAACCGCGAGCCCTCGATCGGCCCGGTTCCTAACCTGTGGAGCATGATGAACGCGTCTACGCCCCCTTCTGCCCGTCGCGCGGACCTGCTCGCCGCGGGCGCGGCCACGGTCACCGTGGTGCTCTGGGCCTCCGCCTTCGTCTCGATCCGCAGCGCGGGCGCCGCCTACGCACCCGGCGCGCTGGCCCTCGGACGCCTGCTGTCGGGGGCGGTCGCGCTCGGGCTCCTGTGGGCCGTGCGGCGGGAGGGACTGCCGCCGCGTGCCGCATGGCGGGGCATCGCGATATCCGGGGTGCTGTGGTTCGGGTTCTACATGGTCGCCCTCAACTGGGCCGAGCAGCGGGTGGACGCGGGAACGGCCGCCCTGGTGGTCAACATCGGGCCGATCCTGATCGCGCTGCTGGGCGCGCGGCTGCTGGGCGACACCATGCCACCCCGGCTGTTGACGGGAATGGCCGTGTCGTTCGCCGGGGCGGTGGCCGTGGGACTGTCGATGTCCGGCGGGGGCGGGTCGTCGGTCCTCGGGGTGGTGCTCTGCGTCCTCGCCGCGGCCGCCTACGCGTTCGGGGTCGTCGGGCAGAAGCCGGCCCTGGCGACGGCGAGCGCGCTGCAGGTGACGACGTTCGGCTGCCTCGTCGGCGCCGTCGCCTGCCTGCCGTTCGCGGGGCAACTGGTCCACGACGCCGCCCGCGCGCCGGTCTCCGCCACACTCGACATGCTCTACCTGGGCGTCTTCCCGACCGCTCTGGCCTTCACGACCTGGGCGTACGCCCTGGCCCGTACGACCGCGAGCCGGATGGGCGCGACGACGTACGCCGTGCCCGCGCTGGTGGTCCTGATGTCGTGGCTGTTCCTCGACGAGGTGCCGGGGCTGCTGACGCTCGGGGGCGGCCTGGTGTGCCTGGCCGGGGTGGCGGTGTCCCGGTCCCGGCCGCGCGAGGCGTCGCTCCGGCACCGCGCCGCGGCCGAGGAGTCCGCCGCACGACCGCGGCCCGAACCGGAAACCGAGCCCGAACCCGAGCCCGAACCCGATCGGGCCTGAGGCCCGGACGCCCGGCGCGCACGGGCGTGACCGCGGGGCGCGGGCACCCCGCGGACCCCGGCCGCCCGGAGCGCGGCCGGGGTCGTGGCGCGGCCTTCTAGAAGACCACGAGCGCGCGGCCGCCCTTGCCCGCCCGCATGTTCTCGAACGCCGCCGGAATGCCCTCCAGGGAGATCCGCTCCGTCACCAGGGCGCCCGGGTCGAGGCGGCCGGCCCTGATGTGCTCCCCCAGCGCGGGCAGGTCCCGGGCCGGGTCGCAGTTGCCGTAGACGCAGCCGGCCAGGGTGCGGCCCCAGTGGAAGATCTCCAGGGCGTTGAACGTGACCTGCTGGTCCTTGCCGCCGATGCCGACGACCGTCGTACGGCCGCCGCGGCGCGTGGAGTCCCAGGCCGCGCGGATGCTGACCGCCCGGCCCACGCACTCCACCGCCACGTCGGCCCCGTGCTTGTCCGTGAGGGCGCGGATCTCGCGGGCGGTGTTCTCGGAGGCGAGCACGAAGTCGGTGGCTCCCGCCCGCCGCGCCAGTTCCTCCTTCTCCGCGGACACGTCCACGGCGATGATGCGCTCCGCGCCCGCGATCCGGGCCGACTGGAGCGTCGCGAGGCCCACTCCTCCGACGCCGAACACGGCCACCGACTCCCCCGGCCGTACCCGCGCCGCGTGGTGCACGGCCCCGTAGCCCGTGAGCACCGCGCAGCCCAGCAGGGCCGCGTCGACCAACGGCACGCCGTCGGGCACCGGCAGTACGCAGGACGCGGCCACCACCGTCTCCTGGGCGAAGGCCGCGACGTTCAGACCGGGGTGCAGGTCCGTGCCGTCGTCGGCGCGGCGGGCGTGGACGTCAGCGGCTCCGGTGAGCGCGTCGGCGCACAGCCACACCTCGCCCAGCCCGCAGGCGTGGCAGCGCCCGCAGGACGGCGCCCAGTTGAGGACGACCCCGTCGCCGGGGGCGACATGGGTGACGCCCTTCCCCACGGACACCACCGTCCCCGCCCCCTCGTGGCCGAGGACCGCGGGCACCGGCACCCTCATGGTGCCGTCGGACAGGGACAGGTCGGAGTGACAGACCCCGGCGGCGGCCAGCCGGACGCGGACCCGGCCGGGGCCCGGTTCGGGCAGTTCGATCCCGGTGACCTCCAGCGGGGCACCGACGGCGGGCAGGACAGCGGCGCGGATCATGTGGCTAACGCTCCTGGAACTGGAGGGACTTGGTCTGGAGGTACTCGGCGAGCCCGTGCGCACCCAGCTCCCGGCCCACGCCGGACTGCTTGTAACCACCGAACGGCGCACGGGGGTTGAAGCGTCCGCCGTTGATGTCGACCTGCCCGGTCTCCAGCTTCCGCGCGAAGGCGACCGCCTCCGCGTCGTCGCCCGCCCAGACGGCGCCGGCGAGCCCGTACACCGTGCCGTTCGCGATCCGCAGGGCGTCCTCCTCGTCCTCGTAGCGCAGGACGGAGAGCACGGGACCGAAGATCTCCTCCTGGGCGATCGTCATCTCGGGGGTCACGTCGGCGAAGACGGTGGGCCGCACGAACCAGCCCCGCTCGCGCGGGCAGTCCGGGCCGCCCGCGACCAGCCGCGCGCCCTCCGCCACGCCCTTCTCGATGTACCCGCGCACGCGCGCCTGCTGCCGCGCGTTCACCACCGGGCCGATGCGGTCGCCGTACTTCTCGGCGGCCGCCGCGGCGAGGGCGACCGCCTCGTCGTACTGGTCCCGGTGCACCAGCATCCGCGTCCAGGCACTGCAGGTCTGGCCGGAGTTGGACATGACGTTGGCGACGCCGACGTTCACCGCCTTGGCGAGGTCGGCGCTCGGCAGGATGACGTTCGCGGACTTGCCGCCGAGTTCCAGGGCGACCTTCTTCACGGCGGCTCCCGCCGTCGCGCCGATCCGCCTGCCCACCGCCGTGGAGCCGGTGAAGGAGACCAGGTCGACGCCCTCGTGTCCGGCGAGCGCCTGGCCGGCGACCGGGCCGAGGCCGGTGACCAGGTTGAACACACCGGCCGGGACACCCGCCTCGTGCACCGCCTCCGCGAACAACTGGGCGGTCAGCGGGGTGTCCTCGGCGGGCTTGAGGACGACCGTGCAGCCCGCCGCGAGGGCGGGGGCGACCTTGGCGACGATCTGGTGGAGGGGGTAGTTCCAGGGAGTGATCGCGCCCACGACACCGACCGGTTCGTGGTGGATCACGGAGTTGCCGACCTCCTCCTGGAAGGGGTGCGCGGCGGCCAGTTCGGCGTACGAGCCCGCGACCAGGATCGGCAGGCCCACCTGGACGGACTGCGAGAACGGCAGCGGCGAGCCCAGTTCGGCCGTCACGGTCTCGGCGATCTCGTCCTTGCGGGCGACGAGCACGTCCCGCAGGGCCGTGAGGCGCGCCGCACGTTCGGCCGGCGCGGTGGCCGCCCAGGCGGGGAGCGCGGCACGGGCCGCCCGCACAGCGGCGTCGACGTCCTCGACGGCGCCCGCCGGGACGTGGGCGATGACCTGTTCGTCGACCGGGTTCACGACCTCGATCAGGTCCGGTCCCGTGGCCGCGCGCCACGCGCCGTCGATGTACATGCCGTCGTGTGCCTGCATCGTTCTCCTCCTGGGCCGGGCGGCGTCGTCCCCGCCCCCCGTACGGGCGATGGACACCAAACTAGCGGTGTTAGTTTTATCGCGCCAGGCCTGAGAGCGCTCTCGCGGTGTCCCCGGGGCTCACAGGTACCGCAGGTGCCGCAGGTGCCGCGCGGTCGGCCGTCCCGTGCGGGTCGTACGGGACTGTGGGTCACGGAAGGTGACGGACGGCACGCGCTCGGGGGAAGAGACCTGACGCGATCGGGCGTCCGATCGCGCACCGTGAGAAAGCGGACGCTCGGGTTCAGTCCGTACCCACCGGGGTCAGTCCGTGCCCACCGGGGTCAGTTCCACGGGTATGCCGTTGAGCACCGCGTTGCCCGACAGGGGGTCGAGCAGACTGCCGTCGAGGAGCTGGTTGACGTTGACGCCGGGGTCCAGCGCGGCATGGCTCGTCCGGGTACCGGGCCGGTCGTGGCCCCAGCCGTGCGGAAGGCTGACCACACCGCGCAGGATGGCGTCGGTGATCTCGACGGGCGCGGTCACCGCTCCCCCGGCGCCCCTGACCCGTACCGGCGCGCCGTCGGCGAGCCCGAGCCGCTCGGCGTCCTCGGGGTGGATGTGCAGGGTGCAGCGGTTGGAGCCGCCGGTCAGCGCGGGCACGTTGTGCAGCCAGCTGTTGTTGGAGCGCAGATGACGCCGCCCGACGAGCACGAGTCCGGCGGCGCGCTCGCCCAGGGCCCGCCTCAGGCGCGGCAGGTCGTCCGCGATCGGCCCGGGCAGCAGCTCGACCTTGCCGCTGCGGGTCTTCAGCGGCTGCGGCAGGCGGGGCCCGAGCGGGCCGAGGTCGATCCCGTGCGGGTGGGCGAGCAGCCGCTCCAGGGTGAGCCCGTCGGGGCGGGCGCCGAACCCGTCGCCGTACGGACCGAGCCGCAGCATCAGGTCGAGCCGCCGCTCGGGACCGTTCTCACCGCAGAGACGGGCGGCCAGCTCGTGCGGATCGCGGCCGTGGACCGGCGAGTGCGCCTCGGTGACGGCCTTGCCGAGGGTCTGCTCGACGACCATGGCGTCCACGGTTTCCGGGTCGGCGCCGTGCAGGCCCGTCGCGGCGAGGATCAGCCGCGCGTGGATCTCGGCCTCCGCCATGCGGCCCGGCTCCGGGGGGACGGCGGCGCGGGTGTAGCGGACCTGGTTGCGCACGGCCAGGGAGTTGAAGGCGAAGTCGAAGTGGGCGGCCTGGGAGGGCGGGGGCGGCGGCAGCACGACGTGCGCGTGGCGCGAGGTCTCGTTGAGGTACGGGTCGACGCTGACCATGAAGTCGAGCGAGCCGAGCGCCTTGTCGAGCCGGTCTCCGTCCGGCGCGGAGAGCACGGGGTTGGCGGCGACGACGACGACCGCACGCACCGGGCTGCCCTCGTCGGTGGCGGTGTCGATCTCCTCCGCGAGCGCGGCGATCGGCAACTCCCCCTTGGCCTCGGGGTGCCGGCGCACCCGCGAGTGCCAGCGCCCGAGCGCGAAGCCGCGTCCGGGCCCGGCGGGGCGCGGGGTCCTGTCGGTGGCCGACAGCGGGAAGAGGGCGCCGCCTGGCCGGTCGAGGTTGCCGGTGAGGATGTTGAGCACGTCGACGAGCCAGCTGGCCAGGGTGCCGTGCGGGACGGTGCACGTGCCGATGCGTGCGTAGACCGCAGCGGTGGGCGCCGCCGCGAGCCCGCGGGCGAGGTCCCGGACGGTGTCCGCCTGGACGCCGCACGCCCCGGCGGCGGCCTCCGGGGTGAAGTCCCTCAACGCCGCGGCCAGTTCCCCGAGCCCCTGCACGTGCGGGGCGAGGTCCCCGAGGTCGGCGAGGTCCTCCTCGAGGAGGACGTGCGCCATCGCCGCGAGCAGCAGGGCGTCGGTGCCGGGGCGGATGGCGATGTGCCGGTCCGCGAGCCGCGCGGTGCGGGTGCGGCGCGGGTCGATCACGGTGAGGGTGCCGCCGCGGGCCCTGAGCGCCTTGAGCCTGCCGGGGAAGTCGGGGGCCGTGCACAGACTCCCGTTGGACTCCAGCGGGTTGGCTCCGATCAGCAGGAGATGGTCGGTGCGGTCGAGGTCGGGCACGGGGATGGCGCCCGCGTCTCCGTACAGCAGTCCGCTGGAGACGTGCTTGGGCATCTGGTCCAGCGTGGAGGCCGTGAACACGCTACGGGTGCGCAGGCCGGCGAGCAGGAGCGGCGGGTAGAGGGCGCCGGCCATGGTGTGCACGTTCGGGTTGCCGAGGACGACCCCGACGGCATGCGGTCCGTGCCGTTCCACGACGGGTCGCAGCCCCGCGGCGACGGCGTCGAACGCCTCTTCCCAGGTGGCCTCGCGCAGTTCCCCGTCCCGGCGCACGAGGGGGGTGCGCAGCCGGTCGGGGTCGGAGTCGGCGGCGCCGAAGGAGGCCCCCTTGGGGCAGATGAACCCCTTGCTGAACACGTCGTCACGGTCGCCCCGGGCGCCGGTGACACGGGTGCCCTCGACTGTGAGCGTCAGCCCGCAGGTGGCCTCGCAGAGCGGGCAGATACGCAGGGCGGTGCGGGACACGGGTCCTCCCGGAGGCGTGGCGGCGACGGCGCACGGACGAGAGGGAGCATACCGACCGGTACGCATGGAGGGGAGGGGCGGCGGCCCTCACGTTTGGGATCCGCGAGGGCCCCAGGCCCTGTCGTCGCCGTACCGCCGGGGTGACCGGGTTCGAGCCGGGGCTCCGGGACCCGGTCAGTCCAGCGCCCGCCCTATGTACGCCCTCAGCAGCCCGCGCATCTCCTCGATGATCTTCTCGTCACCTTCGGGGTCCGCCCGGAAGGCCAGCTGGATCAGGGTGTCGGCCGTTTCCACCGCGATCAGGAACATGCGACGCAGGTCCTCGTCCGGTGCGCGGTCGAAGTGCCCGGACAGGAGGTCCACGAGGCGGTCGGCGACCCGCCGGTTGGGCTCGGAGTGGCGGACGCCGACCGGGATCTGGTTGCCGAAGTCCACGAGGGCGAACCCGGGCGCCGTGCGCTTCATGTCGAGGTACTCGTCCAGGACCGCGTCCATGACCTCGCGCCAGCCGCCCTCGCCCTCCGCGTCCGCCAGGCGCCGGACGACACGCTCGATGTAGCGTTCGAGGTTGCGTTCGGCGAGGGCGTCGGCCATCGCGCGCTTGTTGCCGAAGAAGCGGTAGACGGATCCGATGGGGACGCCCGCACGCAGGGCGACGGCCCGGGTGCTCAAGGCGTCGTAACCGACCTCGTCGAGCAGATCGGCGCAGGCGTCGAGGATTCTGGTCAGTCGTTCCGCGCTACGGCGTTGAACCGGCGCACGGCGCAGCGATGTCGCGTGGGGCACGTGTTTCATGATGCCTTTCCGCCGGTGGCCGGTGAACCTCGCCCGGCTGTACGGAAGGAATCGGGCCGGTTACTCACCGGACGAATCGGCCGTGTCACTCAGGGTCACCCGGCCCGCCCCGTCCGGGTCTCCGGCCCTCGGCGGGTCTCCGGCCCTCGGCGGATCACCTGGGCTCCGGGCTCACCGCCGTCTCCGTGCCCGACACGGTGATGTCGGCCGTGCTCTGGACCGGCGCGCCGTGCACCGCCCACACCGTCCCGTCGTCCGCGTACAGCCGGGCCGTCACATGGTGCGTGCCGCGCGGCACCAGCCGGCCGGGGAGGTGGTGGTCGGGGGCGTGCAGCCACCCGAGGGAGCGGCCGTCCAGATAGAGCCGGGCGAGGCCGCGGCCGGCCACGGCCACCGGCCGGGCGCCGGCGGGCGAGAAGCGGAAGGCTCGGACGGTCAGCCGCACGTCCCAGCCGCCGGAGTCCGGCTCGACCACGACCGCCACCCGGGGCGCGCCCGACGGGTCGACTTCACGGTAGTGCCGCCCTTCCTCGTCCGTGTCCTTCAGCACCTTGCCCACCGGCGGGGCCGTCGCCCCGCGGTGCGCACCGTCCGAGCCGCAACCCGCCGAGCCGCCGAGCCGCCGAGCAGGGCACCCACCGCGAGCGCGGCGAGCAGTCCGCGCGTCCACGCCATGCCGGGGAGCGTAGGGCACCCCGCCGTCGGCCGGATCCGTCCGAAGGCCGGTTTCCGCATCCTCCGGACGACGGTCCCGGCCGGCGCCCGCCGTTCCACCGGCTCCGCCCACCCCTTGCGCGTGCGCCGCCCCGAATCCTACGGTGATGCATAGGAATCAGCGACGAGGGAGCGGTGATGAGCGGGGACGACGCGAGGAAGACCGCGGAGGGGCTGTCGTACCTCTCCGGTTTCGGCAACGAGCACAGCTCGGAGGCCGTCCCGGGCGCGCTGCCGGAGGGCCGCAACTCCCCTCAGCGCGCACCGCTCGGGCTGTACGCGGAGCAGCTGAGCGGTACGGCGTTCACCGAACCGCGCGCGCACAACCGCCGTTCATGGCTGTACCGCATCCGCCCCTCGGCGGCACATCCGGCGTTCACCCGCGCGGACAACGGCACGCTCCGCTCGGCGCCGTTCACCGAGACGGTGCCCGATCCCAACCGGCAGCGCTGGGACCCGCTGCCCGAACCCCCGGCGGGCACGGACTTCCTGGCGGCCCTGTGGACGGTCGGCGGCAACGGCGACGCCACCCAGCGCGCCGGCATGGCCGTGCACCTCTACCACGCCGACGCGTCCATGGAGCGCGTCTTCAGCGACGCCGACGGCGAGCTGCTGATCGTCCCCGAGCGCGGCGGGCTGCTGCTGCACACCGAGTTCGGGATGCTGCACGCGGAGCCCGGCCATGTGGCGCTGATCCCTCGCGGGGTCCGCTTCCGGGTGGCGCTGCTCGACGACACCGCCCGGGGTTATGTGTGCGAGAACTACGGCGCCCCCTTCCGCCTCCCCGAGCTCGGCCCGATCGGTGCCAACGGACTGGCCAACGCCCGGGACTTCCAGGCCCCGGTCGCCGCCTACGAGGACGTCGAGGGCCCGGTCGAGGTGGTCAACAAGTTCTGCGGCAACCTCTGGACGGCGACGTACGACCACTCGCCGCTCGATGTCGTCGCCTGGCACGGCAACCATGTGCCGTACCTCTACGATCTGCGCCGGTTCAATGTGATCGGCAGCATCAGCTACGACCACCCGGACCCGTCGGTCTTCACCGTGCTGACCTCGCCGAGCGACACCCCCGGCCTGGCGGGCATCGACTTCGTCGTGTTCGCGCCGCGCTGGCTGGTGGGCGAGGACACCTTCCGGCCGCCCTACTTCCACCGGAACGTGATGAGCGAGTACATGGGCCTCGTCGAGGGCGCCTACGACGCCAAGGCGGAGGGCTTCGTGCCGGGCGGAGGATCGCTGCACAACATGATGTCGGCGCACGGCCCGGACCGGGAGACGTTCGAGCGGGCGAGCGCCGCCGAGCTGCGCCCGCAGAAGGTCGACGACGGGCTGGCGTTCATGTTCGAGACCCGCTGGCCGGTGACCCTCACACCGCAGGCGGCCCGGACCGAGCAGCTGCAACCCGCGTACGACGAGGTGTGGCAGGGCCTCGAACGCCACTTCCGCCCGTTGCACTGAGCGCCCCCGACCGGTACGGATAGCCCCGTGACCTCCTTCGCCCCGGACTCGATCGTCCTGAACCGAAAGCTGCCGCTCTGGTACCAGGTGTCGCAGTCGCTGCGCGCCTCGATACTCGGCCGCTCCCCCCGGGACCCGCTGCGCCTGCCCACCGAGGAGCAGTTGGCGGGGCACTACGGGGTGAGCGTGCTGACCATGCGGCAGGCGCTGAAGGAGCTGGAGGACGAGGGGCTGATCACGCGCCACCGCCGGCGCGGCACGTTCATCGAGCCCAGCGTGCGCAGGGGCGCCCCGGTCCGGCTCCTCGGCTCGGTGGACGCGATCGTGGCCCAGCAGTCCGGCATGACGACGGAACTGCTGGACCACGGCCGGGCGCCGGTGCCGCCCGAACTCGCCGAGCACTTCCCCGACCTCGCCGAGGCGGCGACGTACCACCGGCTGCGCAGCGACGAGAAGACGGGCGAGCCGACCAACCACGCCCGCAACTACGTCCGCCCGGAGCTGGCCGACCGCATCACCCCGGACGACCTGGTCCGCTGGCCGATGACCAAGGTGCTGCGGGACGTCGTCGGCGCGGACATCAGCCGCATCACGGACACCGTGGAAGCCCGGCTCGCGGACCCGGAGACGGCCCGGCTGCTGCACGTCCCGCTGCTCAGCCCGATCCTGCACTACACGGGCGTCACCTACGACACCGACGGGCGGCCCCTGGACGTGGCGGTGATCCACTACCGCGGGGACCGCTTCTCCTTCACGGTCACCCTCGAGGCCACCTGACCCCGTCGTACGATGCCCGGCGTGACGCACGACGACGCTCCGCTGCTCGCGGACCTCATGCCGTGGTCCGTCGCCCCCCTGCGGCCGGGCCGCGCCTGGCCGTCGGCACCCGACGCGGCATCCCTGAGAGCCCGCTGGGACGCCCTCATGAAGGCCGAAGGCCCTGAGCGGGAGGCCCTGTTCGAGCCGACCCGTGCCCGTACGCTGCACTCGGCGGTCGGCCAGTTGCCCGGCCGTCCCGGCGGCACCGGACGACTGATCCGCGCCTCGGGGCCCTGCCCGGAGCCGGTGCGGGTGCTGCACGCACCGTTCGACGAGCAGTGGCTGATCCCCGACCACCGTCTGATCGACGCGGCCCGGCCGGAGCTGTGGCGGGTGGCGGACGAGCACCAGATCTTCCTCGTGGAGACGGGCGCCGCCCCGGGCTCCCGCGAGCCCCTCCTGCTCGCGACGTCCCTGGTGCCCACGCTCCGCTCCGGCCGTATCCGCCCGCTGTTCCGGCGCCCCGCCGGCGAGGAACCCAATCTGGCACCCGGACTGCCGGAGCATCTCGGCGCCCGCCTGGGGAGGTCCCCCGCTCCGGTGGACGTCCTCGCCTGGAGCCTGGCCGTCGCGCGCCCCGGGCCCGAGGGCCCACGGGTCCCGCTCACCGAGGACGCCGGGCTGTGGACGGAGGGCGTCGAGCTGGGCCACCGTATGCTCTGGCTGATGCGCCGCGACGGCGAACGCCCCAGGCTTCCCGGCGGTCGCCGCCCGTACGTCCGCGCCCCGCTGCCGCCCGTCCCGCTCACGGTCCGCTACGACGCCGACAAGGAGACCCTGCACCTCGACGAGGGCCGTATCGCTCCGGTGCCCCCCGCCGCCTGGGACTTCGAGGCGGGCGGCGTGCGGGTGCTCGAGGAGTGGTTCGCGGCCCGGACCGCCCGGGCCGAGCCGGGCACGCTGGCGGCGATCCGCCCGGCCACCTGGCCGCAGCCGTGGACCTCGGAGCTGCTTGAGCTGATCACCGTCCTCGCCCTGCTGGCGGAGCTGCGTCCGCTGCGGGCCGGCCTGACCGTGACCGCTCCCGTGACGGCCGGCGAGCTGCGCACGGCGGGTGTGCTGCCGGTACCGGCGGCGGCACGCCGCCCCGCCTCGGTGCTGGACCACCGCGAAGAAGGCCCCGAGGGGCAGTTCGCGTTGATCTAGTGCCGGGGCACCGGCCCCGGGGAGCCGCAGGCATGGGGGGAGTCGGCGTGCGGGACACCCGCGTGTGACGCCGCCCGCTGACAAAGGCAGCAGGTACGGGACATGATCCGTCCCATGGCTCCCCTTCCCCTGCCCCTGGAGGGCATCACCGTCGTCGCCGTCGAGCAGGCCGTGGCCGCGCCGTTCGCGACCCGGCAGCTCGCCGATCTCGGCGCCCGCGTGATCAAGGTCGAGCGGGTGGACGGCGGTGACTTCGCCCGCGGCTACGACACCGCCGCCCGCGGTCTGGCCTCGCACTTCGTGTGGTGCAACCGCGGCAAGGAGTCGATCGCGCTGGATCTCAAGGACCCGCGCGGGCTGGACGTCGTACGGCGGCTGGTGTCGGAGGCGGACGTCTTCGTGCAGAACCTCGCCCAGGGCGCCGCCGCCCGTCTCGGCCTGGACGCGGCCACGCTGTGCGCGGCCCATCCGCGGCTGGTCGCGGTGGACATCTCGGGCTACGGGGCGTCGGGGCCGTACGCGGACAAGCGGGCGTACGACATGCTCGTGCAGTGCGAGGCGGGACTCGTGTCGGTCACCGGCACTCCGCGGCAGCCGGTGAAGGCGGGGATTCCGGCGGCCGACATCGCGGCGGCCATGTACGCCTTCTCGGGAGTGCTCGCGGCGCTCGTCCGGCGGGGCACGACCGGGCGCGGCGGGCCGGTCGAGATCTCCATGCTGGAGGCGCTCGCCGAGTGGATGGGGCACCCGCTGCACCATGTGATGCACGACGGCACTCCCCCGGCGCGCACGGGCCTGGCGCACGCCGTCATCGCGCCCTACGACGCCTATCCCACGGCGGACGGCGGGCGGGTGCTGCTGTCCGTGCAGAACGACCGGGAGTGGCGGCGGCTCGCCGCGCAGGTCCTCGGCCGCCCCGAGTGGGGAACCGACCCGGCGTACGCGACGAACGCGGCGCGCGTCGCCCACCGGGAGGACACGGACGCCCTGGTCGCCAAGGCGCTGGGAGCGCTCGGGACGGACGAGGCCGTGGCCCGGCTGGAGGCGGCCGGCATCGCGTGCGCACGCCTCAGGGACGTACGGGAGGTGGCAGCGCACCCTCAGCTGGCGGCCCGGGGGCGGTGGCGGGAGGTGGGGACGCCGGTGGGGCCGTTGAGGGCACTGCTGCCGCCGATCACGCTGCCGGGCGGGGACGAGGCACGGATGGGGGATGTGCCCGCGCTCGGGGAGCACACCGGGACGCTGCTGCGTGCCGTGGGGATGACGGACGACGAGATCGCAGCGTTGCGTCGGGACGGTGTGGCCGCCTGAGCGCGGGCTCCTTGCGGCACGCCCGCGGACCGGGCGTCACAAGGTGAGAGAGCCGGTGTCGCTCAGCGCCCGCCGAACAGCGAACGACGCAGACGGCGCAGCGGCGCGAACAGCGAGACCCCGCGCATGCGGGCCCCCCTGCCGCTGCGGTCGCGCGCGGCGTCACGTGCGGTCAGCTCACGCATCAGCGAGGTCGCCTCGACCGTCTCGCGCTGCGGGACGGCGGGACCGGCCAGCACCGAGAGATGGCGGTCGAGGCGCGAACTGGTCGCGCTGCTCCCGCAGGTGATCGCAGGGACCCTCGCCCTGCTGCGCGCTGTTATCTGTTCCATGTCACTCCCCACCCGTACGAGTCCACCCAGCCCGGGCAGAGTAACCCTATCGCTCCCTCATGGCACTCGTGTATCGCGGGCGCAGGATTCACCTTCGCCGTCGGGGCGTTGACGACTACCCACCGAATCCGACGGAGCGCAGGGCGAGTTGGACAACTGGCTGGCTGGTGGGCTGTGGTGAGCCGCCATCGGGTTCCACGGTCACGGCGAGTGACGTCGCCGACCTGCCGATCCCGCTCGCCACCAGGGGCGTGTCGCCCTGGAACAGACCGAGGGAGCGTGGTTGCACGTCGGGGCGCATGAGCCAGAGTTGATGCACACGGCCGCCTGACGGTGCGCCGAGTCCGCTGAGGGTGACGACGGCGCGCCCCTCGGACGCGGAGGCGACCACGGCGATCCCCCGCCCCTCGGCGTCCCGGTCGCCGGTGGCACGGGCGTCGGGGGCGGCGAGGACGGCGGCGATCCGACGCGCCTGCGCGCGCTCCGCGTCGAGTTGGTCCTGCGTCCGTGTGGCCTGGACGGCGAACAGCGCGGCGACGACGAGGGCCGCGGCGGCCGTGGCCGTGGCGAGCGGGCCGAAGAGAGGGCGCAGCCGGGGCGCACGGGCGCGCGGGGGCGCCGACGCGGTGCCCCAGACGTACGGCGGCAGATGTGTTTCCCGGCCGCGGGCCGTGTCCGGTGCGGGAGCGAGGTCCTGCGGGATGGTCCGCACCGCGGTCAGCACCCGGTTCCGCAGACCGGGCGGGGCCGGGGCCGTCGTGGACCAGGCGAGGCGGACGGCGTCCTCCGAGAGGGCGCGCACGTCCGCGGCGCAGCGGTCGCAGTGCTTGAGGTGCTTCTCGAAGCGGCGCCGTTCGCCGGGTTCGAGCGCGTCCAGCGCGTAGGGGGCGGCGAGCGAGTGCAGATCGCCGGAACGCAGACGGGAGAAGAAGCTCATGCGACACCTCCCAGGCACTCGCGCAGCCGGGTGAGTCCGTCGCGCATTCTCGTCTTGACCGTACCGAGCGGGAGTTTGAGCCGCTCGGCCACCTCACGGTACGTGTAGCCGTCGTAGTAGGCGAGCGTGACGGACTGGCGCTGCAGCGCGGTCAGGCGGTCCAGGCAGCGGCGCACCCACTCGCGCTCCAGGCCCGCCTCCACCTCCTCGGCGACATGGTCGAAGGCGGGATGGTGGGCGCGCCGGGCCTCGCGCTGCTCGCGTTCGCCGGCCGCGCGGACGCTGCGCACCCGGTCGACGGCGCGGCGGTGGGCCAGGGTGAGGATCCACGACAGCGCACTGCCGCGACCGGGGTCGAACCGCGGGGCGGAACGCCACAGTTCGAGCAGCACCTCCTGGGCCACCTCCTCCGACTGGGCGGGGTCCCGCACGACCCGGCGCACCAGCCCGAACACCGGACCGGACACCAGTCCGTACAGGTCCTCGAATGCCTTCTGGTCACCTCCGGCCACCAGCACCAGAAGTTCGTCCGCCTCCACTCGTCTCCCCCTCTCCGCCGCCGCGCACGGCAGCTTGCTCCACTGTGGCATTCGGAGCGCTCACGCCCTCGGACGGTGTTACGGATCAGCCTGCCGAAAACGCGGGTCCAGCAGGCAGGAAATGAGTTTTCGGATTCGACCAATCCACCCCGGCCACCGCTCCGAATCCCCGTGCGTCAGGCAAGTTGGCACTGAGGACGGACGGCATGACACGTTTCTCCAGGAGCAGCGTGGGACGCGGGAGTCTCGCGGCCCTCATCTGTGGCGCACTGGCGGCCGGAGGGCTCGCGGCCGCCGGCGTGACCACGCTGGAACCGGGGGCGGCCTCCGCCTCCTCCCACCGGGAGGCCCCGCTGATCTCGGGGCAGCCGCAGTACGACAACACCGACCTGTACGCGTTCGTGAGCCCCGACAAGCCGGACACGACGACGGTCATCGCGAACTTCGTC
The DNA here is from genome assembly GCF_042869095.1 of Streptomyces sp. NPDC007264. NCBI lineage: Bacteria > Bacillati > Actinomycetota > Actinomycetes > Kitasatosporales > Streptomycetaceae > Streptomyces > Streptomyces sp. NPDC007264. The sequence continues at coordinate 392,325 of NZ_JBIAFD010000005.1, forward strand.
CCGTTCGAGGAGCCGGCGGGCGGCCCCAACTTCTACACGTTCGCGGACGACGCCCAGTACGACATCCACGTCGACAACAACGGTGACGCGCAGGGCGAGCTGGTCTTCCGGTACACGTTCAAGACGCACGTCAAGAACAAGAACACCTTCCTTTACAACACGGGTCCGGTGGACAGCCTCGACGACCCCGACCTCAACGTGACGCAGACGTACGACATCGACCTCGTCAAGCTGCACAAGCAGAGGCTCGTCGCGAAGACGAGGATCGCGGACGACGTGCCGGTCGCCCCGTCGAACGTCGGCAAGGCGTCGATGCCCGACTACGGCAAGCTGCGCGACCAGGCGGTCCATCAGCTGGCGGGCGGCGCGACGACGTTCGCCGGGCAGGCCGACGACCCGTTCTTCGCGGACCTGCGGGTCTTCGACCTGCTGTACGGCGGGAACCTCTCCGAGGTCGGCAACGACACCCTCAAGGGCTACAACGTCAACTCGCTCGCCCTCCAGGTGCCGAACGACCTGATCCGCGAGTCGGCGCACCAGCCGGTCGTCGGCATCTGGGCGACGGTCCAGCGCAAGGACGCGCACGGCGACTGGACGCAGGTCTCGCGCCTCGGCAACCCGTTGGTCAACGAGGTGGTCAACCCGCAGAAGGACAAGGACACGTTCAACGCGTCCGCGCCGTGGCAGGACGCGCAGTTCCTGAAGAACGTGACCAACCCGGAGCTGCCGAAGCTCATCGAGGCGATCTACAAGATCAAGGCTCCGGCCGAGCCCCGCAACGACCTGGTGGACGTCTTCCTGAAGGGCGTCAAGGGCCTCAACCAGCCGCCGTACGTACGGCCGGCGGAGGAACTGCGGCTCAACACCTCGATCCAGCCCAGCGCCGACCCCAAGCGGCTCGGTGTGCTCGACGGCGACAACGCGGGCTTCCCGAACGGGCGCCGGCTCACCGACGACGTGATCGACGAGGCACTCCAGGTGGTGGAGGGCGAGCTGGTCGGCTCCAAGAACGACCTGGGCGACGCGGTCGACGCGAACGACAAGAAGTTCGGGCACTCCTTCCCGTACCTGGCCGAACCGACCTCGGGCTCGCGCGGCCCGCTGGCGAAGGGCACCGGGAACAACGTGCGCAACCAGCTGGGCGACGGGCTCGTGCCGACCGGTTCGAGCGGCTCGGACACCACGCTGATCGCGGCCTCCGCGGCGGCGGGCGCGGCCGGGTTCCTGCTGATCGCCGGCGCGCTGATGTGGTGGCGCCGACGCGCCCGCTACCGGGCGTACTGAGCGCCCTTCGACGGGCCACCGCGGTGGCCCGTCCCCTCGACCGGCGCGGCCCGTACCCTTCCCATCCCCCACGGCGCGGGCCGCGCCGACCCGTCCCGACCCGTCCCGACAACGACCGTTTCCGCCCAGGAGATCGAGGAGAGGGCATGTCCCCGCGTACGAACGCAAGCGCGCCGGAGAGCGGGCACGGCGGCCGGCCGGAGGCCGGGCCGGCGGGCCCCACGCCCGAGGAGGGCCCCGTGAGCGCCGACGCGTCCGCAGAGATGGCCACGGGCACAGCTCCGGCTCCGGCTCCGGCTCCGGCTCCGGCTCCGGCTCCGGCTCCGGCTCCGGCTCCGGCTCCGGCGCACACGACCGCCGCCGAGACCGCCGCCGCCACCGTGTCCACCGCCGGGGCCGGCGCGTCCGCCGCGGAGGCCGCCTCGCCCCCGGCCGGCGCCGAGGAGCGGATCGTCGCGCTGCGGAGGTTCTCCGCGTCGGGGAGGCGGTGGCGTGCCGTGCGACTCGGCCTGTGTGCCGCCTCGTTGGCGGTCGCGCTCACCGCCGGGGCCATGGTCGTCGGGGCCGTGCGGAACAGCGGTACCGCCCCGGTCGCCGCCACGCCCGGCGGCGTCTCCCCCGCTCTGCTCGCCGGTGGCGACCTGGACTCCGGCATCCGCGCCCTGCAGACCCATCTCCGCGCCCAGCCACGGGACTACGGCAGCTGGGCGACGCTCGGTCTCGCCTACGTCGAGCAGGCCCGCACCAAGGGCGACCCCTCCCGCTACCCGCAGGCGCAGCGCGCCCTGGACCGGTCGCTGAGGCTGCGCCCCGCCAACGACGCCGCGCTCGCCGGCCGCGCCGCCCTCGCCGCGGCCCGGCACGACTTCGCCGGCGCCCTCACCGACGCCGACCTGGCCCTGAAGCAGAACCCGTACAGCGAGCGCGCCCTGTCCTCCCGCGTCGACGCGCTCGTCGAACTCGGCCGCTACTCCGACGCCGCCAAGGCCGCGGACCTGGCCGACGCGCGCCGGCCCGGCGTCCCCGTCTTCACGCGCTACGCCTACGTCCACGAACTGCGCGGCGACGTGACGAGCGCCCGCCGCGTCCTGGAACAGGCCCTGAGCACGGCGACGAGCCGCGGCGACATCGCGTACGTGGCCACCGCGCTCGGCCAACTCGCGTGGAGCCAGGGCCGGTACGCGACCGCCCTCGCCCACTACGCCCGTGCCCTGGCCGCCGACGACACCTATCTCCCGGCGCTCGAGGGGCGCGCCCGCGCCCAGGCGGCGCGGGGCGACACCGAGGCCGCGATCCGCGGCATGGAGCAGGTCGTCGACCGTGCTCCGCTGCCGCAGCCCCTGGTGGAGCTCGGCGAACTGTACGAGGCGCGGGGCAAGGAGGGCGACCTGGCCAGAGCGCGCGACCAGTACGCCCTCGTCGACGCCTGGGTCTCGCTGGCCCGTGCGAACGGCGTCGACGCCGACCTCGACACGGCCCTGGCCGCCGCCGACCACGGCGACCGGGCGGCCGCGCTGAAGGCGGCCCGCGCCGAGTGGGCGCGGCGCCACACCGTGCACACCGCGGACGCCCTCGCCTGGGCCCTGCACGTGGGCGGCCGCGACCGGGAGGCCCTGCCGTACGCCCGGCGGGCCACCGCCACCGGCTGTCGCAACGCCGCCTTCCTCTACCACCGCGGCATGATCGAGCGCGCCACCGGTCACCCGCGGCAGGCCCGCGCCTCCCTCACCACGGCGCTGCGGCTCAACGCCGGTTTCTCGCCGCTGGGCGCCCGCACGGCCCGTGAGGCGCTGGAGGCGATGAAGTGATCCTCCGCCGCCTCGTCGCCTCCGGCGCGGCCGTGCTCACGGCCGCGTGCGCGCTCGTCCTGCTGCCCGCCGGGCAGGCCGGCGCCCATCCCCTCGGCAACTTCACCGTCAACCGGTACGACGGCCTGGTCGCCGCACCGGGGCAGCTGCGGGTCGACCACGTGGAGGACCTCGCCGAGATCCCGGCCACCCAGGCGAAGCCGGACATCGGGCGGCTGGGGCTGGCGGAGTGGGCCCGGCAGCGGTGCGAGAAGGCCGCCGCGGGCAGCACGGTCACCGTCGGCGGACAGCCGGCCGCACTGGCCGTCGGCACGAGCCGCGCGCAGTCGCGCCCCGGCCAGGCGGGGCTGAACACACTGCGGGTGGAGTGCCGGCTGACGGCACCGCTGCCCAGGGACACCACTCTCACCCTGGACTTCCACAGCGCGGGTACGGCCACCGGGCCCGGCTGGCGGGAGATCACCGCGCGCGGCGACCGTACGACGCTCACCGCCTCGACCGTGCCGGGGACCTCGTCGTCCCGCGAACTGACCAGTTACCCGAAGGAGTTGCTCTCCTCTCCGGCCGACACCGTCAGCGCGTCCCTGCGGGTGCGCCCGGGCGGCCCCGCCCTGGCCGACGACCGGCGGGAGGCGCCGGCCGCCTCCGTGCTGCCGCGCGGCGCCGACCGCTGGACCCGGGCGCTGGACGATCTGGTCGCCCGCCACGACCTCACGCCGGGCTTCGCCGCGCTGGCCCTGGTCGTCGCCATCGGCCTCGGTGCGATGCACGCGCTCGCCCCGGGCCACGGCAAGACCCTGATGGCCGCGACGGCGGCGGCCCGCGGCGGCCGGGCACGGCCCAGGGACGTGCTGCCCCTGGCCGCCTCGGTGACGGTCACCCACACCCTGGGCGTGGTCACGCTGGGCCTGCTGGTCACGGCGGGTTCGGCGGCGGCGCCGTCGGTGATCGCGTGGCTGGGACTGGCCAGCGGGTTCCTGGTCACGCTGGCCGGCGCGTCGCTCGTACGACGGGCGTGGCGCAACCGGGTCCGCGCCGACGGGCACCCGCACACCCACGAGCACCATGGGCACGACCACGGGCACCACCACGGGCGCCGGCACGCGCACCACCTCGCGGAGAGCGCGCACGCGCACGAGCACGCGCACTCCCACCCGGGGGCCACGCACGAGCACCGCCACGAGGACGCCCGCCCCCACCCGGACCCCGAGCAGGACCACAGCCACGGCGTCTCCCACACCCACGGGGGTGTCCCCCACACCCACCCCACCGCCCCCACGCTGCGCGGCACGATCCTCCTCGGCTTCGCCGGCGGGCTCGTGCCCAGCCCTTCCGCCGTGGTGGTCCTCGTCGGCGCGGCCGCCCTCGGCCAGGCATGGTTCGGTCTGCTGCTCGTGGTGGCCTACGGCGTCGGGCTCGCCCTGACGCTGACGGCGGCCGGGGTCGCCGTGGTCAAGCTCGGCAGCGGGATGAACCGCGTCCTGGACCGGCGCCCCGACTGGACCCGCGGTCCGGCCGCGGCCCTGCTGCGCAGGACCGCGCCGCTGGGATCCGCGTTCGTCGTCCTGGCCCTGGGAGCCGGACTCGTGTTCAAGGGGGCGGCATCCGCACTCGGTTGAGCTACTTTTGGGGAGATATCACGCGGAGTGGATACATCGCGCGGATGCGAATGGGGGGCGCCCGTGTCCGGAGAACCCGGCCGTGAACGTGTGATCGCGGGACGGTACCGCCTCCTGTCCCCGCTCGGCCAGGGCGGCATGGGCACGGTGTGGCGGGCCCGTGACGAGGTCCTGCACCGCGAGGTGGCCGTCAAGGAGGTACGCGCCCCGGCGGGGCTCCAGGCGGCCGACGTCGAGCGCATGTACGCCCGGCTGGAGCGCGAGGCGTGGGCGGCCGCCAGGGTGGCGAACCGGAACGTGGTGACGGTCTACGACGTGGCGACCGAGGAGGGCCGCCCCTGGATCGTCATGGAGCTGGTCCGCGGTGTCGCCCTGTCGGACCTGCTGGACGCGGAGGGCCCGATCGCTCCGCAGCGGGCCGCGCACATCGGCGCCGAGGTGCTCGCCGCCCTGCGCGCCGCACACGCCGTGGGCGTGCTGCACCGTGACGTCAAGCCGGCCAACGTCCTGCTGGCGAACGACGGCCGGGTGGTGCTGACGGACTTCGGCATCGCCACCGTCGAGGGCAGCTCCGCGCTGACCATGACCGGCGAGGTCATCGGCTCGCCCGAGTTCCTGGCGCCGGAGCGGGCGCTCGGGCGCACACCGGGCCCGCAGTCCGACCTGTGGTCGCTGGGCGTGCTGCTGTACGCGGCGGTCGAGGGCAACTCGCCGTTCCGGCAGAGCACCCCGCTGAGCACCCTGCGGGCCGTCGTCGACGAGGAGTTGCCGCCGCCCCGCCGGGCCGGTCCGCTGGCCCCGGTGATCCAGGGACTGCTGCGCAAGGATCCGGCGGAGCGGGTCTCCGCGGAACGGGCCGAGCAGGACCTGCGGGCCGTCGCCGCGGGCGGCGCTCCCGCCGACACCCCGCGCGCCGGCGCCGCCGCGTACACGCCGACGGTCGCGGCCTTCCCCGGCCCGGCGGCAACGCCCACCGCGCCGCCGTCCGGACGCGGCCACGCGCCGACCGCACCGCTCGCCCCGCCCGACTCCGCGGACCGTCCGCGCGACCGCCGGGCGGCCGTCGCCCTGGTCGCGGGGGTGGCCGCCCTCGCGCTCGCCGCCGCCGGGCTGACGTACGCCTTCGTGCACCGCGACAACGGCGGTGCGGGCAAAGCCGGTACGAGCAGCGGCACCGCCGGCGGGGGTGCGGGCGGCGGGAGTCCGAGCAGTACGCGGGAGAGCACCGGCACGGCCACCGCTCCCGCCGGCGACTCCGCCTCGGGCACCGGCGGCGGTCGCACGACGAGCCCGCCCGCCCAGTACGTCCGGGTGACGGTCACGGGCACGCGCACCGACTACTCCGGCGCCTGCCCTCCGCCGGAGGCAGAGGCGCCCGCCTTCACGGCGACGTTCACGGTGGGCAGCGTTCCCGTCGATGTGTCCTACCGCTGGGTCACCCGGACGGGGCAGGTGTCGGACCCGGGCTGGAAGACGCTGTCGTTCGCGGCGGGCGACGGGAGGACCAAGCAGACGCGGGTCGTGGTCACCGCGTACGAGACGGACGCGACGATCCGCAACGGGATCGGCGTCGAGGTGCGCGATCCGGTGCACGTCACGTCCGGCTCCGTGCCGTTCTCCGTGACGTGCCGGACGGAGACCCCGACGGGCGGGGCCTCCCCTTCGTCTTCTTGACCGTCAGGCCGCGCTGTTGAGCGCGGGCAGGTAGCCGCCGGACTGGCCGCCCGCGGTCGGGTGGTAGGACTCGCCGATGTTCAGCCAGTTGACGCTGTGCAGCCAGGGGCTGCCGGAGCAGATCTCGTGGCCGCTGAAGGTGGTGCGGACGTCACCGAAGGTGAAGCCGTGGTCGGCCGCACGCTTGGCGATCGCGTCGTCCATGTAGCTCGCCGCGCCGTTGATCGCGGACCGCTTGGTCTCGGAGAGCCCGACGCAGGACGTACCGAGCTTGTAGAAGCTGGGGTAGCCGAGGACGACGACGTGGGCCGAGGGAGCCTTGGCGCTGATCGCCGAGTACACGGCGTCCAGCCGACCGGGCAGGGTGGAGTCGACGTACGCCTTGGCCGTCGCGATCCGGTTCAGGCAGTCGTTGTCGTTCCCGAGCACGCAGGTGAGCATGACGTCGGCGAAGCCGGCGTCGTTGCCGCCGATGCTGATGGACACGAGGTTCGTGGAGGAGTTGAGGGGGCCGAGCTGGTTATTGATCACATCGGTCGTCACGGCGCCCGAGCAGGCCGTGAAGCTGAACGAGGCAGGCGAGTGGGCGGCCTGCCACAGGTAGGGGTATGCCTTCGTGCTGCGCTTGCAGTCACCGCTCTCGCTGGTGTAGCTGCCCGCCCCGACGCCCGAGGAATAGGAGTCGCCGAGGGCAACGTAGTTGACGCCCGCCGCCTGCGCCGTGCCGGCCCCGGCGAGGGCCAGCCCGATGGCGAGGAAGAGTGAAGTCACATATGCGGTAAGTCGGAAACGTCTCATGGAACCTCCCTTTAGCAGGATCTCTGCACCAACTTTGGTAGCAGCTACGCGTGTTGACTGGAAGTGTTCATGCCAAAACTGTTGAACACGAGTCAGCGCCGACACGGCCGTTCCCTCGGATGCCGAGCCGGCAAAGCATGCGCATGACAGCTAAAGGCGCACTTAAGGGCCCCTCGGAACCCCCGAATTCCACCCATGACGCCCCATCAGAAACGACAGCAAAGGGGCGCGTCGACCGGACGGCGGATCGCGTCGTGCGACAGCCCGGTGACAGAGCGGACGGGACCGACCGGAGGCACGGGACACGGCCGACACTCCCGGCGGACCGCGGAAACCGGGTGCACGGGGCCCCCTCGTGACGGATCATGGCGACATGTCTGCGAACCCATACGACGCTCTGCCGATCCGGCTCAACGTCGATGACAGCGACTCCCCGTCCGATGTCGTCGACGCGCTGTTCCTCGGCCGCTTCGCAACGGGCGAGCAGCCGTACTCGCACGCCGCGAACATCGACCGCGTGCGGTCCGGTGCCACGCTCCTGCCGCCGGGCGCCCGAGTACTGCGGATCGCCCGCGACGACGACCGCAGCGCGACGCTCGCCGAGGGTGACGGCTGGACGCTGCTGGTCTCCCGCTGGAACCGCGGTGCGGACGTCACGGTGACCGCGACCAGCGCCGAACTGGCCGAGACGGTGCTGAACCAGGCGACGGACGGCGCGACGGACGAGCCGGAGCCGCAGCCGGAGAACGTGACGATGGGGTTCTGGTACGTGTCGCCGCGGCGCGGCCCGCACCGTACGACGCGGCAGATCTCGGCGGGCACCTGGGAGGAGGTCCGCGCCAACTACACGGCGCCGGTGGCAGACGCGATGGACCGCCTGATGAAGACGACCCCGGAGGACATCGCGGGCCGGCTGCTGCTGCTCCACGGCCCGCCGGGCACCGGCAAGACGTCGGCCCTGCGGACGCTGGCGCGCTCGTGGCGTGACTGGTGCCAGGTGGACTGCGTCCTGGACCCGGAGCGCCTGTTCTCCGACGTCGGCTATCTCATGGACATCGCGATCGGCGAGGAGGACGCGGCGGGCAAGGGCCGCTGGCGTCTGCTCCTGCTGGAGGACTGCGACGAGCTGATCCGCGGCGAGGCGAAGCACACGGCGGGCCAGGCCCTGTCGCGCCTGCTGAACCTGACGGACGGCCTGCTCGGGCAGGGCAGGAACGTCCTGGTGGGCGTCACGACCAACGAGGACCTGGAGCGCCTCCACCCGGCCGTCGTCCGTCCCGGACGCTGTCTGGCCCGCATCGAGGTGGGCCCGCTGACCCGCCCTGAGGCGGTGACCTGGCTGGGCCGGGAGGAGGGCGTGGGCCGCGACGGCGCGACCCTGGCGGAGCTCTACGCGCTGCAGCGGGGGACGTCACCCGCGTCGGTGCCGGACCAGCGGGCGGGAGCGGACGCGGGGCTGTACCTGTAGGAGACCGCCGACGGTGCTTTGATGGAGGTATGACCCTGTTCGTCGGCACGTCGGGGTGGCAGTACAAGGACTGGCGGGACGTCCTGTACCCGCCGCAGGTGCCCGTGCGGCTGTGGCTGGAGGAGTACGCGGCACGGTTCGCCACGGTCGAGATCAACAACGCGTTCTACCGGCTGCCGTCCCGCGAGGTCTTCGAGAGCTGGCGCGAGCGCACCCCGCCGGACTTCGTCGTCGCCCTCAAGGCGAGCCGCTATCTGACGCACATCAAACGGCTGCGGGAGCCGGAGGAGCCGGTGCACCGCCTGATGACCCATGCGGCCGGCCTCGGCGACCGTCTCGGCCCGGTGCTGCTCCAGCTCCCTCCGACGCTGCGCGCGGACCCCGTGCTCCTGGACGACTGCCTGGCCTGTTTCCCCGCCGGCGCCCGGGTCGCGGTCGAACCGCGCCACGACTCCTGGTGGACGCCCGAGGTGCGCGCGGTGCTCGAGACGCGGGGTGCGGCGCTGTGCTGGGCCGACGTGCTGTCCCGACCGGTCACCCCGTTGTGGCGGACCACGGACTGGGGCTACGTCCGCTTCCACGCCGGCTGCGCCGAGCCGTGGCCCCGCTACGGCCGCCGGTCCCTGACGTCCTGGGCGCACCGCATCGCGGCGGCCTGGCCCGACGACCGCGACGTCTACGCATACTTCAACAACGACCCCCACGCGGCGGCGGTCCTGGACGCGACGGCGTTCGCCCGCGTCGCGACGGCGGCGGGCCTGCGGGCGACCCGGGCACCCCGCGCACTGCCGGCACGGGCACCGGCCCCGGCGCGGCCCTGAGCACCCGTCCGCTCGCTCGGCGGGCCCGCGGCACGACACGAGCGCGGCCCCGCCGACGCCCGCGGCACGGCACGGGCGCGCCCCGCCTGCCCTACTCCCGGTACGCCGCCCGCAGGGCCTCCCGGATCGCCGCCAGGCCCTCGGACTCGCTGAGGCCGAGGCGGTGCACCCGCTCGGCATAGTGGGCGGCGGCAGCCGCCGCCTCACGCTCCGCGGCCGAGCCGGCGGCGGCCACGAACGTCCCGTTGCGGCCGCGCGTCTCGATCACCCCGTCCGCCTCCAGCGCCCGGTACGCCTTGGCGACCGTGTTGGCCGCGAGGCCGAGGGACTCGGCGAGCCCGCGCACGGTCGGCAGCCGGTATCCCACCGGCAGCGCCCCCGACCGGGCCTGCTCGGAGATCTGCGCCCGAACCTGCTCGTACGGCGGTGCGCTCCCGTCGATGTGGATCTTCAAGGTCACATAGGCGATTCTCCCGCACCCGGCGGAAAATTGAGAGGCACCCCGGCCGCCGCCCGCGTACCGTGCGCCGACATGACAGTGATCGTGCGTGATGTGCGCCCGGACGTACGGGCCGACACCGAGGGGTTCGTGCGGGTCCGGCAACGGGCCCTGCCGTTCATGGTGTACAGCCCGCAGGCCCTGGCCCACGACATCGCCCACCTGCATCCCGACGCCCGCTACCGGCCGCTGGTCGCCGAGCAGGACGGCGAGATCATCGGCACGGCCCAGGTCCACCTCGCCCACGACAGCCGGGAGCCCGGCCAGGGGAACGTCAACGTGTACGTGCACCCGGAGCGCAGAGGCCGCGGCGCGGGGTCCGTCCTCGTCCGCGCCGCCGAGGAGCACTTGACCGCCGTGGGCGCGACCCGGCTGCTGTCCTGGGTCCTGGACGAGCCCGGCAACCGTGTGTTCGCCGAGCGGCACGGCTACCGGGCCAGCCGCTCCGCGCACTTCCTCCGCCTGGACCTGGCGAACGGCGGCCTGCCGCCGCTCCAGGATCCCCCGCCGGGCGTCGAACTGCGCACGGGCGCGGACTTCGCGGACGACCCGCGGCCCCTGTTCGAACTGGACGCGGAGACGATGGCGGACGAACCGAGCGACATCGACGCGGAGTTCACCGACTACGAGGCGTGGCTCGAGGAGAGCTGGCGGCACCCGCTGTTCAGCCCCGAACTGACCATGGTGGCGGTGGCCGACGGGCGCCCCGCCGCCTTCACCGCCGCCCGCACCGACGGCGCCGCCGCCTACTCCACCGCGATGACCGGCACCGCCCGCGCGTTCCGCGGCCGCGGCCTCGCCAAGCTCGCCAAGAACCACTCCCTGCACCGCGCCCGCGCCGCCGGATACACGCAGGCGTTCACGGGCAACGACGCGGGCAACGCCCCGATGATCGCGATCAACGAGTGGTTCGGCTACGAGATCTGTGCGACGGAGGTGCGGTATGTCCGCGAACTCGGCTGAGCCGGCCGCCGTGGTGGAGGTGGTCCTGGTCAAGGCGGGGCGTACGAAGATCCGTTATCCCGCCGTGCTGGTCGACGACGACGGCACCCGGATCGCCGTGCGCGCCTCCTGGGCGGGCGAGGGCGTACGTGATTTCGGCTTCGTGCGGTTCGAGCCCGGTGACGTCTTCACCGAGTACTACTGGCGGGACCGCTGGTACGCGGTGAAGGAGGTCCGCGACGGGCAGGGGGCTCTCAAGGGCTGGTACTGCGACATCACCCGCCCGGCCACCCTCTCCGGCGCCCAACTCGTCGTCGAGGACCTGGATCTGGACCTGTGGCGCTCCGCGGACGGCTCGACCGTGCTGCGCCTGGACGAGGACGAGTTCGCCGCGAGCGGCCTGGCGGCGGCCGACCCCGAGGCCGCCGAGGCCGCCGAACGGGCCCTGGACACCCTGGAACTCCTCGCCCGCGAGGGCGGCTTCGCGTCGCTGCTGGCGTGAGCCGGACGGTCAGCCCACCGCCACCACCGCATACCGCTCGTCGTCCACCTCCCTCCCCCACAGCCGGGCGTCGTCCGACAGCCGCTCGACGCGGACGTCCCCGGCGAGAGGGGCGAGGAGGGCGGCGAGACGGTCGGCGGGGATGCCGAGGGGGCTCGTGGTGCCCCACACGCCTTCGACCAGTACGAGGCGCCCTCCGGGGCGCAGCAGACCCCGCCAGTGCCGCAGGGCCCGGCCGGGGTCGGGCAGCGCCCACAGCAGATGGCGGACGAGCACGACGTCGAAGCGCTGCTCGCCGACCGGTGGGGCCGCGGCGTCACCCACCAGGAACACGGCGTCACGGCCCGCCAGTTTGGCGCGGGCCAGCTCGATCATGGCCGGCGACAGATCCACCCCGGTGACCCGGTGCCCGCGCTCGGCGGCGAGAAGGGAGAGGCTGCCGGTGCCGCAGCCCAGGTCGAGGACGTCGCAGGCACGCCGGGGCAGCCAGGCCTCCAGCCGCGCCGCCCACGCCTCGCGTACCACCGGATCACGCAGCCCGTGGTCCGGCTCGTCGTCGAAGGTGGCGGAGGCGGCGTCCCAGTCCACTCCCGCGCTTGTGCCCGTGGAGGTTTCGGTCGCCTTGTTCCTGGTCATGTTCCTGGTCATGTCGCCAGGGTGACAGGCACCACTGACAGTCGAGTCATGACAGAAGCCACAGACAGGCCGGGGCCCACGAAAAACCCTCGCCGAGAGGGTCTGCCCCCGCACAGGCTGCGGTATCCGGTAGGCACAAGGAGGCAGCCATGCGCCGAGTGACCGTGCACAAGCCCCTGAAGAGGACCGATGCCCGCCGCGTGCGGGAGGAGTCCGACGAGCGCCCCGCCGAGCGTCCGGAGGTGCGCAAGGACATCGCCCGCGTCTGGTGGCCGGAGGGCTGAGCGGCCCGCCCGTGCCCCGCGGCGGCAGCGCGAGGACGCTCACTCCAGCCGCTTGCGGTAGTGGAAGCGGTCGTACGGTCCGTCGACGCGGCGCTCCACGACCTCGTACCCGTACTTCGGATAGATCTGCTGGTTCTCCCACATCATCGCGTTCGTGTAGAGCCTGATCTCGGACAGCCCGAGCGCGCGCGCACGCGCCTCCACGAAGGCGAGCAGCCGCCGCCCCACGCCCCGGCCGCGGGCGTCGGGGTGCACGGCGATGCTGTCGAGGAAGAGATGGTCCCGCAACGCCTCGACCACCACGAGCCCGTCCACGGGTTCTCCCGTCACGAACACACGCCCGGCGGCCACGTTCGCCGCGTGGTCCGCTTCCATGGGCTGGGGCACGACCCCGATGCGCTCGATGTAGGGGTGGTACGCCGCGTCGGTCACGGCCCGCACGGCCGGCACGTCCGCGGCGACGGCCGGCCTGATCTCCGCGGCCGGCACGGGGGGCCTGGTGAAGTACCTCATGACGGCACGGTACGTACCTGATCGCAGTCTCAGCACTCCCTTAACGCGACCATAAGGATCCCCTCCGGCCGCCCCGAGCAGGCGATTCCGCGGTTTCCTGGTGGCGGTCGGCGGGATCTTCGGGGTCTGTCCGGCGGCTCAGGCCGGACAGACCCCCGGCGACGGCCGCGGCGGCCGGGGGCGCCGCGGCCGGGTGGGGCGCCGCCGTCAGCTGAACACCGAGGCGCAGGTGGTCGCGGTGGCGTGCGCCGGATCGAGCGCGTTCGCCGCCTCGTGGAAGGCGATCCGGTCCAACAGGCCGATCGCCACGTGCTCGGAGAGGTCGACCGCGCACAGATCCTGGAGCAGGACGTTGTGGACGTCGGATCCGCTGAGGAACTGCGTGCGGTACGGCGTGACCACCTCGTCGTACTTCGTCGCGATGACCGTGTAGTGGACGCCGGGCACGGTGTCGCCGCCCGCGTTGAGCTTCGTCAGGAACGCCGAACCGGCCACCTGGTCGGCGAGCGCGGGCGTGGCGGTGGTGAGCAGGTCCTCGATGCCGGGGAAGTACGGCAGGAGCTGGGTGAGCCCGTCCAGGGTGGTGCCGTGGTTGCTGGGCGCGATGCCGACGAGGGTGTTCACCTTGGCGGCACCGCCGAGGAACTTGAGGTAGTAGCGGGGCATCATGCCGCCCTGCGAGTGGCCGACGATGTCGACCTTGGCGGCGCCGGTCGCGGCGAGCACCTTGTCGACGAAGGTCTGGAGCTGCCCGGCGGAGTCGGCGATCGAGCCGAGCCCGTAGAAGACCGGGACGCCCGACAGTTGGCCGTAGTCGAGCGAGAAGACGCAGTAGCCGCGGTCCTCCAGGTAGGGGGCGAAGGACAGCCAGTTGTCGACGGAGTTCCCGAAGGTGCCGTGGACGAGGACGACGGGGCGGGGATGGGACGCGGACGGCTTGCAGGTGTAGTCGTTCCAGCCGCTGCTCGGGGCGGCGGCGTGGGCTGCGGCGGCGGGAGCGACGGCGAGCGCGGTGGTCAGCAGGACCGCGGCCAGTGGTCTGAGCAGTCGTTTCCAGGGCAGCATCGGGTGATCTCCTTGCGGCTCAGGGGAGGAGGAGGTGCAACGGCCGTGACGACGGCCGTGACGACGGCATTGACGACGCCTGGTGATCCGGATCACAAGGATGCTGTCTGTTCACCCATCAAGTTACGGGCGAGTAGTGGAAGCGTGAAGTTACGCGTCAGTAAAAACTTCCAGTGATAGCGGGTGTCTTCACGCGCCTGCTGATAACCACCCGACGTAAGTGACGGATCATCACCAGGTCGGCCGTATCGGCCCACAGGGTGCGATCTCGAACAACCGCCGGGACAGCGCGCGGATCTCACGCTCGCCCAGCAGTTCGACCCACGGCCGCACCGCTTCGGCCGCGGCCTCCTCCGCGGCCCGCGTGCAGGCGCGGCCGCGCTCGGTCAGCACGACGAGCCGGGCCCGCGCGTCGTCGGGGTGCGGCCGCCGCTCGGCGTACCCCTTGCGGACGATCTCCTCGACGAGCTGACTCGCGGCCTGCTTGGTGACCCCGAGGTGGGCGGCCAGGTCCGTGACGGTCGCACCGTCCGGGGCGAGCCGGGCGAACGCGAAGCCGTGCGCGGGCCGCAGGCCCTCGAAGCCGCGCGCCTCCACGCCCTCATGGATACGCCGGGTGAGTTCACCGGCGACGGCGAGCAGGGCGGCGGTCAGGCCCATGGCCTCGGAGTTCTGCACACAGGCATTGAAACACCGTTGACAGACCGGTCAAGCTCCTTGACCATAAGGGGCGTCGCAACTTGGTCAAGCAGCTTGACCATCTACCCGCCCGACAGCAGGAGGCTTCCATGCCCGTCGTCCGCTCGTCCGAAGCCGTCACCCATGAGATGCACGGCGCCCGTTTCGTCTCGTACGCCACTTCCCTGAACGGAAGCAGGGAACTGTGCGCATGGCGCGGCGAGATCCCCGGGGGCACCAGGGCCCCCCTCCACACCGTCACCCGGGAGGAGATCTTCCACCTGCTCAGCGGCGAGCTGCTGATCACGCTCGACGGCCGCACCGAGCGGATCACCGCGGGCGACACGGTGATCGTCAACCGCGGTGCGACCCTGGGCGTCGAGAACCCGACACCGGACACCGCCGTCTCATGGGTCACCACGTCCATCGGCCTGGAGGCGGAGCTGGCCGACGGCACCCGCGTCGCCCCGCCGTGGGCCGGCTGAACCGCCGCGAAGGGACCGTGCGGCCGGGCGCCCCGGCATCACGCCCGCGGCGAGGCGGTCATCCCGCGCTCCCCGGACTCTGGTGCCACAGCTTCCTCCCGCCCGCCGGGCCCTCACCGGCGGGACGCATGTCGGCCCAGGGGTTCATCTCGTACCCCGTGGACATCCGGATGCGGCGGCCCTTCGCGGCGTCACCCTCGGGCCGTTCCGGTGCGGGCTCCGCCAGCCGTGCCGCCACCACGTCGAGACCGCCCTCGACGCGCAGCTCGATCAGTTCGGCGAGGTTCCAGGCCGCGGCGCCCACCACGCTCAGGCTGCGCGGCCCGCGCCGCTGCACCACCCCGCGCACCAGCAGCAGCCAGGAGTGGAAGACGGTATGGGCGCACGCGTCGTGGGAGTCGTCGAAGAAGGCCAGGTCCACCAGGCCCGTACCGTCGTCCAGGGTGGTGAAGATGACCCGCTTGCCGGAGCGGACCGGCGGCGTCTGGGTGGCCGCCTTGGCGCCCGCGACCAGCACCGTCTCCCCGTGCTCGGCCTCGCGCAGCCGGCGCGCCGGCACCACGCCCAGTTCGTCGAGGAACGCACGGTGATCGTCCATCAGATGGTGCGAGGCGTCCATGGAGAGCACGCCCAGCTCGGCGCTGAGCCGCTCCGCCGGGGAGAGGTCGGGCAGCCCGGCGGACGCGGTCTTCCGCCCGCCGGCCAGAGGGAGTTGGTCCCCGACCGCGCCGCGGGCGCCCCGGTGCAGCTCGGCCAGGTGTAGCTGGAGGTCACGGCGGTTGGCGCCGAACGTGTCCAGTGCGCCGACCTGGGCGAGCCGCCCGGCGACGGGACGGCTCGGCCGCGCCCGCTCCCAGAAGTCGAGCAGCGAGGCGTACGGCTGCCCGGCCTCGATCCGCTTCGCCCCGGCCTCGCTGATGCCGTGCACGTCGGACAGGGCGAGCCGGAGTCCCCACTCCGTCCGGCCCGGTCCGGGCGGCCCGCCGGACTCCCCTGATTCAGACACCAGTTCGATGCGATGGGCGACCCCCGACTTGTTCACGTCCAACGGCAGGATCGGCACGCCCCGGCGCCGCGCGTCCGCCAGCAGCAGCCGCTTCGGGTACATCCCGGGGTCGTGCGTGAGCAGCCCCGCGTAGAAGGCGGCGGGGTGATGGGCCTTCAGCCAGGCCGACTGGTAGGTCGGCACCGCGAAGGCGACCGCGTGCGCCTTGCAGAAGCCGTACGACCCGAACGCCTCGACGATCTCCCAGGTGCGCTGAATCGTTTCTGCGTCGTACCCGTTCGCCGCCGCCCGCTGTGCGAACCAGATCCTGATCCGCTCCTGCGCCTCGGAATCCGACAGACCGCGCCGCACCCGGTCCGCCTCGTCGCGCCCGCACCCGGTCATGATGTCCAAAATATGGATGATCTGCTCGTGGAAGACGACCACGCCGTACGTCTCCTTCAGCGGCGCCTCCAGATCGGGGTGCGGACAGCGGACCGGAGCCCGCCCGTGCCGCGCCTCGATGAACGGCCGCACCATGTCGGCCGCGACCGGGCCGGGCCGGAAAAGCGAGATGTCGACGACGAGGTCGTGGAAGCCGGTCGGCTGGAGCCGCCCGACCAGGTCCCGCTGGCCCGGCGACTCGATCTGGAAGCAGCCGAGCGTCTCGGTGGAGCGGATGAGGTGGTACGTCGCCGGGTCGCCCGGGGCGAGGGAATCGAGGTCGATCCGCTCCCCCGCCGTCCGCTCGACCTCCGCGACCGCGTGCGCCATCGCGGACTGCATCCGCACACCGAGCACGTCGAGCTTGAGCAGGCCGAGTTCCTCGACGTCGTCCTTGTCGAACTGTGACATGGGGAAGCCCTCACCGCTGGTCGGCATGACCGGCGTACGGGCGAGGAGGGTGGCGTCGGACAGCAGGACCCCGCACGGATGCATGGCGACCGAGCGCGGCAGGGCGTCGAGGGCCTCGACCAGCTCCCAGAGCCTGCCGTACCGCTCCCGCTGTGCCGCCAGGGCCTTGAGCTCGGGCAGTTCGTCGAGGGCCGCGCGGGCGTCGCGGGCGTGGATGTGCGGGAAGGACTTGGCGATCCGGTCGATCTCGGCCGGGTCCATGGACAGGGCCGCGCCCACGTCGCGGATCGCGTGCCGGACCCGGTACGTCTCGGGCATCGCCACCGTGGCGACCCGCTCGGTGCCGAACCGGCCGATGATCGCACGGTAGACCTCGAGGCGGCGCGCGGACTCCACGTCGATGTCGATGTCGGGCAGGGCCACCCGGCGCTTGGACAGGAAGCGCTCCATCAGCAGCCCGTGCTCGACCGGGTCGGCGTGCGCGATGCCGAGGAGATGGTTGACGAGGGACCCGGCGCCGGAGCCGCGCGCGGCGACCCGAATGCCCATCTTCCGTACGTCGTCGACCACTTGGGCGACCGTCAGGAAGTAGGAGGCGAAGCCGTGGTGGGCGATGATGTCCAGTTCCTCGTGCATCCGCTCCCAGTAGGCGCGCCGGGCGCCGTAGCCGCGCAGCACCATGCCCGCCGCCGCCCGGGAGGCGAGCGCGCGCTGGGCGGTGCGGCGGCCGGCGCCGACGAGGTGCGCCTCGGGGAAGTGGACGGTGCCGATGCCGAGGTCGTCCTCGGGGTCGACCCGGCACTCGGCCGCGGTGGCCCGGGTCTGCTCCAGCAGCCGGTGGGCGGTGTCGCGCCGGTAGCCCGCGGCCTCGACGATCCGCTCGGCCGCCTCGAGCATGGCCTGGGGGCCCTTGAGCCAGGCTTCCCCGGAGTCCAGCCCTGCGGCGGGGTCGACGGGAACCAGGCGGCGGGCGGCGTCCAGGACGTCGGCGACCGGGCCCAGACCCGGGTCGGCGTACCGGACGGCGTTGCCGAGCACGGGCCGGACGCCCTGTTCGGCGGCGAGGCCGAGGGTGCGGGCGGCCAGGCGGAGCGAGCCGGGACCGGTGCCCGTGCGCCCGTGCCAGACGGCCTCCAGGCGCAGGGCGTCGCCGTAGACCTCCCGCCAGGCCGCGAGGAGCCTGGCCGCGCGGTCCGGTCGCCCGGCGGCGAGGGCGCGGCCCACGTCGGAGTCGGGGCCGAGCAGAACGGTCAGCCCGTCGGCGTGGTTGCCGTCCCAGGGCAGCAGGGGCGTGCCCCGGGACGAGGAATGGGCGGCGGTGACGAGCCGGCACAGGTCGGCCCAGCCGCGGGCGCCGTCGCGGGCGAGGAAGACCGCGCGGGATGCCGACTCGTCGACGAAGGCACCGCCGCGCACGGGGGTGCGGCGGTGTTCCCGCCGTACGGACTCCGGCTCCCCCACCGCCAGCTCCGCTCCGAACAGGGGCCGGACGCCCGCCGTCGCGCACGCCTTGGCGAACCGGACGGCGCCGGCGAGGGTGTCCCGGTCGGTGAGCGCGAGGGCGTCCATGCCCCGCTCACCGGCGCGCTCGGCCAGCCGCTCCGGGTGTGATGCCCCGTACCGCAGGGAGAACCCGGAGACGGTGTGCAGATGCGTGAAACCGGGCACACGCACCTCCAGTGACCTGAGCCCCGCACGGCGACTCTCGAACGTCCGTTCCCATCTCCCTCACCCTCACCATAGACTAATTTTCGAACTGTCGTACGACATCCACTTGCACCCGCCCGACCTGCGCAAACGCCGGACCGCATGGCCGCGGGGCCCGGAGGGAGGGGCGGCCCGGGGAGGCGGTGACCACCGTCCCGACGGCGGCGACCCGACGGACAGGAGCCCCGCCCCCGGGTGCGGGGCGGGGCTCCGACGGACCGGCGTGCGGGTCAGCCGATCTGGGCGCCGAAGACCGACAGCGCCTCGGTGACCGGCTGGAAGAAGGTCTCACCGCCCGAGCTGCAGTCACCGCTGCCGCCGGAGGTGAGGCCGATCGCGGCGTCGCCGTCGAACAGCGAGCCGCCGCTGTCCCCGGGCTCGGCGCAGACATCGGTCTGGATGAGGCCGCTGACCGTGCCCTCCGCGTAGTTCACGGTGGCGTCCAGGCCGGTGACCGTGCCGGAGTGCACCTGGGTCGTCGAGCCGCTGCGGGTCACCTGCTCGCCCACGGTCGCGTCGGCCGCCCTGGTGATCGACTGCGAGGAGCCGTCGTAGAGGTCGACCTCGCTCGGGTGGTCGACGCTCGCGGTGTACTTGACCAGGCCGAAGTCGTTGCCCGGGAAGCTCGACTGCTCGTTCTGCCCGATCACGTTGCCGCTGGAGTCCGACCAGGTGGAGATCGCCTCGGTGCAGTGACCGGCGGTGATGAAGTACGGCTGGCCGTCCTTGACCACGTTGAAGCCCAGCGAACAGCGCCCGCCGGAGCCGGTGATCGCGTCGCCACCCGCGACGAAGGGGGTGAACTTCCCCTTCGACCGCTTGACTTCGGCCTTCCCGCCCAGCCCGTCGACCACCTTGGTGAGCCGCGCCCACTCGGCCTTCGACACGGTGCGGTCGGCGGTCACGACGACCTTGTTGCTCCTCGGGTCGGTCGTCCACGAGGTGCCGGGGATGGTCGCGTCCTCCTTCAGCGTGGTGCGGGCGGCCGCCAGCTCGGCCGGCGAGTTCGGGACGACTCTGGCCCGGGCTCCCGCCGTCCGGACGCTCTTCGCGGCCGCCTCGTCGAGCACGTTGACGACGAGTTGCTTCGTCTTCGCGTCGTAATACGTTCCGGCCGCGGCGGTGCCCAGGTCCCCGCCGAGCGTCGAGGCGAGCTTTCCGGCCGCGGCGACCGAGAGGATGTGGGGTGTCCCGGTCCGCGGGGCCTCGCTCGCGTTCGCGTTCTGGAAGGTGACGCCCGCCGCGATCAGCGCGGCGACACCCGCTCCGGCCATGACGGCACGCCGCTCGGGTATGTGTCGGTGCTTCAACTCATGTCCTCCTGTGGGGGGACCGGCCGCGGAGATTGTGGGGACCGCCGCGGACCGGAAGGCGTACGGGCACGGAGGCGGTACACCACAGAAGCCACGTCCGCGCCCACGTGCGGCGCCCACTATTCCGAGGCCCGGGGGCGCACACAAGACCGACTTCAGGACGCGCGCGCGTCAACAGGCCTGCGCCCCCCGCGTCGTGACCGGCCCCTGGTCTCCCGATCCGCGTTCCCTCTGCAAATGCCACGCCAGGGTTTTCCCTGTGCGGCCCACGGGGTCTGGTCCTGTCCGGAACTCGACCCGCCGGAACCCGTTTTCGGGAGGGGAGGGGCGGACGGGCGTTGCTCCTGCACCGATTGCTCGGCGGCCGGGGCCGCGGGGGCCCCGGGGCCCGGGCGGTGGCGCGGCCTGCCACGGGGGCGCACCGCCACCGGCCGCCGCGCCGCGGCGCGGGCAAGGGCGAGCCCCCGCACGCGGGTCGCGTGCGGGGGCTCGCCGGCCGCCGGGCGCGGGCCGGGCGGTGTGCGGGCGCCGGTGGCAGGGTCAGAAGACGTGGACCCCGTAGGCGCTGAGCGCCTCGGTGACCGGCTGGAAGAAGGTCGTGCCGCCGGAGGTGCAGTCACCGCTGCCGCCGGAGGTCAGACCGTAGGCGACGCCGCCGCTGGAGTACAGCGGGCCGCCGGAGTCGCCGGGCTCGGCGCAGACCGTGGTCTGGATGAGGCCGTAGACGATGTCGCCGCCGCCGTAGTTGACCGTCGCGTTGAGCGCGGTGACCCGGCCGCTGTGGGTGCCGGTCGTGGAACCGCGACGGTAGACGGTGGCGCCGACCGAGGGTGTGGCCGCGCTGGTGATGTCGACGCTGCCCACCGTGCCCGACTTGGTCACCGAGCTGTTGGTGTACCGCACGATGCCGTAGTCGTTGCCGGGGAAGCTGGAGCCGGCGGTGCTGCCGAGCGTGGTGGAGTGCGACGAGTTCGACCACCAGGTGCCCGCGCCGTCGGTGCAGTGGCCGGCGGTCAGGAAGTAGTAGTTCCCGCTGCCGTCCTGGACGTTGAAGCCGAGCGAGCAGCGCCAGCTACTCGCATAGATGGCGTCGCCACCGGAGATCAGCTTGTTGAAGGTGCCGGGCGTGTGCTTGATGGTGAGGGCGTCGGCGTTGCCGCCGGCCGCCTTCTTTATCTTCGCGATCTCGGCCTGGGAGACGGTGTTGTCGACGGTGACGACGACACGGTTCGTCGTCGGGTCGACGGCCCAGGCCGTGCCGGCGACATCGGACTTGAGCACCGAGTCGCTCGCCTTGCTGAGCTGGTTCGCACTGAAGGTGTGTGCGTCGTTCGCGTTCGCGGTGGGGACGGCGAACGCGGCCGCGGCCACGAGTCCGGCGGCCACGGCGATCAGCCGGGTCCGTCTCGCGAGTCCGCTTGTGGGGTTGGTGCGCTTGATCCTCACTTGTCGTTCCCTCCAAGGGAAGTCGGGGGCCCGCGTGGGGGAGATGGGGCCCGTGAGTCGCAGTCGGGGGCCGTGCCGTCCGGATTCCGAACATGCCGTGCCCCTGACAAGCGCTGAGGGGGAGTATTCGGCCGCCGCCCGAGAGGCGCAAGAGCGCCTTTCGGCCGTGCAGCCTTCAACCTGCGGCAGAACCCCCCACTCTGACGGGGCCTCTACGCCACGCCGCGCTCCCCCGCCTCGACGGCGAGACCCAGCGTGTTGCCCGGTGGCGGGAAGGGGCAGAGGAAGTGGTCCGCGAAGGCACACGGCGGGAGCAGCGCACGATTGAAGTCCACCGTCGTGGTGCCCTCGACGTCGGGCACGGGCGGGCACAGGAACCGGAAGCGATAGCTGGTGTACCCGCTGGTGGCGTCGGCGAAGACGGCCCACGGCGAACCGTCGCCCCGGACCGACACCTGAAGGGTGAGATCCTGCCCGTCCAGGGTGAAGGCGAGCACGCCGCCCAGGGCGAGTCCGCGGTGGCGGCCGTCGGCGTTCTCGACGTGCACGGTGCGACGCTCGCCGTAGGGGGTGAGGTGCCCCTCCACCGACCAGCGCGGATCGTGGGGCGTGGCGTGGATGCCCTTGAAGGCCCGGCGCGCGGGCGCCGCCGGGTCGTAGTCGCGTACGGCCCAGGCTCCCTCGCGCTCCATGACGACCAGGCGGCGCTCGCCGGCCTCGACGCGGGCCGCGGTCACGGGTCCGGGATCGGCGCCGAGGCGGGTCTCACCCGTGAAGGGCTTTCCGTCGACGGTCAGCCCGTCGTCCTCGCCGGCCGTCAGCACCACCGCGTCCCCGTCGGCCGTCCACCGCCCCGGGGTGTCCGGAATTCGCCCCTCCGGATAATCCTCCAGCCAGTGGGTGCCGGTCAGCGCAAGGGGCCCGTGGGGCGCCGACACCTGCGCCGTGCGGCGCTCGTGCCACTGCTTCCACTCGTCGGACGCGTCGGTCGTCATGCGATCAACCCTCGCACACCGGACACAACGGGCCTCCCAACTCGCCGAGCCCGCCGCGTACGAGGCGTGCGGCGCCGCCCCTGCGACGGGCCGACGCCACCGCGTCGCACAAGGCGGGACGCGTCGGGCGGCCGTCAGCAGTCGCAGCCGCAGTCGCAGCCGTCGCAGCAGCATCCGTCACAGTTGCTGCAGCAGTCGCAACAGTCACAGCAGTCACTGCAGTCGTTGTCGCGGCAGAAGCCGTCCTTGCGCTCGCGACTCCACGGGTCCTCGTACGTGCCGCAGCACAGCTGACAGGTGCAGGCGAGCCCCGTCCACACCGCGCAGCCCGCGATCAGTCCGCGCCGGTCGCGGCGGGGCGGCTCCGGAGGCGGGGGCGGACCGGCCGGACCCCCGGGCGCGCCGGGCGCGTACGGCCCGGACGCGCCGAGCGGATGCGAGCAGGTGGTCGTGCCGAAGGCACGGTCCACGGAGGTCCGCAGTTCGTGCGCGAGCAGCACATGCGCGAGCCTGCCGTCGGTGAACTCGACCTCCCGCAGCGCGAGCCGGATCCCGTGCAGCGCGTCGTCGGCGAGACGGCGGGCCTCCGCCGTCGAGGTGCCGGTGGCCGTCAGCGGATTCCAGGCACCCGACGCGGCGTCGGCCTCCCGGTCCTCCACGGCGTCCAGCAGATGGGCAAGCCGCCCGAAGAGCCGGCCCGCCTCGGCGAGGGGCTCGGCGTTGCGGGGCCGGCCCGCGAGGACCGCCGTGTGCGCGAAGGCGGCGGCGGTGGCGGTCTCGGTCGGTTCGGTGATCGTCAGGATCGGGGTGCCCGGCCCGGCGAGCGCCTCGATCCCGGTCTGCCGGTCCACGGCGTCCACCAGGACGGCGGTGTCGAACCCGACGTCGGAGCCGGCACGGGCGCCGGCTCTGTCCCAGTTCGTGGCGACCCGGCGCGCCGCGAACGCCACCGGCCCCCGCGCCAACAGTCCGTCCCCGTCGGCCATGTGGTCGCGCACCTTCGCCGAGGCGAGCACCAGGGAGACCGCGGCCGCGAGCCGCGCCCCCTCGCCCCGCGCGACGGAGGCGGTGCGCATACCGCGCAGCGGGCAGGGTCCGGCCGTGCGGCGCCCTCCCTCGGCCCGCTCGGCCTGAGCCTCCGTCAGGACCGAGACGAGCAGGCCGTCGTAGTTGGTGACGACCCGGGCGAGCTGCCCGTGGTCCGCGCGCAGCGCGAGACAGAGCCCGCACAGGTGCGCCATCCACTGGGTCCGCAGTCCCTCACCCAGCCGGTGCCGACAGGGCCGGACCATTCCGAACACGACATCCCCCCACGCTTCGTACGATGTTGAGCCGCGGCATCGTATCTGCCACCTCGTTCACTCGTACGCACCACCCGTCACCCGTCCACCGTCGCAGATAATATTTCACTCTCAGTCAGCAGCCGTGTACGGCCGGGCCCTTGGGGCACACGGACTCTCGACGGACGCGCTGTGCACCAGTACCGTCACAAACCCCCCGCGCGGCGCCTATCCCCTTGGCGCGACATCCGCATCATGGACGACCATGGGGATGCGGACGGCCGGAAAGACCGCTGTGAGAGGAGGCGTCCATGGGATCGGTGCGCAAGGCGAGTGCCTGGCTTGGCCTCGTCGACGACAACAACGATGACGAGCGTTACTACGACGACGACTACGCCGAGGGCCAGGAGCAGGGCGATGCCTGGGTGACCGACCCGCATGTGAAGGTCGCGTCCGACACGGCGGAGGAGACCGGTCGCCGGATCGGCACGGTCACCCCGGACAGCTTCCGGGACGCCCGGGCCATCGGCGAGCTCTTCCGGGACGGCGTCCCCGTCATCATGAACCTCACGAACATGGAGCCGGCCGACGCCAAGCGCGTGGTCGACTTCGCCGCCGGCCTGATCTTCGGCCTGCGCGGCTCGATCGACCGTGTCTCCACCCGCGTCTTCCTGCTGACGCCCGCGGACACCGAGATCGTCAGCGGCGACGCCGCGAGCCGGCGGCCCGACGGCTTCTTCAACCAGAGCTGAGGCAGGGCCGCTCATCGGCCCTGCCCGCTCCACCGGCCGTCACCGGAAGGCGTCGAGCCCAGTGAGCGCCTTGCCCAGCACGAGCTGGTGCATCTCGACGGTGCCCTCATAGGTGAGCACCGACTCCAGGTTGGTGGCGTGCCGCATCACGGGGTACTCCAGCGAGATCCCGTTGGCGCCGAGGACCGTACGCGCCGTGCGGCAGATCTCGATGGCCTCGCGCACGTTGTTGAGCTTGCCGAAGCTGACCTGTTCGGGACGGAGCCGTCCCGCGTCCATGCGCCGCCCCAGATGGTGGGCGAGCAGGATCCCCTTGTGCAGTTCGACCGCCATGTCGGCGAGCTTGGCCTGGGTGAGCTGGAACCCTCCGATGGGCCTGCCGAACTGCTCCCTGCTCTTGGCGTAGTCCACCGCGGTCTCCAGGCAGGACCGGGCAGCGCCCATGGCCCCCCACACGATCCCGTAGCGGGCGTGGGAGAGGCAGCCGAGCGGGCCCTTGAGCCCGACGACACCGGGCAGCACGGCGTCCGCGGGCAGCCGCACGTCGTCGAGGACGAGCTCACTGGTCACCGAGGCCCGCAGGGACCACTTGTGCTTGATCTCGGGGGCGGCGAAACCGGGGCTGTCCGTGGGGACGACGAATCCGCGGATCCCCTCGTCGGTCTGCGCCCACACGACGGCGACGCCCGCGACGGACCCGTTGGTGATCCACATCTTGCGGCCGTTGAGGATCCAGTCCGCGCCGTCCCGCTCGGCGTGGGTGCGCATCGAGGCCGGGTCGGAGCCGTGGTCGGGTTCGGTCAGCCCGAAACACCCGATGATCTCGCCCGCGGCCATGCCGGGCAGCCACTGCTGCTTCTGCTCCTCGCTGCCGAACCGGTGGACGGCGTACATGGCGAGGGACCCCTGCACGGAGACCAGGGAGCGGATGCCGGAGTCGGCGGCCTCCAGCTCCAGACAGGCGAGGCCGTACTGCACGGCGCTGGCCCCCGCGCACCCGTACCCGTTCAGCGACATGCCGAGAGCGCCGAGGGAGCCGAGTTCCCGGGCGAGCTCGCGGATGTGGGGCATCTCGCCCTTCTCGTACCACTCGGCGATGTGCGGCAGCACGCGCTCCGCCGCCCAGCCGCGCACGGTGTCGCGGATGGCGAGGTCCTCGGCGTCCAGCAGGTCGTCGATCCCCAGCGGGTCGGCGGGGTCGAAGGACGGCAACGTCGGGGACGCGGACATGGAGAGCCTCCGTGACACTGAAAACTAGCAGCGCTAGTCAGGATGGGACGGGCCGACGGTACGACGCCCCGCGCCACGCGTCCAGTACCGGTGGACCCGAGCGCCGTACCCGCTCATGCCGAGACCCGGGAGTCCGCGATCCCCCGCGGGGCGGGAACCGCCGACGCCGAGCCCGCCGGAGGCTGCTCGCAGTGCATGACCCGCGGCAGCCGCAGTGCCATGACCGCACCCAGCAGCAGCAGACCGGCACTGACCAGGAGCGTCACATGCAGGCCGTGGACGAAGGAGTCCCGGGCCGCACGGCGCAGGGCCTCGCCCCGCGCACCGCCCAGCCGGCCGGCCACCTCGTACGCCTCGCCCAGCGAATGACCCGCGGCCCTGGAGGCCGACGGCGGGACGCCCGGCACCGAGGCCGGGCCGGGTGCGTACGCGGCGTTCATCACGCTGCCCAGCAGGGCGATGCCGATGCCCGCACCCAGCTGGTAGGAGGTCTCGCCGATGGCCGCCGCTCCCCCGGACTGCGACGCCGGCGCCTCGCTCAGCATCGACTCGTACGCCCCGAACAGCGTCGTCTCCAGGCCGAAGCCCAGCAGGACGAAACCGAACAGCAGCAGCCCCGGGTTGTCGTGGCCGCCCATCGCGGTCAGCGCGACCACCGATCCCGCCGTGAGGCAGAAGCCGAAGACGACCATGCGCCGGGGGCCGAGGCGGTGCAGCACGCTGGAGCCGGCCAGGCCCGCCGCCATCGCCGCGAACGTCAGCGGCAGCAGCCGCAGCCCCGTCTGAAGCGGGGAGAGGTCGAGCACCAGTTGCAGATACTGCGCCGCGATCAGCTCCAGGCCGACCAGCGCGAGCATCGCGAGCACGATGCACCCCACCGATGTGCTGAACGCCGGCCGCGCGAACATCCGCAGGTCGACGAGCGGGTGCGCGCGGCGGCGCTGGCGGCGCACGAAGCCGGCCAGCAGGGCCGCGCCCGCCACCAGGGACAGCAGGGTGCCGGGGCCGAGCGGCGCGTCCCCGCCGCCCAGCCGCTTCACGCCCAGGACGAGCCCGAAGAGGCCGGCCGCCGCCATGAGCGCGCCCACCACGTCCCAGGGCCCGTCGCGGTCCCCCTTCGACTCCGGCAGCAGCAACCGCCCGACCGGCAGGCTGACCAGCATCAGCGGGATGTTGATCAGGAAGACGGAACCCCACCAGAAGTGCTCGAGCAGGAAGCCGCCCAGCAGCGGGCCCACCGCCGCTCCCACCGCGGCCACGGCGCTCCAGATGCCGATCGCCAGCGCCCGTTCGCGCCGGTCGGGGAAGACCTGGCGCAGGATGGACAGCGTCGCGGGCATGATCATCGCGCCGCCCACGCCGAGCAGCGCCCGCGCCGCGATCAGCGCCTGGGCGTCCTGCGCCAGGGCCGCGACGCCGGACGCGACTCCGAAGATGCCGTATCCCAGCAGCAGCACCCGCCGGCGGCCCATCCGGTCGCCCAGTGTGCCGAAGAGGATGAGCAGCGAGGCGCAGACGAGCGGGTAGGTGTCCACGATCCACAGCAGTTGGATTCCACCGGGCTTGAGGTCCTCGGTGACGGCGGGCATCGCGACATGCAGCACGGTGGCGTCGAGCGCGACGAGCAGCAGGCTCACACACAGGACGACGAGGACGACCCAGCGGTCCGCTCCGTCCCCGGCCGCCCGACGGCGCAGCGCAGCGGCGGCCGTGGTCGTCCCGGACATGTACGTACCTCCCAGGTGGTCCCTCACTTCGGCGGAACGCGGGGTGGGGACGCCCCGCGACGGCGACCGGGAGGAGCGGTACTCCCGGGGCCCACGCAACGAAGCGAGTGAATCGCCAGGGTACGCGAGTTCCGGCGGCCGTCGCGTGGCAGAGCTCTCACGTTCCTCCAGGAGGAGGTGTGGCATGCGCCACTCCTCCCCCGGTCCAGCACGCCGGGTGGGTCCGTCCGGTTCCGCACGGCGCCGATAATCGGGCGCGTGACCGATCTTGCAACGTGTGCGGCGCCGCCCCGCCACGGCGCCGCGCGCCGGGCCGCACCCGCCCTGGCGGGCCATGCGGCCGTCCGCGCCCTGGGCCTGGTCGTGCTCGCGCTGTGGAGCGCGGCGCGCGGCACCAGCCCGCACACCCTGCTGGCGGCCCGCTGGGACTCGCTGTGGTACACCCGGGTCGCCGCGCTCGGCTACGGCTACGAGGTGCGCCTGCCGAACGGCGACGTGCACTCCAACCTCGCCTTCTTCCCCCTGCTGCCGTGGCTGGAGCGGCTGGGCGCGGCGCTGACCCCGCTGTCGTACGCCGACGCGGGCCTCGTCGTCTCGGCGCTCGCCTCGCTCGCCGCCGCCTGGGGCGTCTTCGCCGTCGCGGAGCACGTGTACGACCGCCGGGTGGGCGTGTGCCTGGTCCTGCTGTGGGCGGCGCTGCCGGTCGGGATCGTGCAGTCGATGGCGTACAGCGAGTCCCTGTTCACCGCGCTCGCCGCCTGGGCGCTGTACGCGGTGCTGACCGGCCGCTGGGTGACCGCGGGCCTGCTCGCCTCGCTGGCGGGCCTGACCCGGCCGGTGGGGGCCGCCGTCGTCGCGGCCGTGTGGGCGGCGGCGATCGCGTCGTACGTACGGGAGTGCCGGGCGTCCCCGCCCGGAGGCGTGCCGCGCGGCCATGGCATGTCACGCGGCCGCCGTGCCCTCGGCGCGGTCCTCGCGCCCCTCGGCACCGCCGGCTACGTCCTGTGGGTCGGCCACCGCACCGGCAGGGGTCCCCTCGGCTATCTGGACGTCCAGGCGGGCTGGCGCAACGGTTTCGACGGCGGCTACGCCTTCGCCCGCTTCGTCGCGGCCAGGTTCACCTCCTTCCCCTCGGCCCTGGCCGGCGTGGGGCTGATCGCCGGGGTCGCGCTGATCGCCGGGCTGTACGCGACGTGCGTACGGCAGGGGCAGCCGCTGCCCCTGCTCGTGTACGCGGGCGCCGTCACCGCGCTCGCCCTGTGCGCATCGAGCTACTTCGGCTCGAAACCACGGCTGCTGCTGCCCGCCTTCCCGTTGCTGCTGCCCCTCGCCGTGGCCCTGGCGCGGGCGCGTCCCTCCAGGTCGGCGGCGGTGCTCGGCGGTGTCGCCGTGGCTTCGGCCCTCTATGGGGCGTTCTGGCTCAACGGCTCCGGCCCGCCATGATCGGCGGTAACCGTCCGTGAGCGATCGGGGAATTCCACGCCAGCATTCGGTGAACGAATTGACAAGCGCCATAAAACAGCGATCGGCCATGGGCCATGAATTCAGTGGCCATGCCCCGGCCCTATTAGGGATTCCATGGAAATCGGCGACCCCGCTGAGAGGAATCCCACATCACATCGTCATCACAAAGCCGGGGATTCGGGTGGGCATCGAGCTCACTCGCTGTAACGTCGATTGAGTGCGTACCGAACCAAACCTGAGGCGTCTGGACCGGGTCTTCGCCCGGCTGGACCGTGAGCCGGAACGACCGGCCCACATCGACGTGCCCAGGATGAGCCGGCACCGAGTCGTCCTCTTCTCGGGAACCCTGGCCTTCTACGCGGCGATCGTCTGGGCCGTCGTCGTCTCCTCCTGGCTGGTCCGGCTCGACTGGCAGGTCATGTTCTTCCGGCCGTACCAGCAGTGGCCGCAGATCCACGCGTTCCTCGACTACTACGTGGTGCTGGGCCAGCGCGGGCCCACCGCGGTGATGGTCGCGGCCTGGCTGGGCTGGCGCTCGTGGCGTCAGCACACCCTGCGCCCGCTGCTCACCCTGGGCGCGGCACTGCTCCTGCTGAACATCACGGTGGGGGCCGCCAAGTACGGCATGGGCCGCCTCGGCCCGCACTACGCGACCGTCATCGGGTCGAACGAGATGTGGCGGGGCGGCGATATATTTCCCTCCGGGCACACCGCGAACGCCGTCGTGACCTGGGGAATCCTGGCCTATCTGGCCTCGACGCCACGGGCCAGGCGCTGGCTGTCGGCGCTCTCCGCCGTGACCTCCCTCGGCGTCGGACTGACCACGGTCTACCTCGGTACGCACTGGCTGAGCGACGTGCTCCTCGGCTGGGCCGCGGGCCTGCTGATCCTGCTGGCGCTGCCGTGGTTCGAGCCGCTGATCGCCCGCGCCGAGACGAGCATCCTCGCGGTGCGGGACCGCCGCCGCAGCCGCCGCGCCGCCCCGGTGCCCGTCCCGGTCCCGGTCGACGCGCCGGCGCCCGCCCTCTCCCCGGTTCCGGCCGCGGAGGGAGACGCGGCACCGGCCCGGGAGCCGGTGGCCGCCGCCCGTGCGCCCCGGGCACCGGTCTATCTGGCTCCCGGCCCGTACACCACCCGCGCGGAGCGCACCCCGGTCACCCCGGCGGGCAGCCGCCGCCCGCCGCACTCGGACCGGGTGCGCGGCGCCGCCCCTGCGCGACCTCTGGCGGGCGGCTGAGCGGCCGGCCCGCGGGGACGGTACGCACAGCCTCCCCGCACGACGCAGGCCCCGGCTCACCAGGAGCCGGGGCCTGCGTCATGGGGCCGGGGGCCGCGCGGCTTCGGCCGCGGCCCGTCAGCCCTTCCAGCAGCGCGTGACCCTGCCGCCGTCGACCTCGAAGTTCAGCCGTCCGAAGCGGTACTCCATGGTGATGACCGTGCCCGGCGGCAGTGAGCGGACCGTGCGCCAGCCGCGTTCACGGGCGAGCCGTTCGGCGTGGTGCGCCGCCAGGCCGACGTACTCCTCGGGGGAGTCCTCGGGTTCCGCGCCGGGGGTGGGAATGGATGCCATGGGATCACGTTAGGCGGCGAGGCGCGGCCGTGGAAGTCCGGGCCGCCTCTCCTGCCCCACATCCCTCTACGGTCACGCTTCTGTCACGGATCCACGACACCCGTTTCGCCCCAACGGCGTCACACGATCGAGCGGTTCTGCATGCGCCACGCGCCCGGCCGAACGGAATTCAGGAGAGGCTTGATCATCATCGTCGAAGGGACGGAAAAACCTTCGCCGGAAAGCGCGCCGCGCGGTTCTCGCCACCCATTTCCCATTTCTCGTGCACGGTGACGGGCAGCTGACCGTGCAGAGGAAATACACGTCTTCGACACAGAACCCACGCACGCGCCCCGCCGGAGGGCGGGGCGGGGCCGCGCTTCGCGGTGTGAGCCGGCGGGAGCGCCGCGTCGTGGGCTCCGGCGGGCCCGGGGCCGTCTGAGGCCCGCCGCTGCGGCACGAGGTCCTCACCGTGCCCCGGATCCGCCCCGAGCCTCCGGCGTCCCCGGCGTTCGGGCCCCGTCACCCGCGGCACGCGCCGGTCGGGCCCGCTCCAGCGCCCGCGACAGCCGGTCCCGAGCCGTCCTGACCGTCTCGGTCAGCTCCGCGGGCTCCAGCACCTCGAACTCGAACCCCATCATCATGACGTGGATCACCATCACGTCGAGGGTCGCCGCCCCCGTGCGCAGCAGGCAACTGCCGTCGCTCTCCGCCTCCAGGGTCCCCGCCGACGGCGAGATCCGCCCGGCCGCCTCACGCAGGGGCACCAGCAGCCGCACCACGGCCCGGGCGGCGTACGCGCCCGTGGAGACGCCCTTCGACACATAGTCGGCCAGGTCGTCGGCCGGGGGTGTCCGCGGGGCGAAGCGCGGGCCGTGCGGCGGTTTCGGGGTGATCCGGTCCACGCGGAAGGTGCGCCAGTCGTCACGGTCGAGGTCCCAGGCGACCATGTACCAGCGGCGCTCGGTGCACACCAGGCGGTACGGCTCGACCGTGCGGCGGGACGGGGCACCGCCGTGGTCGCGGTACTCGAAGCGCAGCCGCTCGGCGTCCCGGCACAGATGGGCCAGTTCGGTGAGGACGGCCGGGTCGACGGCGGTGGGCTCGGGACCGCGCAGCATCGGCACGGTGAACGCGTTCAGCGCGCTCACCCGGTGGCGCAGACGGTTCGGCAGGACCTGTTCCAGCTTGGCGAGGGCGCGTACGGAGGTCTCGCCGATGCCCTCGATGCCCTGCCCGGCGGCCGTGCGCAGCCCGACCGCCACGGCGACGGCCTCGTCGTCGTCCAGAAGCAGCGGCGGCAGTTCGGCCCCGGCCCCCAGCTGGTAGCCGCCGCCGGTGCCGGGGCTCGCGTTGACGGGATACCCCAGCTCGCGCAGCCGCTCCACGTCCCGGCGCACCGTGCGGGGGCTGACGCCGAGGCGATCGGCGAGGTCGGCTCCGGACCATTCGCGGTGGGCCTGGAGCAGGGACAGCAGACGCAGCAGTCGGGCCGAGGTCTCCAGCATGGCACCGAGTCTGCCGTCCCTTGCGGACACCTGCCGTCCGCAAGCCCCGTGCGGCGCGGCCGGGAAGAGCGTCGCGGCGCGACGCACGGGGCCCTGCCGTCGCAGCGGACGGCAGGGCCCCAGGGCCTGGGTGGGGTTGTGATGCGGACGCGCGGTCAGACGTCGAGTCGCTGTCCGGGCATGATCAGGTCGGGATCGGCTCCGATCACCGCCTTGTTGCGTGCGTAGAGCTGCTGCCAGGTGGTGCCGTGCCGTTCGGCGATACCGCTGAGGGTGTCACCGCTGCGCACGGTGTAGTCGCCGCGGGACGAACCGCGCGCGGTGTGTCCCGTCGAGTGCCCCGGCGCCTTCGACGACTGCTTCGACGACCGCTTCGACGGGGCGGATCCGGATGCGGACTCGGTGGTGGCCGAACCCGAGGACGGGCGTGCGGCCGCCCGGGCCCCCGATGCGGCGGGCGCGCTTCCGTAGGCTCCGGCGCGGGCCGAGCAGACCGGCCACGCCCCCCAGCCCTGCGCGTTCCGCACCTTGGTCGCGACGGCTATCTGCGCCTGCTTGGACGCCTTGTCGGCGGTCGGGGCGTAGGCGGTGCCGCCGTACGCGCGCCAGGTGCCGGCGGCGAACTGCAGACCTCCGTAGTAGCCGTTGCCGGTGTTGATGTGCCAGTTCCCGCCGCTCTCGCACCGGGCGATGCGGTCCCACACCCCGCTGTCCGCCGCGGCGGCGTTGCCGGCCGCGGCGAGCAGCCCCAACGGCGCGAGCAGGGCCGCGCCGGCGAGGACCGCCGTCGTACGGGTCGTACGGGCCTTACGGGTGTCATCGGCACATTCGGACATGTAATTCCCTCTCCACGAACCCGGGGTCCCCCAGGGCGGGGCGCGTCGGCCCGCGCGTGGGGCGCGGTCGTCGCGCGCCGCCCCGTCCGCCGGAGGTGGTGCTGCGCGCCGGCTGTGCGGCGCGACCGGTGGACGTTCCCGGGCGGTGCTCGTTGCACACGGCGGAGGAATCTAGGCAGGTGGACCGTCCGTTTTCAACCAACTCCTTGTCATTCCAGGCCAGTTCGATGTTACCGATGGTAGCGGCGATTTCAGGCCACCCATTTCATTCGCTGATTTCCGGATTTGTCGACCAGCGCACCCGGTGATCTGTGAGCCACCTCACCAAATCAACTTCCCTCACTTCTCCGGAAGTTGGCATGGAGTGACGAATTCCGGGCGCCTGCTCACCCTGCGCGTCGGATGGTTCGATTCCGTTCGCTCGCGGGCGTGACTCCGGCCACAGATCGTCCGTTGTCTTCTCCATGAGCCGGGAACCCTCCGGGCTCATGGCCGGGAGCCACCCGGCACGCCACGTACCGCATCCCGAGGGAGCCACCCGTGCCGCGCATGCTCGACGTCAGCGACGCCGTACGCGCCGAGATCGGCGACGAAGAAGCCGACCGGCTGCTCGCCGGAGAGAACGCCCCGGGCAGTTACGACTGCACGTCCTGCCGCACCCCGGGCGACTCCGAGCAGGAGCGCACCAGCACCGTCCTGTTCGTCGGCGAGGAGACCGCCGTCCTCGCCTTCGCCCACGCCACCTGTCTGCCCTCCCAGGTCGTCCAGGTCACCGAGGAGCAGTTGCAGGGCGCCGTCCGCTCCATCACCGCCGGCGAGGACCTCCCCACGGCGGCTCACGAGCAGGCGGTGCTGGGCGTCACCAGCGGACTCGTCCTGATCGCAGGGGAGTTGCACCCGGCACTCGTCGTGGAACCCACCGCTCCCATCGCGCGCCCGGGCTCGACGAGCGTCGGCGACGACTTCCTGACGCTGCTCGTCGAGCAGGGCTTCATGCCGCTGACCGAGATCGCGTCGGTGCCGCCCGTGCTGCACGGCTGGTCCGTGCTGCTCGCCATGGGCCAGTTGCACGCCGTGCTGCAACCCGGTGCCAACGGTGGCCAGCCGGTGGCCTGGTGGCAGGCGCACCAGCCGCTCCAGGTCACCGAGGGGTGGCGGGCGGCCGCCAACAAGCACCAGCAGGTGCTGATGTTCGCGGCACCGGTGGGTTCGATCGGCCGCCAGCCGCGTGAGGACCTGCTGCGCGACGCGCTGGACAAGGCCGCGGCGAACGGGAGGCTCGTGGCCGCCGCCCTGCCGCTGGCGGGCACCTGAGCCGTCGGGCGCACCACCCGTCGAGGCGCCTGACCTGCAAAGGCGGCGTACTCGACCGCATCCTGTGGGCGGCGGGGTCGTTGGCACCTACGTGCACGCATATGACGTCCCCCGCCGCCTGTCCCCTCAGCCGATCCCCGCCGCGAGATCGGCCCAGGACCTCTCCACCGGCTCCTCGGCCACGCCGATCTACGACGCGCTCTACGCCGAGTACGTCAGGTCCTTCCGGGCGTGCCCGGGCGACCGCAGCGGGGAGGAGGACCTGGACTTCGTCGCCTTCTCCCACCCCGCCCACCGCACGGGCGCGTACGGCACACGCCACGCCGCCCCTCAGCACGCGACCGGACGGCCCGCCGCCCCGCACGGGCAGTCGTCCACGGCGACCGTCTGGGAGCGGGTGGCACGACAGGCCACGGTGCAGCACCTCCCCGCGCTGCCCCCCGCACCGCGCAGGGGGCTGTGAGCGGACCGCGGAGGGGACGGCCCCGCAGACCGCCCCTCCCGGAGGCCGCGGGGGTGCCTACTTCTTCTTGCCGCGCTTCTCGCGCACGCGCACGGAGATGTGGATCGGCGATCCCTCGAAGCCGAACTCCTCGCGCAGCCGCCGTTCGACGAACCGGCGGTAGCCCGCCTCGATGAAGCCGGACGCGAAGAGCACGAACCGGGGGGGCTTGGTGCCCGCCTGGGTGCCGAACAGGATGCGCGGCTGCTTGCCGCCGCGGACCGGGTGCGGGTGCGCGGAGACCAGCTCGCCGAGGAAGGCGTTGAGGCGGCCCGTGGGGACACGGGTCTCCCAGCCCTCCAGGGCGGTCTCGATCGCCGGTACCAGCTTCTCCATGTGCCGTCCGGTGTGCGCCGAGACGTTCACCCGCGGTGCCCAGCGCACCTGGGCGAGCTCGGTCTCGATCTCCCGCTCCAGGTAGTAGCGGCGCTCCTCGTCCAGGGTGTCCCACTTGTTGTAGGCGATGACGAGCGCGCGCCCCGCCTCCACGGCCATGGTGATGATGCGCTGGTCCTGCACCGAGATGGTCTCGGAGGCATCGATCAGCACGACGGCGATCTCGGCCTTCTCGACGGCGGCGGCGGTGCGCAGCGAGGCGTAGTAGTCCGCGCCCTGCTGGAGGTGGACCCGCTTGCGGATGCCCGCCGTGTCGACGAACTTCCAGGTCTTGCCGCCGAGTTCGATCAACTCGTCGACCGGGTCGCGGGTGGTGCCGGCGAGTTCGTCGACGACGACGCGGTCCTCGCCCGCGACCTTGTTCAGGAGCGAGGACTTGCCGACGTTCGGGCGGCCGATCAGTGCGACACGGCGCGGGCCGCCGATCGAGGTGCCGAAGGTCTGGGCGGGTGCCTCCGGCAGGGCCTCCAGGACGGCGTCCAGCATGTCGCCGGTGCCGCGCCCGTGGAGCGCCGACACCGGGTGGGGCTCACCGAGACCCAGGTTCCACAGGTACGACGCGTCGGCCTCGCCGCTCGGGCCGTCGACCTTGTTGGCACACAGCACCACGGGCTTGCCCGCCTTGCGCAGCAGCCGTACGACCGCCTCGTCGGTGTCGGTCGCGCCGACCTTGGCGTCGACCACGAAGACGACCGCGTCGGCCGCCTCGATCGCGTACTCGGCCTGCGCCGCCACCGAGGCGTCGATACCGAGGACGTCCTGCTCCCAGCCGCCGGTGTCGACGACCTTGAAGCGGCGGCCCGCCCACTCCGCCTCGTAGGTGACCCGGTCGCGGGTCACCCCGGGCTTGTCCTCGACGACCGCCTCACGGCGGCCGATGATGCGGTTCACCAGGGTCGACTTGCCGACGTTGGGGCGGCCGACGACGGCCAGCACGGGCAGCGGGCCGTGTCCGGCCGCCTCGATGGCGCCCTCGATGTCCTCGAGGTCGAAACCCTCTTCCGCGGCGAGCTCCATGAACTCCGCGTACTCGGCGTCGCCGAGTGCCCCGTGCCCGTCCTCGTACGCGGCCGAGCCGTCGGGCCTGCTGTCGTCGTTCATGAAGTCCGTACCTCGTTCATCGTGGTGATCGGTGGAGCACCGTGACCACGGTGATCCACTACTGAAGTGTCGCTCAGCGCCCGGTGAGGCGCCTGGCGTTTTCCAGGTGCGCGGTGAGCTGCTTCTGGATGCGCTCCGTCGCCTCGTCGAGCGCCGTGCGCGTTCGCCGCCCCGTGCCGTCGCCCGCCTCGAACGGCTCGCCGAAGACGACGTCTATCCGGCTGCGCAGCGGCGGCAGCCCCTTTATCAACCGCCCGCGCCGCTCGGAACTTCCCAGCACCGCCACCGGCACGATCGGCGCCCCCGAGCGGACAGCGAAGTAGGCGAGTCCGGCGCGCAGCGAGGCGAAGTCGCCCTCGCCCCGGGTGCCCTCGGGGAAGATCCCGAGGACCTGCCCGTTCTCCAGCACGCTCAGCGCCCGGGTCACGGCCTCGCGGTCGGCGCTGTGGCGGTCGACCTTCAGCTGGCCGATGCCGCGCAGGAAGGGGTCGAGCGGGCCGACGAACGCCTCCTTCTTGATCAGGAAGTGCGTCGGCCGGGGCGCCACGCCCATGACCATGGGACCGTCGATGTTGTGCGAATGGTTGACGGCGAGGATCGCCGGGCCGCTCGCCGGAACCCGCCACGCGCCCAGGACGCGCGGCCTCCACAGCCCGTACATCAGGCCGACGCCGATCCGTCGGCCGACGTCGGCGCCGCGCGGCGAAGGAACCTCGGTCACTTTCCGGCCCGCTTCTCCTCGACGAGGGTGACGACGCACTCGATGACCTGCTGCAGCGTGAGGTCGGTGGTGTCCACCTCGACGGCGTCGCCGGCCTTCGCCAGCGGGGACGCCTTGCGGGTGGAGTCGGCCGCGTCCCGCTTGATCAGGGACTCACGGGTGGCGTGCAGGTCCGCGCCCTTCAGCTCACCGTGGCGGCGGGCGGCGCGCGCCTCCGGGGACGCGGTGAGGAAGATCTTCAGGTCGGCGTCGGGCAGCACCGTCGTGCCGATGTCCCGGCCCTCGACGACGATGCCGTGCTCCGCGGCGGCGGCGATGGAGCGCTGCAGCTCGGTGATCCGGGACCGCACCTCGGGGACCGCGCTGACGGCGCTGACCTTGGAGGTGACCTCCTGTCCGCGGATCGGTCCGGAGACGTCCACGCCGTCCACGGTGATGGCGGGCGCGGAGGGGTCGGTGCCGGAGACGATCTCCGGCTTGCCCACCACGGCCGCGACCGCCGAGGGATCGGTCGTGTCGATGCCGTTGTTCACCATCCACCAGGTGATCGCCCGGTACTGGGCCCCGGTGTCCAGGTAGCTCAGCCCGAGCTGCGCGGCCACGGCCTTCGAGGTGCTCGACTTGCCCGTGCCGGAGGGGCCGTCAATGGCGACAATCACTGCCGGGGCGGTCCGGGCGCCGTTTTCCACGGGGGGACACCTTCCTGGTGCGGAGTGGTGGATGGGCGGGACGCGAGGGCGCCCCGCACAAGGTTACTGGCTCTGCGGAGCCGGTACGACGGGCGGACCGCCGGGCCCTTCGGCAGCGCGGGCGCCCGCCCTACTGGCGGATCGACCAGCCCCGCTGGCGCAGCGCCGCGCTCAGCACCGGGGCGGCCTTCTGCTCCACCATCAGCTGCACCAGGCCCGCCTGCTGCCCCGTCGCGTGCTCGATGCGGACGTCCTCGACGTTGACCCCCGCCACGCCCGCGTCCGCGAAGATGCGGGCCAGCTGACCGGGCTGGTCGTCGATGAGGACGGCCACCGTCTCGTACGCCCGCGGGGCGCTGCCGTGCTTGCCGGGCACCCGGACCTGGCCGGCGTTGCCGCGGCGCAGCACGTCCTCGATACCGTCGGCGCCGTCGCGCCGCTTGACCTCGTCGGAGGACTGGAGGGCGCGCAGGGCCCGCACCGTCTCGTCGAGGTCGGCGGCCACCTCGGACAGCAGATCGGCGACCGGCCCCGGGTTCGCGGACAGGATGTCGATCCACATGCCCGGGTCGGAGGCCGCGATGCGGGTGACGTCCCGGATGCCCTGGCCGCACAGCCGCACCGCCGCCTCCTCGGCGTGCTCCAGACGCGCGGCGACCATGCTGGACAGCAGGTGGGGCATGTGGGAGACGAGGGCGACCGCCCGGTCGTGGGCGTCGGCGTCCATGACGACCGGCACGGCCCGGCAGTGCGAGACCAGTTCCAGGGCGAGGTTCAGCACTTCGGTGTCGGTGTCCCGGGTCGGGGTCAGCACCCAGGGGCGGCCCTCGAAGAGGTCACCGGTGGCGGCCAGCGGGCCCGACTTCTCACGGCCCGCCATGGGGTGCGTGCCGATGTACCTCGACAGGACCGCCGGGTCGAGGCCGAGTGCCTCCAGCTCGCGGCGCGGGCCGCCCTTGACGCTGGCCACGTCGAGGTAGCCGCGTCCGACGCCGCGCCGCATGGCGTCGGCGAGCGCGGTGGCCACATGCGCGGGCGGAGCCGCGACGATCACGAGGTCGACGGGTCCCTCGGGCGCCTCGTCGGTGCCGGCCCCGAGCGCCGCCGCGGTACGGGCCTGCTCGGGGTCGTGGTCGGTGAGGTGCACGGCCACCCCGCGCGCGGCGAGCGCCAGGGCTGCCGACGTGCCGATCAGTCCCGTGCCGATGACGAGTGCGGTCCTCACTGGGCGATGTCCTTGCGAAGGGCGGCCGCGGCGCCGAGGTAGACGTGCGCGAGGTCGGCGCGCGGCCGGTCGGACTCGATGTGGGCGAGGACGCGGACGACCCGGGGCATCGCGCCCTCGACGTCGAGCTCCTGCGCGCAGATCAGCGGCACGTCGACGATGCCGATCTTGCGGGCCGCGGCCGCCGGGAAGTCGCTGTGCAGATCGGGCGTGGCGGTGAACCAGATGCTGATCAGGTCGTCGGTGGTCAGGCCGTTGCGCTCCAGGACGGCGGTGAGCAGGGCTCCGACCTGCTCGTCCATGTGCCCGGCCTCGTCCCGTTCCAGTTGGACGGCGCCCCGGACCGCTCGTACCGCCACGGTGATGCTCCTCGCTGGTGTGCCGAAACGTCTGCCCCCAGCGTAGTCAGGCCGGAACGCCCCGGGCCGCACCGCCCGCCTGGCGAGACGTCCGGCGCTCAAACGTCCCAGAGCGCGCCCAGGGCCCGCAGCTCGCCCCCGTACTCGATCCGGCCGGTCCACTCCCGCGGCCAGGCGTCGGCGCCGAGGCGTGCGCCCGCGAAGGCGCCCGTCAGGCAGGCGATCGAGTCGGAGTCGCCGGCGGTGCAGGCGGCCCGGCGCAGGGCGGTGAGGGGTTCGTCGGGGAAGAGCAGGAAGCACAGCAGGCCGGTCGCGAGGGCCTCCTCGGCGATCCAGCCCTCGCCGGTGGCCAGGCAGGGGTCGGTCTCCGGCGAGACGGTCCGGACGGCCGTCCGGAGGCGCTCGAGGACGTCCAGGCACTCGTCCCAGCCGCGGGCGATGAAGTGCTCCGGCGAGGGGTCATGGGCGTGGGTCCACAGATCGCCGAGCCACCGCTCGTGGTAGCGGGTGCGGTTGTCGTACGCGTAGGAGCGCAGCAGACCGACCAGGCCGGTCGGCTCGGCGCCCTGAGCGAGCAGCCGTATCGCGTGGGCGGTCAGGTCGGACGCCGCCAGCGCCGTGGGGTGGCCATGGGTGAGGGCGGCCTGCAACTGGGCGGCGCCCGCCCGCTGTTCGTCGCTGAGGCCGGGTACGAGGCCGACGGGTGCCACCCGCATGTTGGCCCCGCAGCCCTTGGAACCGGTCCGGCTGGCTCGCTGCCAGGGGCGGCCCTCGTCCTCCAGCAGGTTGCAGGCCACCAGGCAGGTCCGGCCGGGCGCGCGGTTGTTGTCCGGGGACCGGTACCAGTCGACGAACTCCTGGCGGACCGGCCGCTCCATCGGCTCCGGTGCCAGGCTGCCGCGGCCCATGGCCGTGCGCAGCCCGCGCCCGAGCGCCAGCGTCATCTGCGTGTCGTCGGTGACGATCGCGGGCCTGGGCAGCTCCATCTGCCGCCACGGTCCGCACTTGGCCAGGATCGACGGCACGTCGTTGAACTCGGTCGGGAAGCCGAGCGCGTCGCCGAGCGCGAGCCCGAGCAGGGAGCCGGTGGCGGCGCGCTCGACGAGGGCGGTGGTGGTCATGAGGGCCGTCCTTCCGTGGTGGGGCGGAGCAGGGGCGGGTGCAGGGCGGTGGCGGCGCCCGCGCGGTAGAGCGCGGCCGGCTTGCCGCGGCCTCCGGTCAGCCGGGCGGCGCCCGGGACCGGTTCGACGAATCCCGGCGTGGCGAGGACCTTGCGCCGGAAGTTGGGCCGGTCCAGCGCGGTGCCCCACACGGTCTCGTAGACCCGCTGGAGCTCGCCCAGGGTGAACTCGGGCGGACAGAACGCGGTGGCGAGGCAGCTGTACTCGAGCTTGCCGCCGACGCGGTCGTGGGCGTCGGCGAGGATCCGGTCGTGGTCGAAGGCGAGCGGCCCGGCACCGGCGTGCGGCAGCCAGCGGGCCTGCGCCGCGTCGCCGCCGCCGCGCGGCTCGGGAGGGTCGGGCAACAGCGCGGCGAAGGCGACGGAGACGACCCGCATACGGGGGTCGCGGTCGGGATCGCTGTAGGTGCGCAGCTGCTCCAGATGGAGCCCGGAGACGTCCGCGAGGCCGGTCTCCTCGGCGAGTTCGCGCCGGGCCGCGTCCTCCGCGGACTCGTGGGGCAGCAGGAAGCCGCCGGGGAGCGCCCAGCGGCCGGCGTACGGCTCCTGGCCGCGTTCGACGAGCAGCACGTGCAGCGCGCCCGCGCGGATGGTGAGGACGGCGAGGTCGACGGTGACCGCGAAGGGTTCGTGGGCGTACTTGTCGTAGTCCTTGCCGCCGTCCTTGCCACCGTGGTCCTGCATGCCCCCACCCACCCCCTTAATGGTCACATTGACTATAAATGCGGGCGAGGGACGGGCGCAAGAAGAAGGCCG
This sequence comes from Streptomyces sp. NPDC007264, assembly GCF_042869095.1. Classification (NCBI taxonomy): domain Bacteria; kingdom Bacillati; phylum Actinomycetota; class Actinomycetes; order Kitasatosporales; family Streptomycetaceae; genus Streptomyces; species Streptomyces sp. NPDC007264. The sequence goes on from NZ_JBIAFD010000005.1 coordinate 433,291, forward strand.
GCCCCCGTCACCACGGGAACCGGCCGCTTCGGTCGGACTGGCGTGTGCCCTAGAGGTCGACCTCCTTCATCAGCATGCCGACCTCCGTGTTGGACAGGCGGCGCAGCCAGCCCGACTTCTGGTTGCCGAGGGCGATGGGCCCGAACGCGGTGCGCACCAGCTTGTCGACGGGGAAGCCTGCCTCGGCGAGCATGCGGCGCACGATGTGCTTGCGGCCCTCGTGCAGGGTCACCTCCACGAGGTAGTTCCTGCCGGTCTGCTCCACCACCCGGAAGTGGTCCGCGCGCGCGTACCCGTCCTCCAGCCGGACCCCCTCCTTCAGGCGCTTGCCCAGGTCGCGCGGGATCGGGCCGACGATGTGCGCCAGGTAGGTCTTCTTGACGCTGTACTTCGGGTGCGTCAGCCGGTGCGCCAGCTCGCCGTGGTTGGTGAGCAGGATGACGCCCTCGGTCTCGGTGTCGAGCCGGCCGACGTGGAAGAGCCGGGTCTCGCGGTTGGTGACGTAGTCGCCGAGGCACTGGCGGCCGTCCGGGTCCTCCATGGTGGAGACGACCCCGGCCGGCTTGTTGAGCGAGAAGAACTGGTACGACTGCGTGGCCACGGTCAGCCCGTCGACCCTGACCTCGTCCTTCTCCGGGTCGATGCGCTTGCCCTGCTCGGTGACGATCTCACCGTTGACCTCGACCCTGGACTGCTCGATCAGCTCCTCGCAGGCGCGCCGCGAGCCGTACCCCGCACGCGCGAGCACCTTCTGCAGCCGCTCGCCCTCCTGCTCCGCGCCCGGGAAGGTCTTGGGCAGCCTGATCTCCTTCTTGCCCGCGTACCGCTCACGGTTGAGCTCCTCCCTGCGCGTCTCGTACTCGCGGGAGCGCGCCGGAGCCGTGCGGCCGCGGCCGCGCTGCTCCGACTGCTTCGGGCCGCCCTTGGCGCCGCCGCGCGCCGAGCCGCCGCGCCCGGAGGTGGGGCCGTCCTGTGGAGCGCCCGGCCCCACGTCGTAGCGGCGCTCCTCGGGGCGGGGCCTGCGGGGGCGGCCCTGGCCCTGTTTCTGGTCCCTGTCGTTGCCGGCCCCGCGGTAGTTGCCCCGCCCGCCGTTCCTGCCGCTGCCGCTGCTTCGCATCACAGTTCCGTCGTCGTGTTCGTCGTGTGGTCGTCGTCTGCGTCCGGAGCGTCGGGAGCATCCGGGTCGAACGACAGAGCGCCCTCCTGGGTCTCGGCCTCGATCGCCTCAGCCTCCGGGAGGAAGGGCGCGAGCTCCGGAAGCTCGTCCAGGCCGCGCAGGCCCATCCGCTCCAGGAAGTAGTTCGTCGTCCTGTACAGGATCGCACCTGTTTCGGGTTCCGTGCCCGCCTCCTCGACCAGACCGCGCTGGAGGAGGGTGCGCATGACACCGTCGCAGTTGACCCCGCGGACCGCCGAGACGCGGCTGCGGCTGACCGGCTGGCGGTAGGCGACCACCGCCAGGGTCTCCAGGGCGGCCTGGGTGAGCCGGGCCTGCTGCCCGTCGAGCACGAAGCGCTCCACGGCGGGGGCGTAGGCGGCCCGGGTGTAGAAACGCCAGCCGCCGGCGACGAAGCGCAGCTCGAACCCGCGCCCCTGCACCGTGTACTCGTCGGCGAGCTCGCGCAGCGCGTCGGCGACCTGCCGCCGGGGCCGCTCGAGGATCTTCGCGAGGTGCTCCTCGGTGGCGGGCTCGTCCACGACCATCAGGACGGCCTCCAGGGCGGGCCTGAGGTCGAGGCCGGCCACGGTGCTCAGGCCGGCCGGAACCTCGGCGGTCTCCTCGCTCACGCCTTCTCCTCCGTCTTCGTGCCGTTCTTGCCGGGCGCCTCGGGCGGCCGGTCGAACTCGTCCGTGACCACCGGCGCCTCGTCCCCGTCCCCGCCGGTCCAGCGCACGACCAGCTCGCCCAGCGCGGCCTCCTGCTCCAGCGCGACGGCCTTCTCCCGGTACAGCTCCAGCAGCGCGAGGAAGCGCGCGACGACCGTGAGGGTGTCGTCGGTGTCCGCCACCAGCACGCGGAAGCTGGCCGCGCCGAGCTCCCGCAGCCGCGCCACCACGATGCCGGCCTGTTCCTGCACCGACACCAGCGGGGCGTGGATGTGGTCGACGTACACCTGCGGCTTGGGCCTGGGCTGCATCGCCTTGACCGCGAGCCGGGCGAAGCCCTCGGGGCCGATGCTGATGACGACCTCGGGCAGCAGCTCGGCGTGGTGGGGTTCCAGGCCGACGGTACGGGGGTGGCGCCGGGCCTCGTCCTCCGTGCGCCGGCTGAAGATCTCGGCGATCTGCTTGTAGGCGCGGTACTGAAGGAGCCGCGCGAACAGCAGGTCCCGGGCCTCGAGGAGCGCGAGGTCGGCCTCGTCCTCGACCTCGGCGGCGGGCAGCAGCCGGGCCGCCTTGAGATCGAGCAGGGTCGCGGCGACGACGAGGAACTCGGTGGTCTGGTCGAGGTCCCAGTCCGGGCCCATGGCGCGGATGTGCGCCATGAACTCGTCGGTCACCTTGGACAGCGCGACCTCGGTGACATCCAGCTTGTGCTTGGAGATCAGCTGGAGGAGGAGGTCGAAGGGCCCCTCGAAGTTGGCGAGCCGGACCGTGAAGACCCCGTCGCCGCCTTCCGCCTCGTCCGGGGCCGCGGGGGCGGATCCGGCGGTGGAACCCTCCCCCGAGCTCTCGGCCCCGCTCGGGCAGGGGGTACCCCCGTCGGCCTCCGGCGCGGACGCCGAGGAGGCGACGGCCTCCGTAACGGCCTCCCGCACGAGCACGGTGACGCCCCCCGGCTCGGCCTCCGCCCCGTCGGGCAGGGCCCCGTCGGGCACGGCTCTCGGTGCACGGCCCGGCGCGACGGCGACGGCCTCCGTAACGGCCTCCCGCACGAGCACGGTGACGCCCCCCGGCTCGGCCCCCGCCCCGTCGGGCACGGCTCGCGGTGCACGGCCCGGCGCGGCGGCGACGGCCGCGTCGGGCGCGGTCCCCGGTTCACCGCCCGGCCCGGCGGCCACCACCCCGTCAGGGGTCGAGGTGTCGGTGCCCTCGCGTGGCGTGTCCGGCTCGTGTCCCGGCTCGGTGGGGGTCTGGGGGCCGTCGGTCGACGGCGCGGCCGGCGTGGACGGCAGGGGTTCCGGCTGCGGCGCGTCGTCGCGGGGCATCGCCTCCGCCGGAGGCGTGGTGGCCGGCCCGGCCCCGGGGCCGCGCCCCAGCGCGCGCCGACGGCCGGCAGAGCCGGTGGCGGGAGCGGAGCCGTCGTACGAGGTCATGGCCGTCGCAGGCTACCTGCTCAACGCCCCCGAAGCCGACGGACGAGGATGCTCGCGTCCCCTCGGGACTCCAGATCCGCCAGGACCACGGCCACCGCCTCGCGCACGATCCGCCCGCGGTCGACCGCGAGCCCGTGCTCACCCCGGAGCACGAGACGCGCGTGCTCCAGGTCCATCAGCTCCTCCGCGGACACATAGACGGTGATCTTCTCGTCGTGCCGCTCCCGCCCGCTGGGCCGCCGCCCGGCCGCGCGCCCCCGCTTGCGCGGCTGGGCCCCGGAGGAGGACCCGGCAGGACCTTCCTGCGGCGCCTGGCGCCGCGCGGGACGCTCGGCGGTGGCCGCCCGTGTGCGGGACTCCCCCGCCTCCGCCTCCGCGGGATCCGCCGCGACGTGCTCGTCGCCCTCCCCGTCGCCGCCCTGCACGGGCACCGACGGTGGTGCGTCCTCCGCCGCGGCCGTCGGATCGCTCTCGCCCGCGGGGGCCGGCACCCTGGCCTCGCCGTTGGCCTGGCGCCTCGGGGTGGACGCCTGGAGCGCCATCCCCCCGGTGGTACGGAACAGTTCGTCGGCCCCCGGCAGACTCACTCGGCGTGACACCGGGCGAGCACCTCCCTGGCGAGCTGGCGGTAGGCGGCGGCACCGACGGAGTTGGAGGCGTAGGTGGTGATGGGCTCACCGGCGACGGTGGTCTCCGGGAAGCGCACGGTCCGCCCGATCACCGTGTGGTAGACGTGGTCGTCGAACGCCTCGACGACCCGCGCGAGGACCTCACGGCTGTGCACGGTCCGGGAGTCGTACATCGTGGCGAGGATGCCGTCGAGCTCCAGCTCGGGGTTGAGCCGCTCCTGCACCTTCTCGATGGTCTCGGTGAGCAGCGCGACACCGCGCAGCGCGAAGAACTCGCACTCCAGCGGCACGATCACCTTGTGCGCCGCCGTGAGGGCGTTCACGGTGAGCAGGCCGAGCGAGGGCTGGCAGTCGATGACGATGTAGTCGTAGTCCGGCATCAGCGGCTTGAGCGCCCGCTGCAGCGTCGACTCGCGCGCGACCTCCGACACCAGCTGCACCTCGGCCGCCGACAGGTCGATGTTGCTCGGCAGCAGGTCCATGTTGGGGACCGCGGTCTTCAGCAGGACCTCGTCCGCGGACATGCCCCGCTCCATGAGCAGGTTGTAGACGGTGAGGTCGAGCTCCATGGGGTTGACGCCGAGGCCCACGGACAGCGCGCCCTGCGGGTCGAAGTCGACGAGCAGCACCCGGCGCCCGTACTCCGCGAGCGCGGCGCCCAGGTTGATGGTCGACGTGGTCTTGCCGACGCCGCCCTTCTGGTTGCACATCGCGATGATCTTCGCGGGGCCGTGGTCGGTCAGCGGGCCCGGAATCGGGAAGTACGGCAGCGGACGGCCGGTGGGGCCGATGCGTTCACGGCGCTGGCGGGCCGCGTCGGGCGCGAGCGTGGCCGCGTACTCGGGATCCGGCTCGTATTCGGCGTCCGGGTCGTAGAAGTGTCCGTCGGGCAGTTCGTCGTAGTCGGCGAAGTGGTTGTGGACCTCGCCACTTCCGTTGCCGGCCATGGCGTTCACGTGTTGGCCATCCAAGCTCTGGTGTGCTGTCTGAGCCAGGTGGGGGCGCTGGCTCTGGTGGGCAGCGAAGGTACGGACAGCGACGGAGCCGACAGCCTCGAGCCCCATGGGGCCCGCGCCCCGCGTAGGCATTCCTGGTTGACCACCCCCGGGAGCAAATGTCGACTCATTCACAAGTCGTCTTACCTCCTTGGTGACCAGGAAACTTCTAGATAGGTCAGCGTGGCACCATGCCGACGGTTGGCGACTCTATGGCGTGTCGGCGGTCCGCAGCAACACAATCCGCCGGACCCGGCCCGATGTGTCGGCAATGAAACATCCCCCTGTCAAGGGTGTCCGGGCATCGTTCGCCAGGTTTCACCGGTGTGCGAAACGGTTGAAGAGTTGCGTTCGAGGCGAGTTGAACGAGTGTCGCAAAGTGACCATACACACAGCCGGCCGGACCTTGTCGGGCAAGGTCCGGCCGAATGCGCGGTGTTGACGAGGCGAGTTGACCTGTCGCCTTGTGGTCACGGGCCGTCGGCGGGCCCGGCGCCCGACTAGCCGATCAGGGACTCCAGGTCCACGTGCGGCAGACCGTGCGCCTCGGCGACCTCCTTGTAAACCACCTTGCCGTCATGGGTGTTGAGGCCCCTGGCCAGCGCCGCGTCACGGCGCAGCGCCTCGGCCCAACCGCGATTGGCGAGTTCCACGATGTAGGGCAGGGTGGCGTTCGTCAGCGCGTAGGTGGAGGTGTTGGGCACCGCGCCCGGCATGTTGGCGACGCAGTAGAAGACCGACCCGTGGACCCGGAAGGTCGGCTCGGCGTGCGTGGTCGGGCGGGAGTCCTCGAAGCAGCCGCCCTGGTCGATCGCAATGTCGACAAGGACACTTCCGGGCTTCATCCGGGAGACCAGCTCGTTGGTGACCAGCTTCGGGGCCTTGGCCCCCGGGACGAGCACGGCACCGATGACGAGGTCGGCCTCGAGGCACGCCTTCTCCAGCTCGAAGGCGTTGGAGACGACCGTCTGGATCTTCGTACCGAAGATCTTGTCGGCCTCCTTGAGCTTGTTGATGTCCTTGTCGAGCAGGGTGACGTGGAAGCCCATGCCGATGGCGATCTGGGCGGCGTTCCAGCCGGAGACACCGCCGCCGACGACCACGGCCTTGCCGGCCGGCACGCCCGGGACGCCGCCGGGCAGCACACCGCGGCCGCCGGCGGCGCGCATCAGGTGGTAGGCGCCGACCTGCGGGGCCAGCCGGCCCGCGACCTCGGACATGGGCGCGAGCAGCGGCAGCGCACGGTTGGGCAGTTCCACGGTCTCGTACGCGATCGCCGTGGTGCCGGACTCCAGCAGCGCGTCCGTGCACTCCTTGGACGCGGCCAGGTGCAGATAGGTGAAGAGCGTCTGGTCCTTGCGCAGCCGGTGGTACTCCTCGGCGACGGGCTCCTTGACCTTCAGCAGCAGGTCGGCGGTGGCCCAGACCTCGTCCGCGGTCTCCAGGACCTGCGCCCCGGCCGCCACATACTCCTCGTCCGGGATCGAGGAGCCGACGCCGGCGTTCCGCTCGATGACCACCTGGTGGCCGTGGCGCACCAGTTCGTGCACGCCGGCGGGGGTGATGGCCACCCGGAACTCGTTGTTCTTGACCTCGCGGGGAATGCCGACCTTCACGTCGATCACGGTCCTTGACTCAGAGGGTTCTGGGGCTGTGCACGCCCAGGGCAGAGCACACCCGGTCATTGCATGTCTTACCCGGACACAGGGGAGCGCACCGGGAGACACCGCTGGAGAACCGGCGGCGGAGCCAGTCTAATGAAGGATTTCTAGCTGTCTAGCCTTCCATTACTTTAATCTTCGGCGGATGTACTACGGATTTCGCAGGCGTTAGGGCGATGTTCCGGGGTCGGTGCGCTCTCCTCGTAGTCGTCTCCCAGCATGCGCTCGGCCGCACCCCGGTGCAGCCGGGCGGCCGCAGGGTCGCCGAGGCGCTCCAGGGTGTCGGCCATCCGCAGCTGCAGCGCCGCCTGGAGCCGCGGGTCCTCCGCGCGCCGTGCCCACTCGACGGCCTGCCCGCAGGTCCCCAGCGACTCCTCGGGCCGGCCCGCGTACTCCTGGACCCTGGCCAGTTCGCTCAACGCCCGCGCGTGGGCGGCCACATCGCCGTTCCTGCGGTGCAGGGCGATCGCGGCGCGCCAGTTGCGCAGCGCCTCGCCGTAGCGGCCCGCGTAGGTGTGCACGGTGGCGATGCGGCCGTAGAGCCGGGCGGCGTCCGCGTCCTCGTCGCGGGCGAGCCGCTGGGCCAGGGCACGGCCGTACCAGTCGGCGGCCCGGTCGTAGTCCCCCATCTCCTGGTGGGTGCCGCCTACGGATTCCATTGCGCGGCCCGTCGCGTACGGGTCGTTCCCCTCGCGTCCGGCGTCCAGAGCGGCCCGGTAACGGGCCAGTGCCTCCGCCGTGCGGCCGGTCTGCGCGTCGAGGTCCGCGAGGTTCAGCAGGGCCGCCGCCCGCTCGCGGGGCAGGTCGCGCCGCTCGGCGATGTCGAGGACGAGCCGGTGGATGCCGTACAGCTCCGGCGCGGCGGCCCGGGTGCCGAAGTGCGCGACCATGGCCCTCACCAGCGCGGCCAGCAGACGCCGGGCCAGCGTGTCCAGCTGGCCGTCCAGGACCGCGAGCCGGGCCGCGGCCAGCAGCGCGGGCTGCCGCAGGCGCAGCCAGTCCTCCGCTGCCCGGGGGCTCGGGAAGCGCAGGGCCCGGGGCAGCGCGGCGAGCCGCTCGCGGGCCTGCGGGCTGTCGGTCTCGGTGATCACGCGGCACGACTGCAGCAGCCGCACGGTCCGCTCCAGCATCCGGGCACGGGCCAGTTGCAGCTCCCCGGGCCGGTCCTGGCTCTCGGCGAGGGCGCGCAGCATGGGCAGCAGACAGCCGGGGACCTCGTACTGCGGCAGCGGCGAGCCGAGGCGCCGCAGGAAGCCGAGGGCCGTCAGGTCGTCCAGGACGGCGCGGGCGTCCTCGACCGAGCAGCCGGCCAGCGCCGAGGCGGTGTGCGGGTCGGCGAGACCGGCGGGGGCGAGGGAGAGCAGACGCAGCACGCGCCGTGCGGCGGTCGGCAGCCCCGCGCAGGAGAACCGGAAGACACGGACCAGTGGGGGCCCGTCGTCCTCGGCCCGCAACTGCTTGGCGAGGTCGGCGACGGCGGCCTCGGGGCGGGCCGCCAGCCAGCCCCCGGCGAGGACGAGCGCGGCGGGCTGGCCCGCGCACTCCTCGACCAGCCCCTCGGCGGCCCGGGGGTCGACGGTGATGCGCACGGAGCCGGTGTGGTGGGTGAGCAGTTCCAGGGCGGACTTGGTGTCGAGGCCGCCGAGGGTGCAGGGGCGGACGTCCGCGATGCCGGTCAGGGGGCCTTCGGAGACGGCCACGGCGAGGCAGTCGGGCGAGTCCGGCAGCAGCATGTCGACCTGCTCGGCGGTCACCGCGTCGTCGAGCAGGAGCAGTACGCGGCGCCCGGCGAGGGCCTCGCGCAGGAGCTGCGCCAGGTCGTCCTCGTCGGCACCGGCCGGGGTGGGCAGGCCGAGGGCGGTCAGCAGTTCGCGCACGGTGCGCTCGACCGGTACGGGCGTGCCGTCCGGTTCGCTGAGGCGGGCGCGCAGCACGCCGTCCCGGTAACGGTCCGCAACCTGGCGCACCAACTCCTCGGCGAGCGCGGTGCGGCCGCAGCCGGGCCGGCCGGCAATGAGCAGCACCCGGGCGCGAGGCGCCTTGCGGCCGGAGATGGTGTCGAGCCCGGCGCGCTCGATGTCGGCGCGGAGTTCCTTCAACTCCCTTGTGCGCCCGAGGAAATGTTTCTCCGTGGCGGCGGGAGGCAGGTCGCTCCCCGGCAGCTCGCCGCCGCCTGTGTCCACCGCCTGATCCGTCACGGGCCACGCTCCCGTCCCACTGCGCACACGGGCCCGCCGGGCCTTGGGCGGGTCGTCGACCAGAGCCTAGTTCACGCTCTGCGACGATCCCGTCGGAGCAGGGCGGACACATCCCTCGATCGGATCAACTGATGGTAGGACCGGGAGGTGTGAAGGGAGGCGGTGAGCTCCACGCCGGGCGGGCGGCGCCGGTCTCAGGGCCTGTGCACAGGCCCTCAGGCCTCGAAGGGGCGCGCGGGCCACGGCGCCTCGGCCGGGCGCAGCGCGTCCAGTCCGTCCCCGTTCCGCGCGGCGACCAGTGAGAGGACACCCACCACCAGGCAGTTGTTGTGCAGATCGCCCCCGAGCACACCGCTCACCAGCTCCTGGACCGGGACCCGGGCCAGCTCCATGTCGGCCTCCTCGTCCTCGACCTCGAAGCGCTGCCCGTCGGCCTCCGACAGATCACGGGCCAGGAAGATGCGCACGGCCTCGTCGCAGCCGCCGGGCGTCGTGTAGACGTCCGTGAGCACGCGCCAGTCCTCGGCCTTGACATGCGCCTCCTCGTACAGCTCGCGCTGGGCGGCACGCAGCGGATTCTCGCCGGGGACGTCGAGCAGGCCGGCGGGGATCTCCCAGAGCTTCTGGCGCACGGGATGGCGGTACTGCCGGATGACCAGCACACGGTCCCGGTCGTCGAGGGCGAGGACGGCCACCGATCCGGGGTGCACCTGGTAGTCGCGGCGGGCGACCGTGCCGTCGGGCATGACCACGTCGTCGGTGCGGACGGAGGTCTTGTTGCCGACGAAGGGGTTCTCGCTCGCCCTGACCTCCCACTCCTCGGCCGTGTCCTTGATCGTCATGTCGCCCTGTTCCTCCCACGCCCTCGTACGCACCGGGGCACGCCTCCCGAGGGACGCGCACCCCGGCCACCGTACAGCTCCGTCGTCACTCGCCGTTCTTCCGCCGGACGGCCGCCTTGACCAGGCCGGCGAACAGCGGGTGCGGCCGGGTCGGGCGGGAGCGCAGCTCCGGGTGCGCCTGCGTCGCCACCAGGTAAGGGTGCACTTCGCGCGGGTACTCGACGTACTCCACGAGCTTGCCGTCGGGGGACGTGCCGGAGAACACGAGGCCCGCCTTCTTCTCCAGCTCGGCGCGGTAGGCGTTGTTCACCTCGTAGCGGTGGCGGTGGCGCTCCTCGACGTACTCCTTGCCGTCGTACACCTCGCGCACCAGGGAGCCCTCCGCCAGCTTGGCCGGGTACATGCCCAGGCGCATCGTCCCGCCCATGTCGCCCTCGCCCGCCACGATGTCGAGCTGCTCGGCCATGGTGGAGATCACGGGGTGGGCGGTGCCCGCGTCGAACTCGGTGGAGTTCGCGTCGGGGATGCCGGCGAGGTTGCGCGCGGCCTCGATCACGATGCACTGCAGGCCGAGGCAGAGCCCCAGCAGCGGGATCCTGTTCTCGCGGGCGTACTGGATGGCGCCGACCTTGCCCGCGACGCCGCGGTCGCCGAAGCCTCCCGGGATGCAGATCGCGTCCACGTCGGCCAACTGCTTCATGGCGCCCGCCGGCGTCTTGCAGTCGTCGGACGTGACCCACTTGATCTTGACCCGGGCCTTGTTGGCGAAGCCGCCCGCGCGCAGCGCCTCGGTCACCGACAGATAGGCGTCGGGCAGGTCGATGTACTTGCCGACGAGGGCGAGGGTGACCTCGACCCCGGGGTTGTGGACGCGGTCGAGCAGGTCGTCCCAGGTCGTCCAGTCCACGTCGCGGAAGGGGAGGTCGAGCTTGCGGACCACGTAGGCGTCCAGGCCCTCGGTGTGCACGACCTTCGGGATGTCGTAGATCGAACGGGCGTCGGGGCAGGCCACGACCGCGGCCTCGTCCACGTCGCACATCAGGGAGATCTTGCGCTTGATCGCGGTCGGCACCTCGCGGTCGCAGCGCAGGACGATGGCGTCCGGCTGGATGCCGATGTTGCGCAGCGCGGCCACGGAGTGCTGGGTCGGCTTGGTCTTCAGCTCGCCGGAGGGACCGATGTAGGGCAGCAGCGAGATGTGCACGACGAACACGTTGTCGCGGCCGACCTCGTGGCGGACCTGGCGGACGGTCTCCAGGAACGGCAGCGACTCGATGTCGCCCACCGTGCCGCCGACCTCCGTGATGACGACGTCCACCTCGTCGGTGGCCATGCGCCGGATGCGATGCTTGATCTCGTTGGTGATGTGCGGGATGACCTGCACCGTGTCGCCCAGGTACTCGCCGCGCCGCTCCTTGGCGATGACCGTCGAGTAGACCTGGCCGGTGGTGACGTTCGCGGAGCCGTCCAGATCGCGGTCGAGGAAGCGCTCGTAGTGGCCGATGTCCAGGTCCGTCTCGGCGCCGTCGTTGGTGACGAACACCTCACCGTGCTGGAAGGGGTTCATCGTGCCAGGATCGACATTCAGATACGGGTCGAGCTTCTGCATGACGACGCGCAGCCCCCGCGCCTTGAGCAGCATCCCGAGGCTGGAGGCGGTCAGGCCCTTGCCGAGCGAGGAGGCGACACCCCCGGTGACGAAGATGTGCTTGGTCGTCGTTGATTTGGGCGGCATGGCCAAGAGGGGGCTCCCGTGGTCGCGGTATGGGGTGCGATGCACATCACCCTCCGAAGGTCTCCGGGGGTGCCGTCGCTGCGGTTCGGGGGTTTCGTGCCCTCCGGTCCACGGGCTACCAGGGTATCAGCGCCGCGGCAGGGGCGCTCCCGGCCACGCTCCGCACACGTGTCACCACGTTTGCGCGACGGTCACCCGCGCCCCACTCGTTCGGACCAGTCTCGTTGCCCGGAGCGGCACGCGGATCCCCCACGTGCGTCGTATCCTGCTCGGACACTCACTGCCGAGCCGCTCCCGGAAAACGGCACCACCCCCGCACGTCGCCGGAACAACAAGGGCTCGTCATTGCGTTGAACATCGACTGCATCAATTTCGAATGGGTCGGTGGGCAACGTGTTTCTCACCCACCCCATGACCGCAAGACCGACCGCCCCTGCCAGGGCGACGTGGCCGTTCGACTGGAGTTGCATTGGCCGGGCGCATCGAAGACTACGCACTCATCGGAGACATGCAGACCGCGGCGCTGGTCTGCCGGGACGGCACCGTGGACTGGCTGTGCCTGCCCCGTTTCGACTCCCATGCCGTCTTCGCGGGACTGCTCGGTACGGAGGAGCACGGATTCTGGCGCCTGGGGCCGGCCCACGCGGCGGGCGCCCGGCCGCCGGCAGCGACCCGGCGGACCTACCGCGGTGAGTCCCTGATCCTGGAGTCCGAGTGGGACACCCCGCGCGGCACGGTCCGGATCACCGACTTCATGCCGCCCCGTGACGGCGCCCCGCAGCTGATCCGCATCGTGGAGGGCGTCACCGGCCGGGTGCCCATGCGGTCCGCGCTGCGGATGCGGTTCTCGTACGGGCGAGTGGTCCCCTGGGTGCACCGGCACGAGGAGCGCACGGTCGCCGTCGCCGGGCCCGACTCCGTGTGGTTCGACACCCGGACCGAGACCTACGGAAAGTCGCTGACCACGTACGCGGACTTCACGGTCGCGCCCGGTGACCGGATCGCGTTCACGATCTCGTGGCAGCCCTCGCACAAGGAGCCGCCGCCGCTGCCGGAGCCCGAGCAGTCGCTGGAGGCGACCGAGGACTTCTGGCGCGAGTGGGTGGAGCAGTGTACGTACCACGGCCCCTACCGCGAGGCGGTGATCCGCTCCCTGATCACCCTCAAGGCACTCACCTACGCGCCGACCGGCGGCATCGTGGCGGCGCCCACGACCTCGCTGCCCGAGGAGATCGGCGGTGTCCGCAACTGGGACTACCGCTACACATGGCTGCGCGACGCCGCCATCACCCTCTCCTCGCTGCTGCGCACCGGCTACCGCGAGGAGGCCCGCGCCTGGCGCGAGTGGCTGCTGCGCGCCGTGGCCGGCGACCCCGAGAACCTGCAGATCATGTACGGCATCGCCGGGGAACGGGAACTGGGCGAGGCGGAACTGGACTGGCTGCCCGGCTACGAGCAGTCGGCGCCGGTGCGCGTCGGCAACGGCGCCGCGCACCAGCTGCAGCTGGACGTGTACGGAGAGGTCACCGAGGCCCTGCACCTGGCCCATATGACCGGTCTGGCCCGCAACGACTACGCGGCCCTGCTCCAGCTCAAGCTGATCCGCTACCTGGAGCAGCACTGGGACGAGCCGGACGAGGGCATCTGGGAGGTGCGCGGACCGCGGCGCCACTTCGTGCACTCCAAGGTCATGGCCTGGGTCGCGGTCGACCGCACGATCAAGCTCATCGAGTCCGCGGACGCGGACGGCCCCCTGGAGAAGTGGCGCGAGCTGCGCGACGACATCCACCGGGACGTGTGCGAGAAGGGCTACGACAAGGAGCGCAACACCTTCACGCAGTCGTACGGGTCCAAGGAGCTGGACGCCTCGCTGCTGCTGATTCCGCAGATGGGCTTCCTGCCGCCGGACGACAAGCGCGTGATCGGCACCATCGAGGCGATCCAGCGCGAGCTGTCCACGCCGGACGGCTTCATCCTGCGCTACCCGACCTCAGGTGACGAGGAGGGCGTGGACGGGCTGCCGGGCGACGAGGGCGCGTTCCTCGCCTGCTCGTTCTGGATGGCCGACGACCTCGCGATGATCGGCCGGGTGGACGAGGCCCGCAAGCTCTTCGAGAAGCTGCTGGGGCTTCGCAACGACCTCGGCCTGCTCGCCGAGGAGTGGGACCCCCGGCTGCAGCGCCAGGTCGGCAACTTCCCGCAGGCCTTCAGCCATGTCCCGCTGATCGACACGGCACTGCGGCTGACGGCGTCCGGCGCCTACGGCGGCTGAGAGCGCGGACGGACGGCGCGTCGGCGTACGGGGCCAGGCACGGCCCGGTACGCCCGCCGGCGCGCGTGCAGGGCCTCGTACACCCGCTGAACGGGAACGGCACCCCGCGCCCGGCTAGTCTGAAGGCAGTCCTGTCCTCGGTTGGGAGGGGGCGGCTGCCGTGGCCCCCCTGTCGACGGCGGGCGCGGCGCTCGCCGCGCTCCGCGCGGACCTGGCGGGCGATGTCCTCGCCCCCGGTGATCCGGGCTACGACCTGGCCCGGACGGTCTTCAACGTGATGATCGACCGCCGTCCGGCGGTCATCGCGCAGTGCGCGGGCACGGCCGACGTCGTCCGGTCCGTGCGCTTCGCCCGCGACCTGGACCTGAAGATCGCCGTCCGCGGCGGCGGCCACTGTGTCGCGGGCATGGCGGTCAACGACAACGGCATGGTCGTGGACCTGCGCCGCATGCACCAGGTCACCGTCCGTCCCCGCGCCGCCTCGGCACGGGTCGAGGGCGGCGCCCCGACCGGCCAGCTGGACCGGGCCACCCAGCCGCACGCCCTGGCGACCACCGGCAGCCGCTACTCGGCGGCGGGGGTCGCCGGCTTCGTCCTCGGCGGCGGCAGCGGCGGCTGGCTGGACCGGGCCTTCGGACCGGCCGTCGACAACCTGCTCGAGGTGGAGCTGGTGACCGCGGACGCCACCGCCGTCCGCGCGAGTGCCGAGAGCGACCCCGAGCTGTTCTGGGCCCTGCACGGCGGCGGCGGGAACTTCGGCGTCGCCACCGCGCTCACGCTGGGGCTGCACGAGCTGCCCGAGTTCTGCGTGGCCCTGGTGCTGTTCCGGCCCGGGACGGGTCCGGAGGCGATCCGGGTGCAGCGGGACCTGATGGCCACCGGGCCGCGCGAGGCAGGCGGCACCGTGCTGTACCTGACCGGGCCGCCCGAGCCGTTCGTCCCCGGGCACCTGGTCGGGACGCTGCTGTGCGCGGTGGTGGTCACCTACGTCGGCCGACGGGCCGCCCTGCGCGAGCTGGTCCGGCCGCTGCTGGCGCTGCCGCACGAGGCCGCGGTCGTGGCCGCCGTGCCGTACGCCGACGTGCAGTGCATGCTCGACGATCCGCCCGGGCTGCGGAACCACTGCTGGACCTGGCATCTGACCGGCCTGCCCGACGAGCTGATCGACGCCTTCTGCGAGCGGGCGCGCACGATGCCCGTCCCCACGGCCTGCCGGCAGATGCTGTTCCCGCTCGGCGGCACGGCCGCCGCCGGACCGGGCGGGTATCCGGTCCCCCACCGGGGCGCGCTCTGGTCGGTGCAGACCTGCGGTGTCTGGGAGAACCCGGCGGACGACCGGCGGGTGCTGCGATGGGCCCGGGACCTGCGTGACGACGTCCGCCTCTGGCGCACCGGCGCGGTCCGCGTGAGCCTCGTCGGGGACGAGGGCAGGGACCGGGTGGTGGCGGGCCTCGGCACCGGGAACCTCAACCGCCTGGCGCGGGTCAAGCGCCGCTACGACCCGGACAACGTGTTCCGGTACAACCACAACATCGCGCCGGCCTGACCGGGGCCCACCAGGTGTGCTCGGGGCATCCACGCAGGTAGCGTCGCCGCATGGACAGCCGTTCGGACCCCCAGAGCACCCTGGACACCGGGATCACCGTGCAGCGGGCGCTGGAGCTGCCCGGACTGCGCAGCGGGCTGCCGGAGGTGGTGGCCGCCGCCGACCGGCTGCACCGCACGGTGCGCTGGGTGCACGCGGGCGAGGTCCCGAACATCGCCTCGCTGCTCAAGGGCGGCGAACTGCTCCTGACCACCGGGTACGGCCTGGGCACCCGCCCCGCCGACCAGCGCGCGTTCGTGCGGACGCTGGCCGAGCGGGGGATCGCCGCCCTGGTCGTGGAGCTGGGCCCGCGCTTCACCCGGCTGCCCGCGGCCCTGGTCGAGACGGCGCGGACGGCCGGGCTGCCGCTGGTGCAGCTGCATCGCGAGGTGCCGTTCGTCACGGTCACGGAGGAGATCCACACCGAGATCGTCAACGGCCACTACGCGCTGCTCCAGCGGGCCGAGGAGGTGCACCGGCGCTGTACCGAGGCGCTGCTGGGCGGGGGCGGAGTACCCCAGGTGCTGGGCATCCTGGCCGACTTCGGCGGCAATCCGGTGTTCCTGGAGACCGCCGACGGCCGGCTGCTGTACGCCGCCGGGTCCGGGCCCGCGGACACGGACCCGCTCCAGGTGTGGGAGGGCCTGCGCGGCCAGCACAAGGACACGCCCCCGGCCGGCACGACCCTGGTGGACGTGCCCGGCGGCGGGGCCGGCGCGGGTTCCGTACGGGCCCGGCTCGTGCTGCTGCCGGTCAGCGCGCCGGTGGCGCCGGTGCACCGGATCGCCGCCGAGCGGGCCGCGGGCATCCTCGCCGTGGTGCTGATGCAGGCCCGGCAGGAGGAGGAGCTGGCGGCGCGCGGACGCGGCGACTTCCTCACCGACCTCGCCGAGGGCCGCATCACCGCGGAGGACGCGCCCGCGCAGGCCCGGGTGCTGGGGTTCAAGCCGGGCAGGAGCCCGCTGCTGCCGGTGGTGATGCGACTGGCGGACGGCCTGTCCCCGGCCGGCGGCGGCTGGGCCGTGCTGGCGCGGGCGGTGGCCGAGGAGCTGAGCTCGGTGGGCGTGCCCGTCCTGCTCGGCGTACGACCGGTGGAGGGCCGGGTCCCGCTGCTGCTGGGCCTGCGCTCGGAGTCGGAGCGTTCCCCGGTCGCCGACCGGGTGGCCGCGGCGCTGCGGGCGGGCGTGGAGCGGGCCGGCATGCGGCGGCCGGGCGCGCCGCCGCCGGTCGTGGTGGTCGGCGTCGCGGGCGGCTGGGCGGCGGCCTCGGCGGGGCTGCGGCACGCGGCGGAGACGGCGACCGCGGCGCAGGGGCTCCCGGAGCGGCCCTGGTACGACGCCCGCCGCCTCGACATCGACCTCCTGCTGTGGCGGCTGCGCGACCACCCGGACCTGGCGGCCTTCGTGGACCGCGCGGTCGGCCCGCTCCTCGACCACGACCGCCGCTCCAGGCCGCCGCTGCTGCCCACCCTCGAGACGTATCTGGCGCACGCGGGCCGCAAGGCGGAGACGGCCCGCGAACTGCACCTGAACCGGCAGACCCTCTACAACCGGCTGGCCCGCATCGGTGAGTTGCTGGGCACGGACCTCGACGACCCGCAGACGGTGCTGGCCCTGGGCCTGGCGCTGCGGGCGCGCCGGCACGTGCCCTGAGCGCTCCGCGGGCAGTCCGGTGCGTCGTCCGCGGGTCCGCAACGCTCAGAGGACGGGCCGCACCTGGGTCAACTCGTCGTAGACGCTGAGGACCTGGGCCACGGTCTCGTCCTCGGTCGGCCAGCCGGCGGCCTGACGTGTGCCCTTGTCGCGCAGCAACCGGCGGCGGGCCGGGTCGTCCAGGAGCCGTACCACGGTGCGGGCCAGGGCCTCCGCGTCCCCGTAGGGGACGAGTTCGGCCGCGTCGCCGACCAGTTCCCTGATGCCGCCGACGTCGGTGGCCACGAGCGGCACGCGCGCGTGCAGGGCCTCCTGCGCGAGCACGGACCGGGACTCCCACGTGCTCGTCACCAGCGCGATCTCGGCGGCGGCGAGCAGGTCGGCCACGTCGTCGCGCCGCCCGAGCAGCCGCACGGGCAGTTCCTCGTCCTCGATGCGCCGCTGGAGCACCGTCCGCAGCGGCCCCTCCCCCGCGATCACGATCAGCGGCAGCGGGTCGAGGCGGCGCCAGGCGCGGGAGGCGTCGAGCAGCACGTCGTACCCGCGGTGCCGGTCGAGGGTGCCGACGGCCATGAGCAACGGGCGGCCGGTTGCGCCGAGTTCGGCGAGGATCTTGGGGTGGGTCCGGTCGGGGTCGTCGTGCTCGGCCGGGGTGCGGGGCGCCGGGAGCGAGACGGCGGCGAGCCGGGCGTCGCGGGCACCGCGGCGGCGGGCCCTGTCGACGAGGTCCGACGAGGTGCCCAGGACGACGGACGCCGCCCTGGCCACCCGCCGTTCGAGGAGGCGCACCAGATGGGCGCGGGCGCCCTCGGCGTGCACGCGGGTGTGCCAGGTGACGACGAGCGGGGTGTGCAGGCCGCCGAGCGCCAGCGCGGCACGCAGGCCCGCGTGCAGCCCGTGCGCATGGACCAGGTCCGCGTCACCGCAGGCGAGGCGGAGCGCGGCCAGGGAGGCGGGGTCCGTGCTGCGGGGCACGGGCACGTGCAGCGCGCCGACACCGGAGAACCCGTAGGCGCGTTCCGCCTCGGTGGGGGCGCACACGGTCACGCCGACGCCCCGGGCGACCAGGCCCGAGGCCAGTGACCGCACATGCGCGCTGCTGCCCGCGCTGCCGCCGCCGAGCACCTGCACGGTGCGCAGCGGCGGCCGGCCGTGCGGTGAGTGGCTGCTCGCAAGGCTCACGTGGCCGGGGCTCCTGGTTCGGCGTCTGGACGGTCACGAAGAAACGTACAGAAGGTTCGCGCGGTGGACTGGACCGCGCGAGGTGCTCGGCGGATGACTCAAGGATGCCAGGGCGCGCGGGTGTTGCGGCAACGGCGGGCGCGCGCGCCGACGGCGGACCGGGCGCCCGGAGGCGGACGCGGTCACTCACCCGGGTGAGGCATGTCGCGGATTCGGGTGGTACGCGAGACGGCTCATACCACCCCCCACGACCTGGCCACCTCGCTCATCTTCTCCCCGTACCCCTCCTACAGGTCCGCACGGGCCGTCGCCAGTAGTTCCTCTGCGTGTGCCCGGGCCGTCTCCGAGTCCTCCTGGCCCGCGAGCATCCGGGACAGTTCACGGATTCGGTCCTCGCCCTCCAGGGCCTTCACCCCGGAGCGTGTCACCGACCCGTCGTTCGTCTTCTCCACCAGCAGTTGCCGGTCGGCGAACGCCGCCACCTGGGGCAGGTGGGTGACGACCACCACCTGCGCCGTCTTCGCGAGGCGGGCGAGGCGGCGGCCGATCTCGACGGCCGCCTTGCCGCCCACGCCCGCGTCGACCTCGTCGAAGAGATAGGTCGGCACGGGGTCCGTGCCGGCGAACACGACCTCCACCGCGAGCATCACCCGCGACAGCTCACCGCCGGACGCGCCCTTGGCGACGGGCCGTGGCGGCGCGCCGGGGTGGGGCGCGAGGAGCAGTTCCACCTCGTCGGCGCCCGACGGCCCGTGGGCGACCGTGCGCCCGCCGACCTCCACGCCGTCGGGGTCCTCCGTCTGCCGGATCGCAAACGACACGCGCGCGTGCGGCATCGCGAGGGAGGCCAGCTCGGCGGTGACGGCGGCGGCGAACCGCTCGGCGGCCTCCGTCCGCGCGTCCGTCAGCTCCTGGGCGAGAGCACCCAGTTCGCCGCGCAGCGCATCCCGCTCGGCGGTCAGCTCCCCGATCCGCCCGTCGTCACCGTCGAGTTCGGTCAGCCGCGCGGCGCTGTGCTCGGCCCACGCCAGCACGGCGCCCACGTCCTCGCCGTACTTCCGCGTGAGCGCGTTGAGGGCGGCCCGCCGCTCCTCGACCGCCGCCAGCCGCAGCGGATCGGCGTCCAGGTCGTCGGCGTACCCGGCGAGCTCCCCCGCCACATCACCCAGCAGGATCCCGATCTCCCCGATCCGGTCGGCGAGTCCTGCCAGCACCGGGTCGTGCGAGCGTACGGCTTCCAGGGCCCGGTGCGCGCCGGCGACGAGCGTGGCCGCGTCGACGCCCTCGGGATCCTCCGGATTGCCCGCCAGCGCCGCGTGCGCGGCCGTCGCCGCCGACGCGAGCGCCTCCGCGTGCCCGAGCCGCTCCGCCTCCTCGGCCAGTTCCGCGTCCTCGCCCGCCCGCGGCTCCACGGCGGCGATCTCGTCGAGCCCGAAGCGCAGCATGTCGGCTTCCTGGGCCCGTTCCCGGGCTCGCGCGGTGATCTCCTCCAGTTCGGTGGTGACCGTCCGCAGCCGCCGGTACGCCTCCCCGTACTTGGCGAGCGGTACCGCGACGGCGTCGCCGGCGTACCGGTCGAGCGCCTGCCGCTGCCGGGACAGCTTGAGCAGTCCCTGCTGGTCGGTCTGCCCGTGCACGGCGACCAGTTCGTCGGCCAGTTCCGCGAGCATGCCCACGGGCACGGAGCGCCCGCCCAGGTGGGCCCGCGAGCGGCCCTCGGCGGAGACGGTACGGCTGATGAGCAGCGCGCCGTCGTCGAGTTCGGCCCCGGCCTCCTCGGCGCGGACGGCGGCGGGGGCGCCCTCGGGCATGGCGATCCGCCCCTCCACGACCGCGTTCTTCGCACCGATCCGTACGAGCGCCGGGTCGGCGCGGCCGCCGAGCAGCAGGCCGAGACTGGTGACGACCATGGTCTTGCCCGCGCCCGTCTCACCGGTCACGGCGGTGAAGCCGGGCGACAGCTCGACGACCGCGTCGTCGATGACTCCGAGCGACCGTATCCGCATCTCCTCCAACACGGACACGACCTTACGAGGTCGGGGCGCAGATGTGCGACGGCCCCCGGCCCGCAGCTGCGAAGCGGCAGGTGACAGAAAGGCGCCGAGGGCCCAAATCACCCCCGGGAGGGACGCCTGGCGCGGCGCCGTGCCCCCGGGACGGTCAGTGCGGACGCCCGCGCCATCCCGACACGGGCAGCGCGAACTTGGCCACCAGCCGGTCCGTGAACGACGCGTGGTGCAGCCGCGCCAGCCGCACCGGCACCGCGCCCCGCCGCACCTCGACCCGCGCCCCCTGCGGCAGCTCCACCATGCGCCGTCCGTCGCACCACAGCACCCCGTGCGAGGTGTCGGGCTGCACCTCCACCGCGAGCACGGAGTCCGGCGAGGTCACCAGCGGCTTGGCGAACAGCGCGTGCGCGCTGATCGGCACCATGAGCAGCGCCTCCACCTCCGGCCACACCACCGGCCCGCCCGCGGAGAAGGCGTACGCGGTCGAGCCGGTGGGGGTGGCGCACACGATGCCGTCGCAGCCGAACCCGGTCACCGGCCGCCCGTCGATCTCCAGGACGACCTCCAGGAGCTTCTCGGCGGACACCTTCTGCACGGCCGCCTCGTTCAGCGCCCAGTCGGTGTGCACGATGTCGCCGTTCTTGTGCACGACGACGTCGACGGTCATGCGCTCCTCGACCTCGTACGCCTTCATCACCACCCGGTCGACGACCCGGTCGAGGTCGTCGCGCTCGGCCTCGGCGAGGAAGCCGACGCTTCCGAGGTTGACGCCGAGCATCGGCACCCCGGAGGCGCGGGCGAACTCGGCGCCGCGCAGCAGGGTGCCGTCACCGCCGAGCACGATCAGCAGCTCGCAGCCGTCGAGGCACTGCGGTGTGGCCTCCTTGACGAGTTCCACGGTGTCCGGCAGGGGCAGGTCGGCGGCCTCCGCCGCCAGCACGCGCACGTTGATCCCGCAGTGCTGCAGGCCCTTGACCACCAGCTCGGCGCTGCGGACGGCCGCGGGCCGCCCGGTGTGGGCGAGCAGGAAAACAGTACGAACTCGGTTCTGAGTCAACGCGGCCCCTCCGCCACTGCACGGTCAACATCGGCCGGGTCCAGTGCGGGTGCGCCGGCTCGCAGCCACAGAAAGTACTCGACGTTGCCCGAGGGTCCGGGCAGTGGACTCGCGGTCACGCCCTTCACCCCGAGCCCCAGTTCCGCGGCCCGTTCGGCGACCCCGCACACCGCCTCGGCACGCAGCTGCGGGCTGCGGACGACACCGCCGCTGCCCAGCCGCTCCTTGCCCACTTCGAACTGCGGCTTGACCATCACCACCAGGTCGGAATCCGGTTTCGTGCACCGCACCAGGGCGGGCAGCACCAGTCCGAGCGGGATGAAGGACAGATCCCCCACGACTAGATCCACAGGCTCCCCATCGATCGCTTCGAGCGTCAACTCGCGTACGTTCGTACGATCCTTGACGGTGACGCGTTCATCGTTGCGGAGAGTCCACGCGAGCTGTCCGTAGCCGACGTCCACGGCGACGACGTGCGCGGCGCCCGCCCGCAGCAGCACGTCGGTGAAGCCTCCCGTGGACGCGCCGGCGTCGAGGGCCCGCCGCCCCTCGACCGCGAGGCCCTGCGGCACGAAGACCGTCAGGGCGCCGGCGAGCTTGTGGCCGCCGCGTGAGACGTAGTCGGGGTCGCTGTCGTCGCCGGCGACCACGATCGCGGCCGCGGTCTCCACCTGCGTGGCGGGCTTGGTCGCGACGGTCTTGCCGACGGTGACCCGGCCCGCGGCGATCAGCTGGGCGGCCTGCTCCCGTGAGCGTGCCAGCTTCCGGCGGACCAGTTCCGCGTCGAGACGTCGGCGTGCGGCTCCTGCCACGTTCGGTTCAGCTCCTGCGGTCGTACGGTGATCGGAAGTGCGGCCCAAAGGGTCTCATCAGGGGGCGGGGGCCGGCGCAGCGGCGGGCGCCGCAGGCCCCGGGCGGGCGTCCAGGGAGGTCAGCGTGTCGCGCAGCCCCCGATGCACATCCTCGTACACCTCGACGTGCCCGTCGGTGGCGAGGTGGTCGGCGTCGGTCAGCCGCTCCAGCCAGGCGTCGACGTCCGCGTTGCCGGTGGGGGTCCGGGGCACGCCCAGGGGCGCGGGCGCGGCGGGGCCGTGCTCCGGCTCGTACACGGAGTCGGCCGGAGCGTCCGGCTCCGCCACCACTGCTTCCGCCGGGATCCCGGCCCCGGGCACAGAGTCGCTCATGCCCCGACGCTACCGCGAAGGGCTGGGGTACCGTCGCTGACGATGGCGACGATCGAGGAGTGCCGCAGGGCACTCGACAAGCTCTCGGACAACCTGGCGGGCGCCCACGGGGACGTCCGCGCCGCCGCGGCGCTGGACCGCTCGCTCAGCTGCCGCATCACGGACCTGGACATCACCTTCGTCGGCCGCCTCAGGGACGGCCGGATCGAGGTGCTGGACACGATCCAGGGGCCGCCGCGCGAGAGGGCCCAGATCAGGCTGATGATGGCCGGCGACGATCTGGTGGCGATGGTCGACGGCGATCTGCACTTCGCGAAGGCGTGGGGGGCGGGCCGGGTGCGGCTGGAGGCGGGCCTCCTGGATCTGTTCCGCCTGCGGAAGCTGCTGTAGCCACCTCGCGCGCCCTGGGCGCCCGCCAGGGCGTCTTCCGGGTCAGGGCGTCTTCCGGGTCAAGGCGTCTTCCGAGTCAGGGCGTCTTCCGGGTCACCGCGCGCGGGCGGGCCCCGCGCGCGGCCGGCACCACCAGCGGTGAGCCGGTCTCCGGGTCCTCGATGACCCGGCAGCGCAGCCCGAAGACCTCCTCGACCAGCTCGGCGGTGACGATGTCGCCCGGGGCGCCCTCGGCGACGACCTCTCCGCCGCGCAGCGCGATGAGGTGGGTGGCGTACCGGGCGGCGTGGTTGAGGTCGTGCAGGACCGCGACCAGGGTGCGCCCCTCCTCCTCGTGCAGTTCGGCGCACAGGTCCAGCACGTCGATCTGGTGCTGGATGTCGAGGTAGGTGGTCGGCTCGTCCAGCAGCAGCAGCGGGGTCTGCTGGGCGAGCGCCATGGCGATCCACACGCGCTGCCGCTGCCCGCCGGAGAGTTCGTCGACGTGGCGGTCGGCCAGGTCGGCGACGCCGGTGCGCGCCATCGACTCCCGCACGACCCGTTCGTCGTCCCTCGACCACTGGCGCAGGATCCCCTGGTGCGGATAGCGGCCGCGGCTGACGAGGTCCCCGACGGTGATCCCGTCGGGCGCGATCGAGGACTGCGGCAGCAGTCCCAGGGTCCGCGCGACCTGCTTGGCCGGCATCGACCGGATGACCCGCCCGTCGAGCAGCACCCGCCCCCGGGCCGGTGTGAGCATGCGGGACAGCGCGCGCAGCAGTGTGGACTTGCCGCAGGCGTTCGGGCCCACGATCACGGTGAAGGAGCGGTCGGGGATCCGCACGGACAGCCCCTCGGCGATCACACGCCGGTCGTAGGCGAGGGTGACGTGGTCGGCGGCGAGACGGTGCACGGGGCTCCTGGTGTCGATGATGTCCGTGTCCGTGGCGTCCGTGTCCTTCGTGTCCGTGTCTTTGCCGTCCATGTCCTTGGTCTCCATGTCGCTCACATCCGTCGTGTCGTCGGCGTCCGTGTCCCTCCGCGCCCCCGCCGTCGGCGTCCATGTCGTGGGCGTGGGCGTCTGTCTCGTAGGCGTCTGTCTCGTAGGCGTCTGTCTCGTAGGCGTCCGGCCTGGTTCGCCGACGGCGCTCACAGACGGCCCGCCCGGCGTTCGGTGACCAGCAGCCACAGCAGGTAGACGCCGCCGAGGACCCCGGTGACCACGCCGACGGGCAGCTGGTCCGCACCGAAGACCCGCTGTGCGGCCCAGTCCGCGACGACCAGCAGGGTGGCGCCCATGGCCATGGAGGCCCCCAGGTTCGGTCCGGGCACGGGGCCGCCTCCGGCGCCCTCGAGGCGGCGCGGGAGGCTGAGCCGGCGGGCCAGCTGAGGGGCGGTGAGTGCCACGAAGCCGACCGGGCCCGCGGCGGCCGTGGCGCCGGCGGTGAGAAGCACCGCGCACACCATCAGCAGCAGCCGTACGCGCTCGACGCGCACCCCGAGGGCGTACGAGACGTCGTCGCCCATCTCCATGGTCCGCAGGGCACGCGCATGGCCGAGGACGAGCGGCACGAGCACGGCGCACAGCGCCAGCAGCGGCCACACCTGGTCCCAGCCGCGGCCGCCCAGGGAACCGGTCGTCCACAGGACGGCACGGGCCGCGTCGACGAGGTCCGCCCGGGTCAGCAGGTACCCGTTGACCGCCGTGACGACCGCGGAGAGTCCGATGCCGACGAGGACCAGCCGGTACCCGTGCACGCCCCGCTTCCAGGCCGCGAGGTACAGGGCGGCCCCCGTCGCCAGACCGCCGGCGAGCGCCCCGGCCGCGACCTGCGCGGCGCTCCCGGAGAACAGCACGATCACCACGAGTGCCCCCGCCGTCGAACCCTGTCCGAGGCCGAGGACATCCGGGCTGCCCAGCGGATTGCGGGTCAGGGACTGGAACAGTGCCCCGCCGAGCCCCAGCGAGGACCCGACCAGCAGCCCGACGAGGACGCGCGGCAGCCGCAGCTCGGTGACGACGAACTCCTGGCCCGCGCTGCCATGGCCGGCCAGTGCCCTGACGACGTCCTTCGCGGGGATCGGGAAGTCCCCGGTGCCGATCAGCAGGACGCTCGCGGTGAGCGCGGTGGCCAGGAGCAGGGCGACGACCGCGAGGGCGCGCAGGTCGATCCGGACGGACAGGCCGCCCCGGACGCGCAGGACGGGGGTGCGGGGGATCTTCACAGCTGCGCCGTCCTGCGTCGGCGTACGAGGAGGACGAAGAGCGGGCCGCCGATGACCGCGGTCACGATGCCGACCTGCAGCTCGGCGGGCCGGGCGACGACGCGGCCCACGACATCGGCGCCCAGCAGCAGCACGGGCGACAGGACGGCCGCGTACGGCAGGATCCAGCGCAGATCGGGGCCGGTGAAGGACCGTACCGCGTGCGGGACCATCAGCCCGACGAAGACGATCGGCCCGCAGGCGGCGGTCGCCGCCCCGCACAGGACGGTGGCGGCGGCCATGGCCAGGGCGCGGGTGCGGCCCAGGTGGGCGCCCAGGGCGCGGGCGGTGTCGTCGCCCATCGCCACCGCGTTCAGGGGCCGGGCGAGGGCCAGCGCGAGGACCGTGCCGGCCAGGAGGAACGGCAGGACCTGGCTGATGGTCGCGTCGGTGGCCGACGCCAGCGAGCCGACCGTCCAGAAGCGCATCGTGCCGAGCGCCGCGTCATCCGTGATCATCACGGCCTGGAGATAGCCGTAGAGCGCGGCGCTGATCGCGGTGCCGGCGAGCGCGAGCCGCACCGGTGTGGCGCCGCGGCCGCCGCCGAGGAACCACACCAGGGTCCCGACGGCGGCGGCGCCCAGGAAGGCGAACCAGACGTAACCGCTGAGGCTGGTGACGCCGAACCAGGTGAGGGCGGTGACGACGGCGGCGGACGCGCCCGCGTTGATGCCGAGCAGGCCGGGGTCGGCCAGCGGATTGCGGGTGAGCGCCTGGAGGACGGCGCCGGAGAGGCCGAGCGCGGCCCCGGCGAGCAGTCCGAGGGACGTGCGCGACAACCGGTCGCCGACGACGATGTCGGCGTACGTCCCCGAGTCGTGCGCCAGGCCGTGCCAGACCTGGGCCGGCGAGAGATCCTTGGCCCCGATCGCGACGCTCGCCAGCGCGACCAGCGTAAGGATCAGCGCCGAGGCCAGGAGCCCGAGGGGCCGTGCCGCCCGGTGGATCGGAGGCGCGGCGCCCGTGCCCGCGCATGGTTCGGTGGGAGCGTCAACCAACACGAAGTTAGGTTAGCCTACCCTTGCCCGCGAGGTGGTGCCCGTGGCCGCCGTACGGCTCACAACCCCAGTCGCGCCAGCGCCTTGCCCCCGTCCAGCGTGCAGGAGCCGTCGCCCGCCACCGTCCAGGCCGCCGCGCACAGCGCCCGCAGCCCGTCCAGGGCCTCACCCTCCCCCTCCAGTTGCAGCCGCTGCGCGCCCGCGGCCGCCGTCCAGCCACCGCACCGGAAACCGCCGCCGGCCGCGGCCACCTCCGGCTGCCCGGCCAGCAGCCCGCGCAGGTCCGCGTCGACGTACGTCGGCCGGTGGTGCGGCGCGGCGGCGAGCAGTCGGGCCCCGTCCGTCACCCCCGTGAGGACGAGCAGCGAGTCGACGTCGCCGTTGAACGCGCCCTCGATGTCCGTGTCCAGCCGGTCCCCGACGACCAGCGGCCGCTCGGCGCCGGTCCGCAGAACCGTCTCCCGGTGCATCGGCGGCAGCGGCTTGCCCGCCACCCGCGGCTCCGCGCCGGTCGCCAGGCGTACCACCTCCACGGCCGCGCCGTTGCCCGGCGCGATCCCCCGCGCACTCGGGATCGTCACATCGGTGTTGGACGCGAACCACGGCACCCCGCGCGCGACGGCGTAGGACGCCTCCGCGAACCGCCCCCAGGGAAGCTCCGGCCCGCCGTACCCCTGTGCGACCGCCACCGGGTCGTCGTCGGCCGACTCGACGGGTTCCAGCCCCCGCTCCCGCAGCGCGGCACGCAGCCCCTCACCGCCGACGACCAGCACGCGCCCTCCGGCCGGCACCTCCTCGCTGATGAGCCTGGCGACCGCCTGCGCCGATGTGACCACGTCCGAGGCATGGGCCGGTATCCCCAGTTCCGTGAGGTGCGCGGCCACCGCCTCCGGGGTGCGCAGGGCGTTGTTCGTGACGTACGCCAGATGCATCCCGGCCGCGCGGGCGGCGCCGAGCGAGTCCACGGCGTGCGCGATCGCGTTCCCTCCCGCATACACCACCCCGTCCAGGTCGAGCAGGGCCGTGTCGTACGCCTCGCTCAGGGGCCGCACGCTGGCCTCGGGCCGCGTCCTGACGGTCTGGCTCATTGTGCATCGCTCCTCGTTCGCTCGCTTTCCCCGATCATCGCGCATGGCATCGGCGCACTTACCATGCATCAATGAAGACTGCAGGTCCCAGGGACGTACCGACGCGCATGGGCCTCGACCTGACCCCTTTCCGGGGCCTGCGCTACAACCCCGACCGCGTCCGCAGCCTCGCCGCGGTCACCTCCCCGCCCTACGACGTCGTCGTACGGCCCGACGGGCTGCACCACCTGGAGTCGGCCGATCCGCACAACATCGTCCGCCTGATCCTCCCGCAGGCGCCCACCCCCGCTGCGCGCAACGAACAGGCCGCACACACCCTGCACCGCTGGCTCGCCGAAGGCGTGCTGACCGCCGACTCCGAGCCCGGCTTCTACGTCTACGAGCAGCGCGGCGACGGACTCCTGCAACGCGGCGTCATCGGCGCCCTGCGGGTGTCCGAGCCCTCGGCCGGCGTCGTGCTGCCCCACGAGGACGTCATGCCGCACATCGTCGCCGACCGCGCGGCCCTGATGCGTGCAACCCGCGCCAACCTCGAACCCCTGCTGCTCACCTACCGCGGCGACGGGCCCGGGACCGGCGCGACGGCCGTCATCGAGCGCACCTCCGGGCGCTCCCCGCTGGTGTGCACGACGACGGAGGACGGATTCGACCACCGCCTCTGGGCGGTCACGGATCCGGCCGAGATCAGCGAGGTCCAGAGGGATCTGACCCGGCACCAGGCGATGATCGCCGACGGCCACCACCGCTGGGCGACGTATCTGCGGCTGCGCGCGGAGCACGCCTCCCCCAGCCCCTGGGACTACGGCCTGGTCCTCCTGGTGGACACCGCCCGCTACCCCCTGCGGGTGCGCGCCATCCACCGCCTCCTGCACCGTCTGCCGGTGGCCGACGCGCTGTCCACGCTCACGGGTCTGTTCCGGGTGCGCGACCTGCGCGTCCCTCTCGCCGACGCACTGGACGCGCTGGCCGAGGCGGCCCGCGCCGGCAACGCCTTCCTGCTCGCCGGCGACGGTGCCTTCCACCTCGTCGACCAGCCGTCCCCGGACCTGCTGGCCCGTACGGTTCCGGCTGACCGCCCGGATGCCTGGCGCACGTTGGACGCGACGGTCCTGCACGCCGCGCTCCTGGAGGAGGTCTGGCACATCCCTGACTCTCCCGAGCACATCGCGTACATCCACGACACGGCCGCCACGGTCGAGAAGGCGGAGCGCGACGGGGGCACGGCCGTTCTGCTGCATCCGGTCCGCGAGGACGTCGTGCGCGAACTGGCCCGGCAGGGCGTCACGATGCCGCGGAAGTCGACGTCGTTCGGCCCGAAGCCGGCGTCAGGGCTGGTGCTGCGCGCCCTGACGCCTCCCGACGCGCTCTGAGTGCGGTGAACGGCCCCGGGGTCAGCCCTTCTCGTCCTCGGAGCCGCCGTCGGTGCCGTCCTCGTCACCCGTGCTCTCGTCGAGCGCGTCGACGAACTCCACGCCGTCCAGTTCGGCGAGCCGGTCCGAGGCGTCCGTAGTGCCGTCCTTGTCCGACTCGACGGCCTTGGCGAACCACTCGCGCGCCTCGCTCTCCCGTTCGGCGGCGAGCAACGCGTCGGCGTACGCGTACCGCAGCCGCGCGGTCCACGGCTGGACGGAGTTCGAGGCCAGCTCCGGGCTCTGCAGCGTCACGATGGCGGCGTCGAGCTGCCCCATGTCCCGCCGTGCGCCGGCCGCCACCAGCCGCATCTCGACCTGGCCTGCCTTGTCGAGCTTCTGCACCTCGGGCGCACCGGCCATGTCCAGCGCCTTCTCGGGCCGGCCGAGACCCCGCTCGCAGTCGGCCATGACCGGCCACAGGTCGAGGTTCCCGGTCATGCGCCGAGCGGCACGGAACTCCGCGAGCGCCTCCCCGTACTTCTGGCTGGCGTAGGCGGCGAAACCGGCCGCCTCACGCACCGCGGCGACACGGGACGCGAGACGCAGCGCCACCTTCGAGTACCCGTACGCGCCTTCGGGGTCCTCGTCGATGAGCCGGGCGACCATCACCAGGTTCTTGGCGACGTCGTCGGCGAGCGTCTTGGGCAGGCTCTGCAGTTCCTGCCGCACATCCTTGTCGATCTCCTCGCCCGTGACGTCCTCCGGGATCGGCAGCCGCTTGATCGGCTCGCGGTCGCGCTCCCGCTCCTCACGGAACTGGCCGCCACCGCGTCGGTCGTCGCGGCCACGGAAGCCACCAGGACGGCTGCCGCGCTCCTCTCGACGGGGGCCACGCGCACCACGCTCGTCCCGTCCACGGAAGCCGCCGCGGTCACCGCGGCTGTCGTCGCGTCCACGGGCACCGCGGTCGTCCCGCCGGAAGCCGCGGTCACGGTCGTCGTCCCGGCGCCCGTATCCCCCTCGGTCGTCACGGCGGAAGCCACCGCGCTCGTCACCGCGACGGTCGTCACGCCGGTCGTCGCGACGGTCGTCACGGCGGCCGTACCCACCGCGCTGGTCGTCACGGCGCGCGTATCCGCCACGGTCGTCCCTGCGATCGTCGCGACGGTCGTCACGACGGAACCCACGATCCCGGTCATCATCACGACGCGGATACCCGCCACGGTCGTCACGGCGGTCATCACGACGGAACCCACGGTCCCGGTCGTCGTCACGGCGCACGTGCCCGCCACGGTCGTCACGACGGTCATCGCGGCGGAAAGCGGGGCGGTCGCCGTCGCGGCGGAAGCCGCGGTCGCGATCGTCACGGCGGGGACCGGTCGGCCGGTCGTCGCGCCGGAAGCCGGGGCGTCCACCGCGGTCACGGTCGTCACGACGGTCGTCACGGCGGAACCCGCGGTCACGGTCGTCATCGCGGCGTCCGTACCCACCGCGGTCGTCACGGCGGAAGCCACCGCGATCGTCGCCGCCTCGGCCGTCACGGCGGTCGTCACGACGGTCGTCACGACGGAAGCCACCGCGATTGTCGCCGCCTCGGTCGTCACGACGGAAGCCACCGCGATCGTCGCTGCCTCGGTCGTCACGGCGGTCGTCACGGCGGAAGCCACCGCGATCGTCGCTGCCTCGGTCGTCACGGCGGCCATACCCACCCCGGTCACCGTAGCCACCACGGTCGTCGCTGCGACGCGGACCCCCGCGATAGCCCCCGCGGTCACCGCTGTCCCGCCGGCGCTGGTCGCGCGCAGGACGCTCGTCGGGAGAGTTGGTGGACATCGGTGACTCCTGTCTTCGGTACCGCAAGTCATTCTCGCTCACCCGGGTACCCGGGTGAGCTCCGGGAAAAAGAAAAGGACCCTTGGTCCCAGCAAGTCGCTGGGACCAAGGGTCCTCCAAAGATTGTTCGGCGGTGTCCTACTCTCCCACAGGGTCCCCCCTGCAGTACCATCGGCGCTGTAAGGCTTAGCTTCCGGGTTCGGAATGTAACCGGGCGTTTCCCTCACGCTATGACCACCGAAACCCTAATGGTTTCGAGCGAACAAGCACACTCTTCAATTGTGTGTTCAGCTCAAAGCCGGCAACGGTTCGTTGCCTCAGAACTAACACAGTGGACGCGAGCAACTGAGGACAAGCCCTCGGCCTATTAGTACCGGTCACCTCCACCTGTTACCAGGCTTCCAGATCCGGCCTATCAAC